>NZ_MLYR01000045.1 GCF_001866655.1 Bacillus sp. MUM 116 | reverse complement strand
TTTGGAATTATGAAATCTGAGTTCCTCTACATAAAAGAATTTGAGAGTGTCGAACATTTTAAAGTAGAATTACAAAAATATATTAATTACTATAATACGAAACGGATCAAGGCAAAATTAAAAATGAGTCCGGTACAATACCGAACTCATTTTACACACGCTGCCTAATGAAATAACCGTGTCTAACTTTTAGGGGTCACTTCAGTGATACATGATGGGTTTTTCTTCTTACAATTCACCTTTTGTAAAGATATCAGTTAGGACAGGGACAATTTGTTTTTTACGGGAAACTACGCCTTTTAACACGGCAGTGTTATTTGAAAGTGTTACATTGTATGCTTTTTCAACCGCGTTTGCTTTGCTGCCAATCGCTAGTCCAACGGAATCGTTTGTTAAGATGTCCGTAACAACGAATAGGAATAAATCCAAGTTTTTCTCAGCAACAATTTTTGAAATTGCTGCTTCTAATTCTTCTTTGCGTGAAAGGACGTCGTCTGTATCCACGGCATTGACTTGAGCAATTTCTACTTTGCTTGAACCCATTTCGAATTCTTTTGCATCAAGGGAAAGAAGCTGTTCTGTTGTTTTGTCGCTCAAATCGGCACCGGCTTTTAGCATTTCTAAGCCATAGGTATCGGCGTCCACACCCGCGATTTCAGCCAATTCACGTGCTGCAGCAACGTCTTGTTCTGTGCAGGTTGGTGATTTGAATAATAAAGAGTCAGAAATGATTGCAGAAAGCATAAGACCGGCAACTTCTTTGCTGATTTGTTTACCGTTTTCTTTGTACATTTTATTTAAAATGGTAGCTGTACAGCCAACTGGTTCGCAGCGATAGTATAATGGATCGCTTGTTTCAAAGTTAGCGATACGGTGATGGTCGATCACTTCAATTACACGAACATCTGAAATGTCGCTTGCACTTTGCTGGCGTTCGTTGTGGTCAACGAGGATAACAGAGTTGACTTCATTAGCAACAGTTTCAACCAAGCGTGGAGCCTCGGCTTTGAAATAGTTTAAGGCATATTGCGTTTCGCCATTGACTTCACCCAGGCGAACTGGTTCAACATCCATTCCTAATTGTTTTTTCAAATCTGCGTAGGCTAGTGCAGAGCAAATTGTGTCTGTGTCGGGATTTTTGTGCCCGAAAATCAATACTTTTTCCATCTGAATTACTCCTTAATCGAATAAAATATACGGACAAACCCCTTTGGGGAATGACCCTAACGAAAATTATATAATATTCTGAAGGAGGTTACAAAATAAATCTGACTGTTTTACTTAGTTTTATGGAGATTTTGCCTCGATTAAGCTCTGGAAGGTCGCTTTTTTGTTTTTCTAACGATTTTTGTCTTTCCAGCCACTCTGGATGACACTTTTTCTACTTTCCAGCAATTTTTGTCTTTCCAGCACCCTTGGAAGGATGCCACCTCGTCTTCCCCCGTAATTTTTGCTCTTCCAGCAATAACAAATGAACACAGCCCAACAAAAGCATGTGCATTCAAACAACCTCGATCTACTTCACACCTAATGGAGCCACGCTTTGCCCAATCGCCTCAATCAATTCTATCGGAAGAGGGAAGCTTACAGCGGCTGGATCCTTCATTACAGCCGGAATCGTTCTCTGAAGGGCTTCTTCCGAAATATTGTACTCTTTGAAATCAGCCGGCAACCCCACCTTATGCTGAAGCAGGCGAATTTTCTCCACGACCTTTTCCAAAGCAGTCTCCGAAGTATCCCCCTTCACATCCACTCGCAATGCTTCCGCAAGCTCAGACACTTTCGGCAAATACAACTGCGGAATATACTCCATCACTACTGGTAAAAAGACTGCGTTGGCTAAACCATGCGGAATGCGGAACATTGCCCCGTAAGCATGGGCCAGATTGTGAACAGGAATCGCATTCAGGGCAAAACTAAACGCCGTAATCCCCATCAAGCTTGCCTGCAGCAAATCCATACGCGCCTCAAGATTCCCGCCATCAGCAATAGCCACAGGAAGATTTTTTTCAATTAGGCGGATAGCATGGAGTGCCTGTGCATCCGTTAAGGCCGTTGCCGTAGGCGAAGCAAGCGCTTCAATTGCATGTGTTAACGCATCAAAACCAGTAAATGCCGTAATCATCGGAGGCAGCCCGACCGTTAAATCCGGATCCAAAATTGCCATATCCGCATTAATAAACGGATGGATAATATTGGTCTTCATTTGAATATCTTCATTAAAGATGACTGCAATCGGCGAAACCTCCGACCCCGTACCCGCTGTTGTTGGAATCGCAATATGTGGAATCGGGATGAATCCGGCCTTCGGAAACGATTCATATAAAAGACCTCCCGAAATCGCCTCCTTAATATCCGCTAGCCCCTTATGAAGTGCATACTTTACCCCTTTTACCGTATCTAAAACACTGCCGCCGCCAACAGCTAATAACGCATCAGCCCCAAATTCTCGTGCATACCTTGCTGCTTCATTAATGCAGCGGCTCTCCGCATCCTGAGAAATATCCAGATATGTACCAACTAGCTCCGGACCGCTGCCCACGACGGACGACTTAAATAGATCGGCTACTTTTTCCACCACACCCGCTTTTTCCAACCCTCTGTCACTAAAAAGTACTACCCTTTTCGCACCAAGACCGGCAAACAAGCTTGGTACCAGTGCCCGGGAGTTGGAGCCGCTGTAAATTCCTGAACGGAGCATAAACTGTGAAATCGTCGTTTTCATTCAAATATCCACTCCTCCATTTAGTAAAATCTATAAAACTCCAAGATCACTTTCCGTAAATCTATAAATCTCTTCTATTTTCTTGCCCTTCGCCCTTGCTAAAATTTCCATTCGGACCGACAGCTGTTTCATCGTAAAATTCATGATATCCTCGGGATTACCACCAAATGAACTTACCTCCCTTCCGTCAATCCCTTCTTGGTTTAACCTGACCGCAAGTGGTGTTAGTTCAGCCATCTTATTTGCAACAAAATCAAAGAGATGTGGATGTTCACAAATTAATCGCTGCAGCAGGAAAGTGCCATATCCGATATGTCGCGATTCATCCTTTTTCAGGTTTCCTACTCCTTCTAAAAGCCCGGGCATGATTCTAGCTGCTTCAAGTGCGTTATAAAAAGAAAAATAACCTGTCTCGGCTAATACCCCTACGACAAACATGTTATAAACTACTGACGCTTCAGCAATTGCCTCAGGAGATTGATCCGTAACCAGCCGCTCCATGGTCGTTGGCAGAATTTCGTAGAAAATGGTTTTAAAAGTGCCGGTGTGGAAATGCGAGAGGTCTCCTTTTTCGCCAATCGCATTTAGCACAAGGCGGAAAAACTCTGTATGCTTTGCTTCCTCAAATAAAAAGGTGGTTAAAAACATTTCCTCCTCAAGACGTCCTTCCTTGGCAATCGCCATAATCAGCGGTAAAAGGTCAAGCGTTACTGCTTCCTCGCCTGCCTGAAATTGAGAGATAAGCCGTAAAATATCTTCTTGCTGTTCACTATTCATTGTTTTCCAGTCTTTTTGATCCTGACTAAAATCAATATCCGCCGGATTCCATGTTCCCTGCCTCTTAGCCTTTTGGTATAATCGATACGGAAATGAATCCTCCAGTAATCCCCTGTTGCTCGTCGTTAACATTTTTCTTCCTTCCATCGATCCTTCTCCCTTCAACGAATAAAATTTTCTATCGCTGTTTCCCTCAGTTGCGTTTTTAAAATTTTCCCTACACCATTACGTGGAAGCGACTCAAGAAAAATAACTTTTCTCGGAGTTTTGTTTTTGGCCAAATGAAATTGGCAATGGCGGATTAATTCATACTCAGATACTCTTGAACCCGACTTTTTCACGACACAGGCAACCATTTCCTCTCCCATTCGTTCGTCCGGCACCCCAACAACAGCCGCCTCAAACACCTCTTCATGAGCATTAAGAATTTCTTCGACATCTCTCGGGTACACATTGAAACCGCCGCGGATAATTAAATCCTTTTTCCGATCAACGATATAGACATAGCCTTCATCATCGATCCGGGCCATATCACCCGTATGCAACCATTTTTCTTTTAATACCCGCATTGATTCTTCTGGAATTTGGTAATAGCCGGGCGTGACATTATTGCCGCGGACAATCAACTCGCCAACCTCACCGATTGGAAGTTCTACTCCGAGGTCGTCGACAACTTTCACTTTCACCCCAGGGATTGGGACTCCAACCGAACCGGGTTTAATGACCAGGCCTTTCCGATGGGCCGTTACCACTGGTGCTGCCTCCGATAACCCATATCCCTCGTACACTACTGCTCCAAACTTTTCCTCAAAAGCATGAAGTAATGCAACAGGAAACGGAGCAGAACCCGATCCAACCGATTCCAGACTAGAGGTATCAAATCTCTTTGCATCGGGATAGGACACCATGGCATGAATCATCGCCGGAACAGCAGAAAACGTTTTTACCTTAAATTGCTCAATCGCTCTAAAAACTTCTTTTATATCAAATTGAGAAAAAACAACAATTGAACTTCCTGTTAAATAACTGATATTAGAAACAGTCAGTCCATAGACATGGGCAAGGGGAAGAACCCCCAGCGTTGTCCCGCGTTCAGTTCCGCTATGTTTTGCTGAATTTAAGGCATTGGAGTATAAGTTTTTATGGGTTAACATAACACCTTTTGGATTTCCGGTTGTTCCAGATGTATAGAGAATAACGGCTGTGTCTTCCTCATTTGTGTTTCTATCCATTTGATCTTGAATTAAATCTTCCATTACATCGTAGAAATTTAATAGATTCGTGTTTGAAGGCTGGTCTGCTGCGATGATGAGAGGTTTTACTGGCAGTTCTTCTAATGCTTTTTCTATCTTTTCCAAAACTTGTGATGAGGTAATTACCGCTTTGGCACCGGAATTGTGGGCAATATATTGAATTTCTTTTGTATGAAGGGTAAACATGATGGGAACGATGATTGCGCCTGCACGTGAGATTCCTTGGTAGGCAAATAGGACTTCAGGGCAGTTGGGCATCACGACCATGACCCGGTCCCCTTTCGCAATCCCTAATTTTCTTAAACCTGCTGCTAAGCAATCCGCATAATTCTTTGTCTCAACATTGGTGTAGTGCTTTTCTTTAAAATACAGAAAAGGATATTCCCCAAACTGAGCGGTATTTGTTTCGAGCAGCTCTTTGAGCTCCACAAAATCAATCCTTTCACTTTTTTAAAATGGCTGTGTTAAACTTGTTTGTTGATTTCCGCTCCAAGCACTTCGCGCACCTTAGGGCGGTCCGGAGAGGCTCCTTGACGCTTGCGCTTCTGCGGGGTCTCCCCTCCCCGTACTCCCGCAGGAGTCTTCGAGCCTTCCGCTCCAATCAACAGGGTTAAAAAAATCAACATTGTCAATTTACACAGGCTTTAAAATATAAAGGAGACAAGATTTTTTACTGTCTCCTTATTCTTTTTATTAATACAGGTGATACACAACCTCCCCTTTTAACACCACTCTTTCATCCTGATTAATTGCTTCAACTTTAAAGTGGAGGTTCGGGTCCTTCTTCTCTATTAAAATCGCTTTAAGCGTTACGACATCGTTTAAAAAGACCATTCCTTTAAATCGGATGGAATAATCCTGAATGAACCCTTCCTCATAATTGGCAGTAAACAGCTTGGCGAGGTTTCCCATCGTCCACATCCCATGGGCAATAATAGCCGGCAGTCCGGCTTTTTTAGCTTCTTCATCAATCGTGTGAATCGGATTATAATCGCCGGATGCACCTGCGTATTTAATTAAGTCGAGCCTTGAAACAGGTTCAAGCTGAACCTCTTTTATCGATTCTCCGACCTGTAACTGTGCAAGAGTCATTGCGTTAACACCTTCCTCACCGCTTCAGATATTACAATCGTCATGGTAGAGCTAAAAATGGTATTTCCGGCTGCATCCTCCCCAAAGCTTTCAAGGACAAGAAGACCCATATTACCAAAGCCGCCTTTTTTCTCCATATAGCTTTTCACGACAGAATAACAGAAAATGTCTTCTCCTACCAACAGCGGCCGAGCATAATGAAAGGTTTGTTCCCCATGAATCAAGCCTTTAACAGGAAGATGGAATCCTTCAATTTCCCCATAATTAAATGTTCTTGGAAAAGTAGGGGGGGCAATATTGGCTTTATACCTTGATTGTTTTCCAACCTCTTCATCAAAATAAATTGGCTGCATATCGCCAATAGCTTCAGCAAATTTTTTGACAGCCCCTCTTTCAACGGCATTTTTAACTTTGGTTGATCGCTTGCCAATATGTTGTTTAAACAATTCCATCCCACCTCACTTGTTTAGCATTTAGGACCACCGGCAACATAAATAACCTGCCCACTGACAAAAGATGTTTTTTCATCGGCAAAGAAAGCAACCGCATTGGCAATATCAGCTGGCTTTCCGCTCCTGCCAACAGGAATTTGAGACACACTGGCCTCGACCAAAGTCTCAAATGGAATCCCGATTCTTTCTGCAGTTGCCCTGGTCATTTCTGTTTCAATAAAACCTGGTGCTACTGAATTTGCCGTGATTCCGTATTTACCAAGTTCAATCGCCAAAGTCTTGGTAAAACCCTGTAACCCCGCTTTGGCTGCTGCATAATTGGCTTGACCGCGATTGCCAAGCGCAGAGGTAGAGGAAATATTAATAATCCGGCCGTATTTCTTTTCTACCATGTATTTTTGCACAGCCCGGGTGGCATTAAAAGAACCTTTTAAATGAACATCCATCACCATCTGCCAATCGGAATCCGTCATTTTAAACAACATGTTATCACGAATCACGCCCGCATTGTTGACAAGAATATCAACGGAACCGAATGTTTCATAAATCTCTTTAACTGCTGTTTCCACCTGCTCGGAATCAACCACATTTGCTACTTTCGAATAAACCTCATATCCCTTTTCTCTAAATTCACTTGTTGTTTCATTTAACGCATCTTCATTTAAATCAATTATGGCAACCTTGGCACCCTCTTCTGCAAAAAGTTCAACAATTCCTTTTCCAATCCCGCGGCTTCCTCCTGTTACAAATGCGACCTTCCCTTCAAACCTTCCTGCCATATTAAAAACCCCTTCCACCATTCAAATCTATTACTCTTTTTATTTTACTATGATAAAAAGAATTCTTACAATTCTTTCCTATTAAACATATTGTCCTATTTTTACATGCCCCTTAATCAAGTTTCTAGCAATAATCATCTTCTGAATTTCATCTGTGCCATCATAGATTCTCCAAAGTCTTGCTTCTCGGTACCAGCGTTCGATTGGAAGTTCCTTTGTATATCCCATGCCTCCATGGATTTGCAATACGCGGTCGACAACGCAGTTGCCCATATTTGAACCATATAATTTGGCCATCGACGCTAAATGGCGATTGTCTTCCCCTTGGTCCAGTGTGAACGCTGCATTTAATACCAGCCATCTCGCTGCTTCAATTTCAACCGCTGAATCCGCAATCTGCCACTGGATTGCCTGCCTTTCAGCAATCGGCTTGCCAAAGGTAATCCGCTCTTTAGAGTAATCAATTGCCATCTGAAGTAAGCGCTCCGCTGCACCGACTGCTCTTGCACCGACAATCCATCTGGCAAACCCGATCCATTCAAGCCCGATATTGTAACCTTTATGAAGCTCGCCAAGGATATTTTCCTGCGGCACACGGACATTTTCAAAGACTAAGCCGGCTGGTCCCCATTCTCCCATTGTATGTATATATTCGGATTTCCAGCCCATTTCTCTGTCGACAATAAAACAAGTAACCCCTTCACGCCCCAATGTCTTTTGATGGAGCTCCGTATCAGTAATCGCAATTACCATTACAAAATCAGCTTCATTTCCACCGGTGATAAACGTCTTTTCCCCATTCAGCGCCCATTCATTGCCATCTTTTACGGCAGACATTTTTATATTTCTTGTATCAGATCCGGCACCAGGCTCGGTCATTGCAAAACAGGATTTCTTTTCACCATTTATGGTTGGAATTAAATATTTCTTCTTTTGTTCTTCGTTACCATAATAAAGGATATTATCGGCAGAACCGCCAAACTGAAAAGGCACAAAGGTTTTGGAAACTTCCATTAATACAATTGCCATCATCATTTGGCCAAGATTGGCGCCTCCATATTCCTCCGGTGTATTGATTCCCCAAAAACCCGCTTCTTTCGCCTTTAATTGCAGTTCTTTCAGCTTGCCCGGCGGAAGGCTGGGCCTGCCCTCTCTTTCATTTCTGAGCACATCGTTTTCAAGCGGCATTAATTCTTTTTCTACAAATCTTCTAATTGTTTTTTGCACCATTTTTTGTTCATCGGTAAGTCGTAAATGCATACCATTCACTCCATTCTAATTCATAGAATCTTTCCTATTACCAAAAAAATAATATGCAAATTGCCCCTAAAACATACCCACCGGTTAGTATGCTAGCTTAATTTTATTCTGAACCTTCAGATAACACAAGTTTTAATTTGCAAGATTTTAATAAAAGGCTGTGTTAAATTTGACTGTTGATTTCCGCTCCAATCAACATGGTTAAAAAATCAATAATGACCCTTAACACAGCCTAATAAAAAAGTCCCTTGGCTATTTTTTTTCGAGGAACTTTTTATGCATATCTAGATAATTTATGCATGGTTAAATAAAATTTTTTGGTTAATTTTTATAAAAGCTATTAAAAAACGTGATGAAACAAACTTTTTCCATAAAAAATTATTGTTTGTAAGTTTGGTATGAAAATTGCAACTATTTATAATAGTTAAATATTTATCAATACAGTTAGGAGGTATCGGAATTACTGGCTTTCCACGGTTTCTTAGGTTTTTATAGATCTTTAAATTAGCTGAAATGAAATCGCTTTCAGAAAAGTAAAAAATAAAGTGCTTCAAAGGAGAGTTGATAGTATTGGAGAATATTAGCCTTAAACGATCACTTGGACTCTGGGCCATTGTTGGCCTTGGTTTAGGTTATATGACACCCACGATTGTTTTTGATACCTTTGGGATTGTGTCGGAAGAAACAAATGGCGTTGTCCCTCTTGCCTATTTAACAGCACTGCTAGTTATGCTGTTTACAGCGATTAGTTACGGAAAGATGGTAAAGGTGTTTCCTAGTGCTGGTTCTGCTTATACGTATACGAAGGAAACCATGAGCCCCCACCTGGGATTTTTAGTCGGCTGGGCTGCGCTTCTTGATTATATCCTTCTTCCAATGGTCAATGCACTCATCATCCGTATTTATATGGTATCTGTTTTCCCTCATGTTCCTGCATGGATTTGGGTAGTCACCTATGTTGCCATCGTAACAGGTATTAACGTGTGGAGTATGGGAAAAACCTCAAGCTTGAATTCATTTCTGGTCGTTTTTGAAGTCGTATTAATTGGAGCCTTTATTGTTCTTGCTTTTATTAAGCTTTCTCAAGGAATGGGTCAAGGAACCATCTTTACAACAGAACCACTTTTCCATTCCAATATCCACCTCGGGCATATTTTAACAGGGGCAACAGTGGTATGTTTTTCTTTCATTGGTTTTGATGCCGTCACCATGTATGCGGAGGAAGCCAAGGATCAAAAAACACTGCCGCGTGCGATTATGCTGACTGTTTTTATCGGCGGAGCCATCTTTTTTGTCTGTGGTTATTTTGCGCAAGCCTTATTCCCGAATGTTTCGAACTTCAAAGTTACCGACGATACATTGCCTGAGATTGGCTTATATGTTGGAGGAACCTTATTTAAATTGATTTTTCTTGCAGGAGCATTTGCCGCTACTGTTGCATCAGGACTTGCCTCTCATGCCAGTGTATCCCGTCTTTTATATGTTATGGGACGAAACGGTGTCCTGCCGAAAAAACTTTTTGGTTATGTACACCCAAAATTTAGGACCCCAGCCTTTAATGTCATCCTTGTTGGCGTTGTTTCACTTCTTGCGATCGCTCCAAGCCTAGAGCTCATTTCTTCTTTTATTAATTTTGGGGCCTTAATTGCCTTTACATTTGTCAACTTATCTGTCATTGCTCATTTTGTGTTCCGACAAAAGAGATACAAAACCGGAAAAGATATCTTTGCCTACCTCATCATGCCAATTCTTGGGGCAGGTTTAACAGGAATTTTATGGTATAACCTTCAGAAAGATGCTCTCATTGGGGGAATCGTCTGGGTAAGCATCGGGTTTGTCTATTTATTATTCCAAACGAAGTTCTTTAAAGTAAAAATTGCAAACTTAGATTTTGACGAGGCGGAACGAACCACAACAATATAAGGAGAAACAGAGGAACAGTTTTTCGCTGTTCCTCTGTTTTTATCTTTAAGAACTAATTTTGTATGCAAAAAAGAGTAGATTATGCAAAATTTCATAAAAATTGAAATCCTACTGCTAATCAAATAGTCGTTTTTTGTAGAAATTTCACGGCTATATTTATCGAAACGATAAATTATTTATTTTGGCACGAAAATTGCAAATATTTTTAACAGTTACATTTTATTTTAATATAGAAGGGGGCATATATGAATTGTTGAATAGCGAGGGCTTCTATCTCTAAAAAGCTTTCGAACTATAATTTCGCAAAATGAAACGGCTTTCATTTGTAATGACAATTACAGATGGTAGACGAGCATTGGGGGTTGTTAATATGGAGAATGTTACACTTAAGCGTTCACTTGGACTATGGGCAATTGTCGGGCTTGGCTTGGGTTATATGACGCCTACGATTGCATTTGATACATTTGGCATTGTATCTAAAGGAACAAATGGGGTTGTTCCGCTTGCCTACCTTACAGCTTTAGTCGTGATGCTATTTACTGCCATTAGCTACGGAAAAATGGTCCAAGTATTCCCAAGCGCTGGATCGGCGTATACGTATACAAAGGAAACGATGAGCCCTTTCTTGGGATTTCTTGTCGGGTGGGCCGCATTGTTGGATTATATTCTACTTCCAATGGTAAATGCATTGATTATTCGAATTTATATGGTATCGATTTTTCCAAATGTGCCTGCATGGGTTTGGGTCCTCATTTGGGTGGCAATCTGCACAGGATTAAATGTATGGAGTATGGGAAAAACCTCAAGCTTGAATTCAATTTTAGTTGTTTTTTCCATTATTTTAATGGTGGTCTTTATTGTACTCGCTTTTATCAAATTTTCTCAAGGAATGGGTCAAGGTACTATCTTAACAACGGAACCGCTTTTCCATGCCAATGTCCACCTTGGTGCTGTTTTGACCGGTGCTACTGTCGTATGCTTCTCGTTTATTGGATTTGATGCCGTTACGATGTACGCGGAGGAAGCAGTCAATCAAAAAATTATGCCGAAAGCAATTATGCTGACGGTTTTCATCGGCGGTGCCATCTTTTTCGTCACCGGTTATTTTGCTCAAGCATTGTTTCCGGATGTTTCTAATTTCAAAAATACAGATGATACACTGCCTGAAATTGCCTTATATGTAGGCGGCACACTTTTCAAACTTTTCCTTGTTGCAGGGGCATTTGCAGCAACGGCTGCCTCCGGACTTGCTTCCCATGCTAGTGTATCGAGACTTTTATATGTAATGGGCCGCAACGGTGTCCTTCCGATAAAGCTATTTGGCTATGTCCATCCTAAATTTCAGACACCAGCTTTTAATGTTATTCTTGTAGGGTTCATTTCTATGTTGGCTATTTCTCCAAGCCTGGAGTTAGTTTCGTCGGTTATCAACTTTGGAGCTTTAATTGCTTTTACATTCGTTAACTTATCGGTTATTGCTCATTTCGTGTTCCGCCAAAAAAGATATAAAACGGCAAAGGACATTTTCTCTTATATCATTATGCCGTTAATAGGAGCAGGATTAACGGGAATTTTATGGTCAAATCTGCACGCAGATGCCATTATTGGCGGTATTGTTTGGTCATTAATTGGAATTGCCTATTTATTCTTTCAAACAAAAGTTCTTAAAAAGAATATTACAGTTTTGGATCTTGAAGAAGCGGGTTAATGTGGTAAGTGAAGTTACAAATCAATTAAATGAACCTAAGAAAATAGGAATGATCCCTTCTCGCAAACTGGTTACAAAAAAAATGATCCTTGAGTATGCCAATAAAACTAAATATTAATCGAAAAGCCGCTTGGAAATTGAAATGCATCCATGCGGCTTTTTATTTAAAGGAAAGGCTCTTTTTTAAAAGAATGTTGTTTTAATAATAGGTTTTGATAGGAAAACTGTTGATAAAGAAGGTTGATTGGAACGGAAGGTGCGAGACTCCTGCGGGAGTAGCGGGACAGGTGAGACCCCACAGGAGCAAAGCGACGAGGAGGCTCACCGCCCGCCCCGCGGAAAGCGAGCATCCTGGAGTGGAAATCAACCACTCTATTCATTAGCATCAAACTTTACGAAAACAGCCAAAGGAAAAACCTTTACCTTTTTGTAATCATTTTTAACTGATTAGATACCAATGATTTTTTAAAATTTATTATGATTACCATGTGGAAAAAATTGAAATGAAAGTAGGGATATTCATGTTAAATGCTTCAATCAAGAAAGGTTCATTTTTAACAGCTTTTGTGACGGCGGTGCTACTCTTGTTCTCTTCTATGATTAGTGTAAATGCTGAGGCAGCCCAAACGAAAGGGCAAAAAGTTGTATCTTATGCGCAAAAGTATGTAGGAAGTCCATTCAAATATGGCGGTACCAATCCAAAGCAATTTGACGCTTCCGGTTACACACAATATGTTTATAGAAATGCAGTAAATATTAAGATTCCTAGAACAAGTGCCGATCAATATAAAGTAGGTAAAAGTGTCAAATTAAACGAATTACAGCCTGGTGACCTCGTATTCTATAAAACCAACGGAAAATCGGTTTCATTTGTGGCCATTTATATTGGCGGTCAAAAGTTTATCGGCGCTACCTCCGATGGTGTAAAAATTCAGTCCATGAACCTTTCATACTGGAAAGAAAAATATGTTGGCGCTAAAAGAGTGATAAAATAACTGCTTCTTTGTTAAGATGATGAAAAAATTTTTAAAGCAAAAAAAGGTTAGGGATTTTTTCTACTATGTTGTATTCGTGATTCTTAGCATTCTCGTTGTAAATTTCCTATTTTATTTCATCGTCTGCCTATTTATTCGGTATTTATAAAAAGCTTGGGGATTTACCCCCAAGCTTTTTATCATTATTAAAATGCACCGGGATTTGAGAATATTCTCCAACCGCTGTTCGTTTTTTGGAACCCAATATGGATCACTTCATAAGAATAACTGTCACCTAGCGGAACTTTTATATCAAACTCTTTTTCTTCCCCATTATCCTTTTTCTGCACGACTTTTGCCAAATCATAGTTTAACATTGAACCCCCGTCAGCATTCGGCTGGACGAGTCTGCCATTATGTTCAAGAATATTTTCCTTTTTAATAAAGGTTTCAATAGCATCAAATGTATAGGATTTAGATAAATAATTGAACAGTTTTGTTTTCGTTTCCAAATCAGAGCCAAGATAGCGGTACTCCATATCATTGAGATGGAAGGTATCGATTTTTCCATCCTTCATTTTTCCCCCGCTCAATACATACCAATATCTTAAGGATGCATCTTTTGCCATTTGAATGACATTTTCATTTTGGAGGCTGTAATACTCCTGAAATTCGGCACCAATTTTAACACTGGCAATCATTTGTTCCCTGCTGGAAATGGCCTCTTTAACAAGCCTGGTTCCATCATCACTCACGTCTTTTCCTCTTCTTATATAATAAAGATGATTTTTAGTCTCACCAACTTTTACCAAGTCAGAATCTTTACTAACTGCTGAAAGGTCATTTGTAAAAATTTCGAAGGAAAATAAGCATTTTTGCCTTTTTTGATCAGGAGAAAATAAAACTGAAACGATATCACTGTTATTTTCGCCATGGCCGCCTTTCGTTGTAATAAATGGGGCGAGATTAGTAGGAACACGGAAGGAAAGATTTGGGTCATGATATTCAATTAAAACGGTGGAATCTTTATTTTTTGTCAATTTTTTATCGATTTCTTCCTTTAACTTTAAAAAGGTACTATAGGACGGAACCACAGTATGAAGCTTCATTCCTTTTCCAAGTGCAGCTAACGCCAGTTCCGGATGATTTGCCTTTAAATGTGCATCCGCTAAGTAATACCAATAATAAGCTGCATCAGGAACCTCTTCAGTTCGATGTTGATAATAATCGATCACCGTATGGAAATAGGTTGATTCATGCACTTTATCCACATCAAATAAAGTCCCCGTCCATTTTAATAGCTGAACCTTATAAACATCTGCAAGATCACGCTGCCAAATCGCAAGAACTGTCAATGAATCATTTTTAAACTGGAGGGCCTCTAGTTCGTGATAGTTTAACTTCTGTAACTTCACCAGTTTGTTCTTTTTCCAGGAATAGATTTCTAAAGTATTCCCTGTAGAAACAACGTCCTGCCAGCCGATTAAAAGATCCATTCGCTTGTCTCCTGTTACATCAGCAGTATTGGCCCAGTTCACTGCGTATCCCGTTCCCTTTTTAATAAAGATTTTTCCCCAATCATTTTTATCTTTTTTTAGCACAAAAAATCCAACTTGGTCTTTTCTGCTGGTCGAACTATAGAAAACAACCAATTCGTTTTTTCCATCTCCATCTAAATCAACAGGGTGTACCGAATCAGCCCCAACAGGACCATTCGGTACCAAAAAGGTTGTACCTTTAGGCAAAAACTTTGAGGCAATTGTAATAAAATTATCACCCTGCTCCGTTTCAATCGCTTTCACATGTTTCGGAACCTGAATGAGACTTTCAGGCTCCGGAAAAAGATTGCAGCTGCTTAGCAAGAACATACTGATAGCCGGAACAACCCATTTTTTCATTTGGCTTCCGAACATAACATTCTCCTCTTATACTATTGAATTGGTAAACGAATTTCTGCTGTTGTCCCGTCTCCATTCCTACTTGATAACGAAAATTTTCCGTGATGAGCCTGAATAATTTCATCGACAATCGCTAAACCTAAACCGCTTCCGGCACCTTTTGATTTCCCTTTATAAAATTTTTTCTTCACCAGTTGCAGGTCCTCTTCAGAAATTCCTCTTCCTGAATCAATGACTTTAATGATTGCTTCTTTCCCTTTACTTTTAAGCATTACAATGATTGTTCCTCCATACGGTGTGAATTTAAAAGCATTATCCAATAGATTCATTAAAACCTGCTTCAAGCGATTTTGATCAGCAAGAACGGGCTCTAGTTCTTCGTCGATCTGCCCTGTAAGCTTGATTCCTTGTCTTTGTGCTCTTGGAGTCAGTTGATGAATCACTTGCTGTAGAAGAGGCGCCAATGTAACATTTTCAAACACCAATGGCAGTTTTCCTGAAGTTAGACTGGAGAAATCAAGCAAATCATTGAGTAATTGATTAAGCCGGTCACTTTCTGTGGAGATAATTTCCAGTCCATCACGGAAAAAGTCCTCTTCTGACATAGAATTTAATGTTACCGCCCATCCTTTGATAGAAGTTAAGGGCGTTCGAAGCTCGTGTGAGACAGATGCAATAAATTCATTTTTTAATTGCTCATGCTTCTCAATCTGTATGGCCATATAATTCAATGTGTCCGCGAGCTTGCCAATTTCATCTTCATTCTCCTTTTTAATCCTGGTTGCAAACTTCCCGGACGCCATTTGTTCCGCAGCTTTTGTAATGGCACTAATGGGCTTTGTAATCGTATTTGCCAGGAAAAAGCTAATGATTGCAGCCGTTAAGATAACAATTCCTCCAAATGATAGTAGGATAAGCATGTTTTTGGTAAACACATGGTTCAACCGTTCCATTGATGTGGTAAAACGAATCGCTCCGATCACGGTGCTTCCACGCTTTAGCGGCTGTGTAACATATAAAATTCGTTCACCATCTGCTGCATTTGTATCAAGGTAGCCGGTTCCACCTGATAACGCACTTTTTACGTCTTCATAGTCACCGATACTTTTTTGGTTATTTTGATGGGTATCGGCAATAATATTCCCCTTTAAATCAATTAATTGAACCTCTGCGGACACACTTAATCGATACTGATTCAATAATTTACCAGGGGCGTTAAGCAGCTCGTTGTTAATTAATTCCTTTTCATAATAGGATGAAAATAATCTGCCTTGGTCACGTAATGTTTGTTTAATTCCATCCACATAATACACCCTTAATGCGAACAGGATAATGGCTTCAAATAAGGCAACACTAAAGATGATCAGGACTAAATAACTCCAAACAACCCTTCGTTTAATCCCCTTTTTCATTCGGTTATCTCATTATTTTGAAAGCAGTATCCAATGCCCCAGATGGTTTTTAAAAATACAGGCTGGGACGGATCGTCCTCAATTTTTTCTCTCAATCTACGAATATGTACATCTACTGTTTTGGGGTCTCCGAAATAATTCTGTCCCCAAATTGCATCTAATAACTGATTTCTTGATAGCGGCTCATTAAATCGATCAAAAAAGAGTTTAATCAATTGAAATTCTCGCGCCGTTAATTTGACTAATTGGCCGTTTTTGTACAAGCGCTGTGTTTTCATTTCGAGAAGAAAGGGACCGGTTTGAATGAACGGGTCCGGCTGTTTTATGGTACGGTTTGTTCTTCTTAAAACAGAACGAATTCTTGCTACTAATTCTAATGGGTTAAATGGTTTCACGATATAATCATCAGCACCGAGCTCCAAGCCCATGATTTTTTCCATGTCCTGCCCGCGGGCGGATACAATCACAATGGGAAGTTCCGGATGACTTTCCCTTATTTTTGAGCAAATTTCGAACCCATCTATATCCGGCAGCATGATATCTAAAAGGACTAAAGAAGGAGTTTGTTCTTCGATCAGGACCAATGCCTTATTTCCTTCCCCTGTTTCCATCACCTCAAAATTTGACCGCTGTAAATTAAATGCAATGAGTTTCCGAATCGGGATTTCATCCTCTACTACTAAAATCTTTCCTTCTGGCATCGCATAAACCTCACAATTTACAAATTTATCCTTCTTCTATAATTTTACATATGAGGTAAAACAAAGCAATGATTATTTTATTTATTGACAAAATAACAACCCCCGCGACAACGAAGGTTCCAATTACACAATAAAAATTTATTTTTTATCCTGCTTTTTCTTTGTTACTTATCTCCTCCATTAAAACTTTTAATTGTTTTATAGCCCGATGCTGTGTGGTTTTTACTTTACTTTCCTTCCATCCTAAAACTTGTGCCGTTTCACAAATCGAAAGCTCCTGAAGAAAACGGAGAATAATCACACTCTTTTGGTCTAAAGTGCACTTTTCAAGGCATCTGAACATATTTTCAGTATCTACTTTTTGAAATGCAGACTCTTCAGGTGACATCGACTCGTCTTTAATTTGTTGTTCCCAATAGTCAAATTTGTCAATCATCCTCTGTTTCCAACCTTTATGTTTTCGAAAGGAATCAATGGCAACATTTCTTGCAATCGCAAAAAGCCAGGTTTTTTCACTGCTATCCCCCTTAAATTGTTTATGCGCTTTTATTACCCGAATATAGACTTCCTGAACAAGGTCTTCCGCTTGTTCACGATTATGAACCATGTAATATAAAAAATTAAAAACATCTTGATGATATTTTTTATATAAATGATTAAAGATTTCTTCCAATCATGCTCACTCCTATCACCATCACATACGGCAAAGGAAAACTCTTCCGTTTCATTTCATACTCCCTACAAATCATACTGTTTTTTCCAGAAAAAAGGGTTAAAATCCGGTAAAATCTTTTATTCTTCAATGTAACCAATTTGTAACCTTTTTTTAAAATATCTCATTTTCACTAAAAAAGTTTAAAATAATAGAGTTATCCAGATTTCCAGAATTGCATTATTCCAAAAGGAGCCAAAATCTAGTACTATAAAAAAGTAAGAAAATGTTTTTTAAACAACCAAAGAAAAATCACTTTCTGATAGAACTGGAGAAGTACATGAAGAAACATAAACTTGTGATTTTATATTTCATTTTTAGTTTTATTTGGATATATGGGACGAATTATTTAATTGAACAATTTCTCCCCGTTCATTTAATTTGGATTATTGAACGGCTAAAAGAAATCTTTTATGTGATTGTAACAGGGAGTGGGATTTATTTCTTTATAAGTAAAAAAGAAGAATTACACGCTTCCAAGGAAGATGAAAAACGTCTCTCCACCTTAATCAATTCAATGGTTGATTTTGTAAACTTTAAGGATGGAGAAGGAAAATGGATTGAAGCAAATGATTTCGGGTTAAAGTTATTTCAGCTTGAAAATGTTGATTACCGTGGGAAAAAAGACTCTGAATTAGCGGCCTTTTCGGATTATTATGCAGATGCCCTTCGCTATTGCGAAGTATCTGATGAAGAAACATGGAAAAATGGAACCGTGACCCGTTGTGAAGAGATCGTTTCAATCCCCGATGGCTCTATTAAAACATTTGATACCATTAAAGTCCCTTTATTTAATTCGGATGGTTCTAGACAGGGCCTGGTGATTATTGGCCGTGATATAACAGAAAAAAAAGACATGGCTAAGAAGCTTGCAGAGAGTCAGCAGCAATACAAATCATTGTTTGAATATAGCCCCGATATTGTTTATATGATGGACTTAAACGGAGTCATTTCCAATTTGAATCCGCAGTTTGAAATTATTACCGGCTTTAAAAGAGAAGAAATGATTGGTAAAAATGTGAAATGCATATTGCCAAAACGGTTCCGCCACCACCTAAAGGAATTTATCTCAACGGTTGTTGATGATAGTACCCCTGTAATTTATGAAATATATATCCCTCATGCCGAGGGGAATAGGATTACATTGCAAACGACCTCCCTTCCCATTGTCATCAATGGAGAAATTACAGGGATTATTGGTTATGGTAGAGATGTATCAAAGCTGAGACAAACTGAGGAACGGTTAAGAAGGACAGAGAAACTATCAGTCGTTGGAGAATTATCCGCAAGTGTCGCCCATGAAATTCGCAATCCGCTTACTTCTTTGAAAGGATTTGTCCAACTATTGCAAATGGAGGACCAAAAGCATCAATTATATCACCAAATCATGTTGGACGAACTTGACCGAATCAACCATATTGTTGGTGAACTATTACTATTAGCAAAACCACAGGTTCTAAAATTTACGAAAGCGGATATCCAAAAAATCATGTTCGATTGTATTTCGCTGTTAAACACTGAAGCTAGTCTTTACAATGTGCAAATCGAATCAGCATTTACCGAAGAGGAAACGCTTATGGAATGTGAACCAAACCAGCTTAAGCAGTTATTTATTAATATAGTTAAAAATGCCATCGAGGCCTCACAAAACGGAGGCACGGTTTGGGTTAGCATTGAAAAAACCAAGCAGGATCAGGTAACCATTAAAGTGAGAGATAATGGCTGCGGCATTACCAAGGAGAGACTGGCGAAGATTGGCGAGCCGTTTTACTCCTCGAAAGAAAAAGGGACTGGATTAGGATTAACGGTCAGTTTCAAGATTGTTCAGTCACATAAAGGAACCATTACATTTGAAAGTCAAAAGAACGAAGGAACGCTAGTCACCATTGTATTGCCGTCAAATCCCAAAAAGGCAAAATTATTCAAAAGTTTGCAAACTCCAAACCTATAATTGTTTTTTAAGAAAAGCGCAGGCGCCTTGATTAGCCCCGAAAAGCACAAGACAAGTCGGCCGAAAGGTTGTTCTTTAACCTTTTGGGCGGATTGGCTTGTGACCTCGAGGGGCTAGGCGCCGGAGTTGGACCATTCTCAAAGCAATTTATAAATTCTTATATTACATACAAAAACAGCCATTCGTAACCTAAATGGTTGTTTTTTTAATTTACATTCAGCTCAGGTGTTTTCTTGCTGTTTCGAAAATATGCAATAATGAGCAAGCTAACAGGAATGATTATTTGAAATGGCCACTGTAAATAGATTGGTACTACAACCAGTCCTTCCTTAATGTGCTCAGCATATGTGGAGGCGATGGTTACAGAAGCAAACAAAACAATTAGGCCGATTGGAAACGAGAGCTTCTCCTTCTGTTTAAATTGAAAGATATCTGCTGCACCCGTAACCGCTGCATAAAAAAACAGTGAGACTTTAAAAAAGCCGCCAATGATCAAGTAAAGCATAAAAAGAACATCCAGCCGCTCAATAAAATTTGCCAGTTGAATTCTCGAGACAGTTGATAACAATGGAAAATTAGAGCGGGTATAAAGATCCGCCCCAATGGTCGAAATCGTAATAATCGCGGTAATGGAAATATTAATCCCGCTTAAAATCATCCCCCCAACGCAAACAAATTTCACCTTTTTTGGTTCATTAACAAACGGAAGGATCATGGTGAAAACAATCATTTCCCCAAAAGGAAAGGTAATAGTTTCACCAAGAAACGCTTTAATAACAGGTTTCCAGCCATTTTCAAGAATGGGCTTGAGAAATTCAAAATCAATCAAACCCGAAAAAATAATTAACAAAAATCCCCCGATAGCCATAAAGTAGACAATCGCAAAATAAAGCTGGGCTACCCTTGCGATTACTTCCAGCCCTTTATGAATTCCATATATAATGGTCAGAACCAATAATGTGTTGATGACAAATAACGGTGTATTTGTATAAACAGTTGTTACCAAAAGTTCACCGAAATCTCGTAATACTCTTGCCGCTAGGTAGATGAAATAACTGATATATAATAAACCAATAATTTTGCCAGGCCATTTTCCGATAATTTTTTGCAAATAGCTTGTTAAAACTAAATCTGGATAAAATAGAAACAGACGATAGTAAACGAAAAAGACGAGTAAACCGCCTGTTAATCCGAATAAAATGGCAATCCATGCGTCCTGTTTTGCCCCTCCTCCAAGCCCAAAGAGAATCGAACTACCCATTTCAAATAGAACAACAAGGGCGAAAAGCTGGGTTGCATTTATTTTGATCTTTTCCATTTACTCCATTTCCCCTTTTCAAAGGGTTATTTTGTTAAATTATCCCAGAATGGGTTCACCCGTATTCCTTCACGTCTTACATAAGAGTCGACCTTGACTTTTACTTCAAGCTCAGGAAAATGATTTATCCAATCGTTTTTTACTTTCTTCCAATAAGTCGGGTAGGTTCGATGGATGACTTCACCGAAGCCAATCACATCACTTTTTTTCTTCTGGACTGCTTTTATTGCTGCTTGTATTTCCTTCTTAATTTCTTTTTCAACTTTTTGATCAATTGTTTTAATCACTTCTGGATTTGTCAAATCGATCGTAGTATTCGCTTCACTTATCCATCCCTCGTTTTCAACCAATACATTGATCACAGGTTTTCCATTTTTCATGATTGCTGAGACATTCGTTTTCGAACGAATCGGTGCGATGGTTAATGCAGCTTTTTTGCCATTCCAATTCAAATTTATCGCTGTACTTTCTGCCTTGTTTAGCAACCATACCACTCCGCGGGCGTATTTCTGATCAACCCAGCCACGTAATTTTCCGCTTTTAAAAATGGCAAGTCCATCGGCCGAAGGTATAGCGTCAGCCTTTGTTTTTTGAAGAATATCCGCTTTCCCCACCTCATCTTTATTACCAATTAGTTTTATTCCGTTTGCAACTGCTTGTTTTCCACTCGATACTAATGAGGCCAAGATATCATCGATTGTGATGTGCATATTTTCTCCCAGCGTTTTTTCAGTTCCTTTGATTTCTTTCGTAATCTTATTTACGGGGAGTTTATCTAGAAGTGACAGGGTTGAAATCACATCCTCTGCCGAAGAATGCCTTGCAACCACCAGCTCCGTTGTGGTACGAAATTCCGGATCGCGGTCCAAGGCATCCATTATATCGAGGAAATCCGTTTTTGCAATTTCCTCACTTACAACAACCAAATTCGTGTGAGCATAATATAGACGCCGTGATATTTGCTTTGTTAAATTTCTTGCACCTTCTGTTACTGTATTACCAGCAGTTTTATATACGACAATCGGCAATCCCTGACCACCGCCGCCCTGTCCTAATGAAACATTTCCCGGGTTCACAATTTGAACGGATAAATGAAATTTTTTATCCTCTCCCCGATCAACACCCATCGCCATGACAAATGCTAAATCCGTCAGCTCTTTCTGATTCCAGCAACCAGAGACAATTGGAAGAAACATGAGCAATAGAAAAAAAAACAGCAAACATTTTTTCATCATTGTTCACCATTTGTTCCGGTTTGGTTATTTTTATCAGGCGGACTTGGCTTTTGATTTTCACCTGTTCTTGCCATATTTCCTTTACTAATAAACATCGGTCGATTTTTCATTGCCCATATTGGGAAGCGCAAAAATACATCCTGCTGATTTCGAATATTAAATGGGGCTAATGGCATCATATATGGAATCCCAAATGACCTGAGTGAACATAAATGGATACTCATAAACATGATCCCTAACATAATTCCATAAAAGCCTAAAATGGTGGCCAGGAACATCAGTATGAAGCGGATTAACCGAGCAGCAATTGCCATTGCAAAGCTCGGGGTCGAAAAGTTGGCAATCGCTGTAATGGAAACCACAATCACCATTACTGGAGAAACAAAACCTGCTTGAACTGCCGCCTGCCCAATAACCAAAGCACCAACGATAGAAACGGCCTGCCCTACTGCTCTCGGAAGTCTCAGGCCCGCTTCCCTAAGTATTTCAAAGGTAACCTCCATAATCAGGGCTTCAACAAAAGCAGGAAATGGTACGTTTTCCCGTTGTGCTGCAATCGCAATTGCCATGGTGGTCGGTATCATTTCCTGATGAAAGGTTGTTGCCGAGATATAGAGTGCCGGTCCCATAATCGCGATGAAAAAAGCTAATATCCTTAACAACCGAATCGCAGTAGATAGGTCAAAACGAGAATAATAATCATCCGGTGCCTGAAAAAATTGAATAAATATCGCCGGGACCGTCAAAACAAATGGTGAACCATCAACAATTAGCGCAATTCTCCCTTCTAGTAAATGAGAGGTCACCACATCCGGTCTTTCTACATGAAAGGTAGTAGGAAATGAAGTCCAAGACTGATCTTCGATCAATTGCTCAATATAGCCTGAACCAACAATCGAATCCATATTGATTCGATTTAACCTTTCTTTCACTTCGGTGACAATTTTTTCATTCGCAATCCCTTTAATGTACATAATGCCGACATCTGTTTGGCTAACAGTACCTATTTTAATCGTTTCAAGCCATAAATTCGGACTTTTTATCCTTCTCCGGATTTGTGCTGTATTTGTTCGTAATGTTTCTGTAAAGGAATCCTTTGGTCCCCGGATGGATAATTCCGTTGTAGGTTCAGAAATCGCTCTTTTTTCCCACCCCTTTGTCTCAACACTGATTGCCTGATTGTATCCATCTAGAAAAATAATCGTGTTGCCGGATAACAGAAATTCATAAACCTTGTCCCAATTATCGATTGCTTGGACACTTCCCAATCCTGTTGCAAAATTGAGCATCCATTCAAAGGAATTAATTTCCACTATTTTCGATTCTTCCGTTAATGCTTCAATAAAAAAATCGTTAATTGTATGGTTATCTGCTAAGCCATCCACATAAACGACAGACCCTTTTACTTTTGAAAAGCTAATTTCACGAAAAACAATATCGGTACTATCCCCAAATTCGCCCTTAATTCTTGAAATATTTTCTTGATAATCACTATTGATTGGTAAATTTTTTGGTTTACCTGGATCCAACATTTGGCGATAATTATCGTTTTGCCGCATTTTCTGTTTCTTTTTTAAAATATTGGTTAAAATTGACACAATCTCCGCCTCACTTAGAAATTATCTTATCAATAATTTCTCTAATATTGGGTAGATTGTCCAAAAATCACCAAATTATCCAAAGCTGTAATAGTATATACAATTAAACGGTACAAACAATATGTATATAACGATTATGTAGGTGAAGACCTTGAAGTTATTTTTTGTTATCATATTGTTAGCTGCATTTTCATTTTCATTAATTATTGGAATCGATATTTTGATGGGACTCGACAATAATGGTGTGATTAAAAAAGCGTTAAATCCATTTCGAGTTATGGAGCCTGCAGAATACATCATTTTAATCTTTTTTATTTTCTTTTTCCTCATTAATGTCCTTCGTGATTACCTAAACAAAAATAAGGGAAACAATCCGACTTCAAACTAACCCAAAAGCAGAGCTCAATGTAATGAGCTCTGCGATTTTGTTCTTATTTTTTTCCATTTTTCTGTAATAGAATGCATTCTTTTTTTCCATTTTTGTTTTCGTTCCAAATTCGGACCGTATAAATAACGATTCCATCCCCAATTAATCATTTCCTCAAGAACGATTAAAAATACTAGCAGACCCAGACTAATCCAAAGCCACATCTCGTAATCCCCTTTTTGACAGGATAATTTATCCTATTCAAAATAAAGGGAGTGCATCACTATGGATGGATTTTTAAATCAATGTAAAAACGGAAGCACCGATATTGCCGGCCAAATGCTGCCCTTTAATCGTAAATATTTAATTTGGATCTTTATAACTCATGGCACGATCACTATCCCCATATCCCTTTGTGGTTGGATCTTGAACGAGTCCCAGCAGAGATAAAATAACAAAGATGGCATTAATAAAGGTTAGTACTGAGCTTTGAATCGCTTGTGTCAGTTCAAAATGAATTAAACCTAACATATTTAATCCGGACAAAATCATTTGTAAAACAATCATAACCTGCGATACAAAAGCAAGAACCCAATGTTTATTTTTTAAACGGACCTTCCAGTTAATCATGCTTCCACTCCCTTCATATGTTGTCGATTGTCTTTTCTATAAACATATGCGGGGAAAACGAAATGGTTGTCCATGAAAACATGATTTTCGCAAATCACGACGCTAGACTCTATATTTCTCTTCTCATTGCCTTTAGCACATCTACTTTCGTTGCTCTTAGTGCAGGACGGTATCCGGAAATGATCGTAACTACATAACAGATGATTACGCAGATTATCGGCAAAATCAGCGGGATATCGCTAAAAATTAAATTTTCCGGTGGTTTTTGACCAAATGCCTGCTTAATAATTAGCGGGATTGCAAAATTGACGGTGTAACTAATAAGATAAGACACAACGGTCCCAATCACCGCCCCGATTAAGCCAATATAACTGCTTTCCAACAGGAAGATCCTCTTGATCACTTTTGGGTTTGCCCCAATTGCCTTCATAATTCCAATATCGGGTGCCCGCTCCGTAACCGCCATTGTCATCGTATTATAAATCCCAATTGAAGCAATTAAAATCGCAATAGTCCCAATAAAAATCAAACCTGCTTTTACAATTGTGAACATCATATTGACTTCTTTTAGTTCATTGACAACCGAATAGGTAGCATAGTTTTGCTTTTTTAATGTATCAACAATACCTTGGACCGCTTCCATGTTCTTTGCATAAATTTTTACTTCATCAAATGTATCCCTTTGCTGTTCCAAATCTTTTTGGTTGACCTTGCTGCCCGGTTCCAGAACAATCCCTTTCGGTGTTTTCGTAAAAACTTCAATTTCTTTCAACATGTCTTCTGAAATAAAAACACTTCGATCCTGATTCCATTCCTTAGTTGGCTTTTTAGAAATTCCAACAACTGTAAGTGAAATGGTTTTCGTTTGTTCTTTTCCATCGAAAAATTGCTTTACAGGCAGCTTAAGATTTTTTCCAATTAAATTTCCATTATAGCGATTCCCTTTTTTGATTTGTCCGTGTTTATCATAAATATCATCCCCAGCATCCTTTGAAACAAGATTAAGCGGAAAATCATAACCGACAATAATTTCATCTTTATTTTTTGGAAGCCGACCTTTCGACAATTCAAAACCCGCTTTGACTTCAGATGGGAAATGGGTAACAAATGTTTCTGTTCCTTCCTGATAATTTCCTATTGAAAAGGTACTTTCCTGGCTCAACATTTGCCTGCGTGTCACGGCTTTTACATTTTTAATTTTTTCAAAACCTTGAACATCCTTTATCGTTAGTTGACGAAACCCGCCATTATTACCAGTTTCTTTTCCGTGTACATCAATTTGCGTTACCACTCTTCGGCTCGTCACTTCGTCGACAACTGATTTTTGCAGTCCAAAACCAACCGATGCAAGGACAATTAAAAAAGCACATCCCATTGCCGTTGCAAGAATTGTCATAAACACCCTTGTTTTATTTTTTTTCATATTTTGCCGGACAAAGCGAAATTGATCTTTTAGTCTCATTGCTGCACCGCCTCCACCATTCTTCCATCTTTTAATTCAATGATGCGATGTCCGATTTCAGCGACTTTCTCATCATGGGTAATAATTAAGAACGTAATTCCAAGGTCTCTGTTTAATTCTTGAATAAAACTCAACAAATCCTCTTCGGTTTCACTATCAAGGCTTCCTGTTGGCTCATCTGCCAGGATAATGGGCGGGTTTACGATTAATGCACGGGCAATGCTGACACGCTGCTGCTGGCCGCCTGACAATTCGCCTGGATAATGGTCTTTATAGTCCAGTAAACCCACTTTAATGAGCATTTCCTCTGTTTTCTTTTTCCGCTCGTGTTCACTGACACCTTTTAATATTAAGGGAAGCTCAATATTTTGGAAGGCAGTCATACTCGGAATCAATTGAAAGCTTTGAAAAATGAACCCAAGATGCTGAATACGGAAATCAGCAAACTTGCTTTCATTGTAGTCCGATACTTTTTCATCAGATATCCAGATTTCTCCCTCTTTTGGATGAATAAATCCGCTGATCAAATTAAGTAATGTCGATTTTCCGGAACCGCTCCGGCCGACAATCGTTACAATTTCACCTTGCTCCACGCTAAAGCTTATATCTTTAAGAACAGGGATTATTGTCTGTCTCCCCTTTTTTCCAATCACAAATTCGTGACTTAAATTTTTAATGGTAATCATGATTTTCCTCCTGTTTTCCAGTTACTCCACTTTAATAGACGACAGCAATCCCCTTTCGCCTTCAAATTTTTTAAATATATTTTTTCACAGAGGAAAAATTATCGTATAATTGGTCTTTTTTTGTAAGAAAACTTATAATAAAAAAAGCAAAATTCCTTTGAAAGTTAGGAGATAAAATGGAAAAATTGCAACCTTATTGGGAAAAAATCAAACAATTTTGGAAAAAGCGACATTTTACACAAATAATTTTATTAGTTTTATTAGTTTTTGTTTTATTTACCATTCTTTATTTTGGCTGGATTGCCCTCAGAGCAAATGTAGAATCGTTAAAACAAGGGTTAAGCCAGCCAACCGTTATTTATGATAAAAACGGCAAGGTGGCAACGAATGTATTAACCAATCGGACACAAGGTATAAATATCGAAAAGGTTCCAAAATATATTCCGAATGCCGTTGTGGCGATTGAGGACGAGCGTTTTTATCAGCATGGCGGCTTTGATGTCAGAGGGATCGCCCGGGCACTATTCGGCAATTTATTATCCGGACATGTGACTGCCGGCGGTAGCACCTTAACACAGCAGCTCGCTAAAAACGCCTTGCTTTCGCCGGAAAGGACTTATAAGCGGAAGGCGGAAGAATTATTTTTAGCCGTGAAAATTGAAAAAGTATATACCAAAAATGAAATTTTGCAAATGTATTTGAATCAGGTATACTTCGGCAGTGGTGCCTGGGGGATTGGAAATGCCTCAAAAAAATATTTTAATAAGGATATTAAGGATGTTTCGATTAGTGAAGCAGCCCTCTTAGCCGGACTTCTGCATGCTCCGGACTACCTTGACCCATATAAAAACTATGATGAGGCCGTCAAACGTCGCAATGTAGTTTTGGCAAAAATGAAGGACCTTAATTTCATTACTGCTGAGCAGTACAAGCAGGCAATCAATGAAAAAATTGTTCTTCAAAATGGCGGCGGCAGCTTTGTTGACCGAAAATATCCATATTATGTTGATGCAGTTTTAAATGAAGCGATTAACCGCTACGGCTTAACTCAGGATGAAATCCTAACTCGCGGCTACCGTATTTATACCGAGTTAGATCAAAATATGCAGACAGGTCTAGAGAATATTTATAGCAAAGATTATTTGTTTCCAAGAAGTATGGGCGGGAAGCTTGCTCAAAGCGGATCAGTTTTGCTAGATCCCTCAACTGGAGGGGTTCGGGCACTTGTAGGTGGACGCGGTGAGCATGTATTTCGCGGCTTTAATCGGGCGACGCAATTAAAAGCACAGCCGGGTTCATCGATGAAGCCTCTCGCAGTTTATACGCCTGCACTTGAAGAAGGATATAATTATTCCTCCGAGTTGGTAGACAAGCCCATTTCTTTTGGAAATTATAAACCGGAGAATTTTTCAAGAACCTACAGCGGAAAGGTACCGATGTATAAAGCGATTGAAGAGTCCTTGAATATTCCAGCTGTTTGGTTATTGGATAAAATCGGACTTAATAAAGGTCTTGATTCGTTAAAACGATACGGCATTCCGGTCACCAAGGCAGATAAAAACCTTGCGATTGCTCTGGGCGGAATGAGTAAAGGGGTATCCCCTCAGCAAATGGCTGATGCCTTTTCAACTTTTTCTAACGGCGGGACTCGGTATGACAGCCATCTGATTACAAAAATTGTCGGACCCACTGGAAATGTGATTGTTGAACATAAGTCAGAAGAAACAAAAGTGACTTCCAAAAAGGTTACCGATGAGATGACATCGATGCTGTTAAACGTTGTAGAATCAGGAACAGGTCGACTTGCCCATATTCCAGGTGTGCAAATTGCCGGAAAAACAGGGTCTACGCAGCTTCCTTTTAGTGGTGTTTCGGGAACAAAGGATCAGTGGATGGTCGGATACACTCCAAATCTCGTTGGAGCGATCTGGATTGGATTTGACCAAACAGACAGGCAGCATTATTTAACTGGTTCAAGTTCTGTCAATGTTGTACCAATTTTCAAAGAAATGATGAGGGCATCGCTTCCATATGTTCCACGTGCGAACTTTGATGTAGTCTCTGTCAATGATCAGCTTGCTGGAAAGACACAAGCGAATCTGAATATGCAGCAAAAAGCGGATCAAATCAAGAAGGAATTAAATGCCAACGCTGAAAAAATCGGTAAAACCATTAAAGAAAATGCCCCTGTTTGGAAAGAAAATTTAGATAAGGTTCTTTACAAGGTCGGAAAAACGGTGGATTCGGTGATTCAGAAGATTCGTGGAGCTACACAGTAAAGTTGTAAAGCGCCCCCATGGTTAGGGGCGCTTTGTTTTGTTTTGTTTTTTGGGGAGCTTGCTTGGAGACACTTGCTAAGCTTTATTTACGATTTTTTGTCCCCAACAACCGAAAACCATAACTGTCTAGCTGCTTCTGTTATATCTCCCGCCTTACTAATAGCAGTAATAACAGAAACTCCATCTGTCCCAGCCTCCACGACTGAAAGAGCATTTCCTGCATTAATCCCGCCAATCCCAACTAACGGGATCGTAAAACTGTTTGCCCGCAGGTTTTCAATTAACAATGTACCCTGTACGGCTTTCACATCCTCTTTTGTACTTGTTGGAAAAATCGGACCGATTCCAAGGTAGTCAGCACCGCACTCTATTGCCTTCTGAGCCTCCTCAAGTGAATGGACCGATACCCCGAGAATTTTATTACCAATCTTTTCACGAACCTTCTCAACCGAATCATCCTCTTGCCCAATATGAACACCATCTGCATCCAATTCCAAAGCCAACTCAACATCATCGTTTACGATGAAAGGAATTCCGTTGATCCGGCAAATTTGTTGCAGCCTACTTGCTAGTTTATATTTTGCTGCTCCTTCAAATGCCCCGTTTCCTTTTTCTCGAAACTGAAATAAGGTAATTCCTCCAGCGATTGCTTCTTTCAATACCGTTTCGGGATCTTTATAGCAATTATTGCTCCCCATAATAAAATATACCTTTAAAACCTTCTTAATCCTCTCTCTATTCACTCTTTCCACTTAAAATGCCCCGCTTTCGATTATATGCCCAATGATTTGTTGGTCCATGGCCCGCTCCCATGAACAAATCAGCTTCAATTGCCGCCTGGATATACTCCTTGGCAGTCGAAACAGCCTCATAAACAGTGGCACCTTTTGCTATTTCTGCTGTAATCGCCGCAGAAAAAGTGCACCCGGTTCCATGCGTATTATTCGTTAAAATTCTCTTACTATTAAAATAGTAAAATTCATTCCCATCATATAAAAGGTCGACAGCTTCTTTTATTTCTTCATCATGGCCACCTTTAATAACCACGTTCCTTGCCCCAAAATCGACAATATGTTTCGCGGCTTCCCTTCTATCATCGAGAGTCTTAATCGACATTCCAGATAACACTTCTGCTTCAGGAATGTTCGGCGTCACCACCCATGCGAAAGGCAAAAGATATTTTTTCAAGGCTTCAATGGCTTCCATTTGCAGCAGGGGCGCTCCACCTTTTGCAATCATCACTGGATCAACAACCACTTTTCCCCACTGGTAATAACTAATTCTTTCAGAAACAGCTCGAATAATTTCTGAACTGAACAACATTCCTGTTTTCACAGCATCTGTTCCCATATCCTCCCCAATCGAATCTATTTGGGTCGATACCGCTTCCGTTGTCATCGGATACACCGCTTGAACTCCTAATGTATTTTGTGCCGTAACCGCCGTAACCGCGGACATCCCAAATACCCCTAATTCTTGAAATGTTTTTAAATCAGCTTGAATTCCAGCACCGCCGCCAGAATCAGAACCGGCAATTGTTAATGCTTTTCTTACATCCATGGTATTTCTCTCCTTACTTTTGATGAAAATGACCGTATTTTTCAATTTCAGCTCCGGAAACTTGGTAAAGCTGATTTAAAAATTCAATGTGGAAACTGCCAGGACCAAGATCTACTGCTTTCTCAGCAGCAATTTCTGCTGCTGTACCATAATAAACTAGAGCCGCTGTTGCTGCTTTTATGAAGTCTTTTTCTACTGAAGCAAATGCCCCAATCACAGAGGTTAGCAGGCAGCCAGTACCGGTCACTTTTGTCAGCATTGCATGACCATTATGAACAGCATAGGTATTCCGACCATCTGAAATAGCATCAGTCTTCCCTGTAATAACCACAACAGTATTTAATTTTTGAGCCGTTCGTATCGCCAATTCCACTGTGTCCCCATTTGTTTCTCCTGCGTCAACACCTTTAATCTCCCAATCAAGACCGGCAACATTTGCGATTTCTGCAGCATTCCCACGAATGACAGAAATGTGAATCTCCTTGATCAGTCTTTTGGCAGTTTCGGTCCTGAATGCGGTTGCCCCAGCCCCAACAGGATCAAGGACCACCGGTACCCCGTTTGCATTCGCTGATTTTCCGGCAATGATCATGGACTCAATTTCTCCCGAATTTAAGGTCCCTATATTTATTACAAGTGCCCCAGCTATTTTCGCCATATCGGCTACTTCTTCAGGAGCATAGGCCATAACTGGTGATGCCCCTAATGCCAGTAAACCGTTTGCGGTAAAATTGGTTACCACAACATTTGTGATGTTATGTACCAACGGATTTTTTTCTCTCACCTTTTCTAATGTTTTGCTAATAAAATCATTATTCATAATAAAAAACCTCCTATTAAACTAATTCATTACTAATCCGCCATCAACATTGATGCATTGCCCAGTAATAAATGAAGCCCAGTCAGAAGCTAAAAATAATACGGCTCCCGCAATATCTTCAGGCATTGCAAGGCGATGCATGGGGGTTAAGCCAATAATCATTTCTCTCACATCCTCTTTTGTCTCCGAACTGGAGTCAGTTAGATTGGTGAGCCCTGGTGAAACCGCATTAACCGTGATTCCAAAGGAACCAAGCTCTTTTGCGAGATTCCTTGTATACCCGAGCAGCGCCATTTTTGCTGTCGAATAATCATGGTACGGCACCACAGGGAAATCAATTAAATTACTGGCAATATTAATAATCCGTCCTGACATATGATGTTTCATAATCGGCATTGCCGCTTTACAAATTTGAAAAGCACCTTGGAGACTTCCGGCGATTTGCTGGTCGTAATCCTTCCACTCCAGTTCCCATGCCGTTTTTCGGGTTTTCGGATTAAACGTAAAATGATGGAGGGCATTATTGACCACTACATCAATTCCGCCGAACGAATCGACGATTTGATTCATCATATTGCCAACCTGCTCTACATCCCTGACATCTGCCTGAATTGCGGCAGCCTGGCCACCATTTGCTTCAATCTCCGAAACTACTTGATCAGCAAGTTGGTTATTTTTCAAATAATTCACCATCACAAAAGCGCCCTCGGAAGCGGCTTTCTTGGCAATGGCCGCGCCAATTCCGCGGCTCGCTCCTGTTACCAGCATAATTTTATCTTTTAAAATCATCGTTAAACCATCCTTTTACTCAACATCTGGGTCAAAACGTTCCAAATCTTGTTCCAGGTTACGTTCAATATCGGTAAACCTCACCAAATCCAGCAAGTTAAAGCCGCCATCATGGTGCCAGCCCGGCTTCGTCCGATTCATTTCACCAATTGGAGAGATCCGGTTGACTCCCAATGAACCCAGTATTTCAGCAATTTGAAAAAGTCTAAATGGTGATGCCGCAAGGCCACAAGACTGCAAATAGTCCTTATACACAACAATTTTTGGAATATCCTCTTCTAGCCTGCAAGATTTAAAAACATGAATCGTTCGATTCAGCGGCGACGCATCCATTCCCGCTTCATCATGGTAAATCACCGTCCATGCCGAATCATTTTGACTGGCAAAGACACTGACCTTTTCTCCGGACAATGACTCCAACTCATAGCGATTTCTTACCTTTTGAATCGACATCGCTTCCTCTGCTGAAAGCTTGGCCCGCGGCCGTTTTTTATGGTACCGTTCCAATTCTGCTGCGAGCATTTGCGCAAATTGATTTGGATTGACTGCCCCCCCCTCTTCCACCAATACGGATTGAGGAGACAAACAGCTTTGCTGATCATATACTGAAACATCCTCCGCCAATTTATGAATGGTGTCAAAGTAATGGTCAGCTGTAAGTGCTTCCTTACCAATCAAAGCAAGGCTAATTTTGTGGCCATAGGTTAAAAATTTCTTTCCGAACGGAACAAGCTGACGCACTTTTTCCACAGTTGTATTGGAGCCATACACAATAATTGCTTCTGCAGCAGAAATGGCCTGTTCTTCCAGTTCCTTAGTCCCACCTTTCCAAGGAAGGATGGTTATGGAATCTGCTAATTGCGGATCTACTTCTGCTAATGATTCCACAAATAAAACTGGAAACAGCGGCTCCGCTGTGGAGGTTTTGCCGATATTCGCCGATTTCAGCAGCAGCCCCATGATTAAACTCCATATTTGAACGCCGGGAACGTTTCCAGAAAACACATGGAAAATCGAGTTAGGACCATATGCTCTGCTCATCCCTCCAGTTTTTCTTGGACGAAATTCATCGAGCATTGCCGGCTGGTCAAACTCCTCATCCAAGAAACGCATAAGTTCTTTTTTACGAAACATTCTGAGGTACCGCTTTAATTCAAGCCTGACCATTTCTGAATCGTAGCCTGTAATTCTTGGGATCAGAATTTCTGCATAATGTCGTAACTGATAATCTGGATTTAACCATTTCAAAACAGCCTGATCGATTTTTGCTACAATATCATTTATGGAAAGCTTCGCTAAATAATTAGCCCTGTTTTCCTGAACAGTCTGAGAAATCTCTGCAATTTTTCTGGCGGATAAAATCGGGTACTTTAGTAAAAAAACTCCTTTTTCCGTTTCATGCAATTCCTCGCGAATATCAGTCACCTGTATTGAGCTTGGAACCTTATAGGCTTGAATCTCTACTATTTTATCGTCCATCATCGAAATCCCCTCATTTACCATTTGCCTGCAATAATTGGTCAATGGCAATCGAACACCCTCTTGCCTCGGATCCCTTTACTCTTCCCAGTAAGACAAAGCCTTCCTCCGTTTTATACCCAATGTCCTCTGTCAAAATCGCCAAACAGGAATTCCAATTGGCAAGGTCATAATGGGCAATCACTCCGGTTTCTCCATTGGTTACAGGCTCTAATGTGTTTGGATCAAGCACAACGGTTTTCACCCAGGCAGGACCGGTTTTATCTAAAACGCTTCTTCCAGTTAAATAATTTGATAAGATTGTTTGGTCATAGATTTGTGAGCTTAATTCTGTCATTCCATACATATTAATACACATCGTGCGATCTACATCGAAATACTCATTGAACATGAAATATAAATGATCCATTTCTACTTCGCGGGATTGCCCCTTAAACCCTCCGGTATCAAAAATCCGGCTCCCATTCACAAGCTTAAATCGAATGTTCTTTTCTTTTAAATAATCAAGAAGATGGACATAGGCGAATGTTGCTCCTATTAGCAGAACTGGCTCCTGACGAACTTCAATTTCCCTTAAAGCCTCCGCCAATCCTTCCTTATCAAGTCCATTTTCATTGAAAAAGAAACGGCTGTTTTCGGTACCAAAATAGGTAACCGCATTTGATAAATACCTGGAAAGCGATGAGTTCTGATTCAAATCCGCTGCCGGCGACAAAACAAACATCGTGATTTGTTCGCAATCCGGCATCACAAATCGTTTGAATGGCCCTTTCATCGAGGCATCCCAAACCGACAGTGTGGGATGATAATTTTTACCTTTTGCATTCGGGTTTGTCGTGCCACTTGTCATAAAAACGGCCTCTGCTCTCTCCACAGGTTCCGCGGATAACACCAGTTCTTTAAATCCTTGAATCGGAATGGCCGGAATGTCCAGCCAATGTTTGACCGTTAACGGTGTTTTGCGCTTTGTTTGGCAATACTTTTTGTATGGCAAATTGAACTGGAATTGAATGGTAAATAACTTTAATGCCAGTTCATTAAAATGGATTTCAGCTTCTGGTGGAAACCCTTCCGGAAATTTATCAATAAACCCTATGATTTCATTCGTAATTTGTTGTGATTCCAGTTTCATTTTTTACCGCCTCTTTTCTAAACCATTTCGGAAAATTGACTAATAATACTTGAAGAATAATAGAGAAAGATGCTCCGATAAAAATACTATTGGAGAGGAATGTACCGATTGATCCTTTTACATCTTTAAAATATGTAGGCAAACTAATCGCTAAAAGAATAGATAGCCCGATAATCATATAGTTGGTTTCGTTTTTTTCTACTTTTGCCAAAATCGAAATACCGGTAAACACTAAGCTGGCTGCAGCAGGCAGGAAGATTCCGCCGACAACGGCATCTGGTGTGAGTGCGAGAATCGCACCGGCCTTAGGAACAAAACCTAAAATTAAAAAGATCACTCCTGCAACAATAACCGGTTTCCGTGAGCCCACCCCTGTTAACCTTAACAATCCAACGTTTTGTGCAAAAGCAGTTGTCGGAAATCCCCCGATTAATGAGGAGACGAATGAGCCTGCAGATTCACCGGCAAAACCATTACGGATCCTTTTAGCATCCAAATCGATATCGAGCATTTCCGCTGATGCCTGATAAACACCCATCGCTTCAATAATTGCAACAATATAAGCGACAAAAAAGGTTAAAAACCAGCTCCAATGAAAAGTCATATCACCATAAGGAAGAAAATGAGGCATTCCAAACCAACCTTTTTCCGCAATTAATGCAAAGTTCGTTTTTCCAAGGCAAATGGCAATAATATCTCCTATTACTAACGCAATAAGGAAAGAAAATGATTTCCAAACCCCTCTGCCAAAAAGAGACAAAATAATTACAACCGCTGCAGTTGGGATGGACATTAAAAGTGTGGTACTGCTTGCAAAGCTGTCCATTCCCGGTGTGCCGCCCAAAAATTCGTATAGGGTAAAGCTGGATAAGGAAATACCGACAATAAAAATGACTGTCCCGGAAATAACCGGGGTAAATAACGCGCGTAGTTTTCCAATTACACCGGTAATCGACAATAGAAATACAATGATAGCACTTATAAAAATACTCCCGCTGGCAGAAGCAAGTGCCCCCGCCTTTCCTGCCGAAATCATGATGGAATCAAATGCAGCAGATGGTCCCTGAACGATTGGCAGTCGGACCAGCTTGGTTGCTTGAACCAATGTCACGAGGCCAGCAGCAATAAAGATAGCATTGACGATATTTGCTGATAAGGTAAGTGGCAGTCCAATCATTGTTGCCACAAAGATAGGATCTAACCATACGTTTGATACAAAGACATGCTGCAATCCATATAAGAAGCTCTTTACCGGTGGTAAATTCTCCTCCACCCCGATTGTTATACTTTCCTTTTCATTCATAATGAAACTCCCCTTTTATAAAAACTAAAAAAGCCAGATCCATAAATTGGACCTGACTTAATAGGTTAGGAGAAAAAAATTAATTTTTTTCCACTACTTTCCTACGCTGGTATGATCCAGATCAGGTCCAAAGGGTTAAAAAACGAATTTGTTTTTCTCTCAGCCCTAAACCGGGCACCCCTAGTAGTTTATGAATTTAATAATTTTATCCTATACCTATTTAATGGGAATAGCAACCATAATTTTTAAAATTCAATCTTTAATGGATGAAAATAATCCCCTGCAGCTTTCCTAATTTTTTCTGTATGACCTTCTTGAAAAACGACAATAAAGCATGTTGACGGACCGGATGATTTTAAAACCTCTACATCCGTTCTCAAATTTTCTTTTCCTAAAACCACATTTGAGAACAGTTGATTCATCTCATATAAAATCCCTTTAGATCCTACTGGCAAAATTACAACTTCATTCAGCCTGCTTATTTCCTGAAAAATTGATAATGGTGCCACATTATATTGTTGCTCAACTACTTCATTACCCACTAGAGGCATTCCAATAATAGCAACATTCACATTTTCTGATAGTAATACTTGAGAAGCCGAATTTTTTACTTTTTTTCCTATTACAATCAAACCAACAGCCGATTGATTCAAGGAAAAATTGCTCTCTGTACTTCCAGTGATAGAAACTCCGTTCAAACCAAGTTCACCTAAACCGGTTTGAATACCTTTAACGAGTTCTTCCCATGGTTCATTGCCGCAAAAATTGTGAAGCACCACAGAAATCGGTTCTCCCCCCGCAGCGATACATTCCATAGCCGCGACGCGAAAAGAATAATAAGCAACCGTTTCATAAGGAACTTTTACAGAATCTTCATGCTTCATTCCAATGGCACCGCTATTATCACTTGCAATAATGAGAGCTTCCCTTGTTGTTATCGGTATGGTGACTATATCTCTCATCGTTTAAGCTCTTCCTTCTGATGAGTGATCTTAAATAGACCAGAAATCCTTGGAATCAACAAGAATCCAATCACAACATTAATGATGGAACCAACTAATAATGAAGGGACGATTGCCACATAAAAACCCATACTCATTAAAAAAATAAATGGCAGCGGTGCGGCAAATGTGTTTCCGAGAACAAAAACAATACTGGCCAGGATTCGCTTATTTTTATATAGGGCTCCGAATAACCAAACAAGTACGGCCATTTCACCGGCAATCAAAATATGCATGGGTCCAAGCGGAAAGCCGCCAAACATTGCAGAGAGTAAGTGTCCAAAGGCAGCAGCAATGGCTCCAAACCGTCCTCCAAGCAACGCAGCTGCCATTAGTGCCGGAAAAACATCCAAAGCAACACTGTCAACAAAGGCTGGGATCTTAATCGAAGCTCCAACCACAGATAAGGCGGTGAATAGGGCGAGCCAGCTAAGCATTTTTCCATCGAATTTATTTTTCATCTGCTCGTTTCCCGCCTCTGAACACTTTTGCACTTCTTTCATACTCCACATCTCTTACATTCAAGCGATAGTTAATCACCCTTGCCAAGGCAAAGAAATAATCTGATAGACGGTTTAAGTATTGAAGTGCCAGTTCAGGTGCTTTTTCATCAGCTTTTACTAGTTTTACCACCAAACGTTCTGCTCTCCTTGTCACCGTTCTTGCAATATGAATCGAAGCTGCCGGTTTTGTACCTCCAGGCAAAATAAACCTTTCTAATTCTGGAGCTTCTTCAATATACTCATCTATTTTCTTTTCCAAATAATCGATGGATTCTTTTTGCAGCTTCATTTCCCGTTTTTCGGAAACATTGGCCAAATCTCCACCACAATCGAATAATTCGTGTTGAATTGTTTCAAGATCCTCTAGGACATCCGCGAAAATTTCTGGATTAAGTTCTTGAATCGCCTGACCTACAAAACAATTCACCTCATCGACGGTGCCATATGCTTCTACTCTCGTGTCATCTTTATCAACTCTGCCGCCAATAATACTTGTTTTTCCTTTGTCACCTGTTCTTGTATAAATTCTCATTTTTCCATTCCTCCACCTTTTATTGTTTGATTCAACCCATACCAAATGACATCCACCCTGTCCGCTATCGCAGCGATGTCCTGAAAAGCCCATCCTGTCAAATCGCGCCAAAGTCTGTTTTCCTTTTCCATCGGAACAATTCCTTTTGTGATATCCGTTCCGATTACAACCAATTGCCGGTTTTTCTCCGCTCTCTCCCATAAAACCCAATGGTTTAAGCAGTCCTTCCATATCCTGCGGAAATGGTCGGGTTCATATTCTTTCATTAAAGCTTTTACCCACATTTCCATTCCCTCAAGGACAAGTACTTCCCCTTGATGTTCTCTGAGCTTAATTGGAAATGGGGCATTTTGATAGGCTGATTTCCATTGTTCATTAATTCGAATCGGATAGGTTTTTCTTACCCATTTTCTTTTTCCGTTAAAGGCACCGCCTGTAATAAAGTGCACCGTTCTCCCCTCCTTAACGCTTCCCGGCTAAAGATTAATTCGTACCCCTGAGTATGAGAAGAGTGCCATTCCCAAAATTCTTTCTTTATAGGTGCATACCTGCTTAGAAGGTAACGAATGACACCACCATGGGTAATGACCGAGGAGCTTTTTAGGTTTTGCCGAAAAATTTCAGCAACAATTTTTCCCCAGCCCACTTGAAGCCTTTCTTGAAACTGCCGAAAGGATTCCCCGTCTGGCGGGCAATACCGAAGCGGATCTGATAACCACTGCCGGTAAAGTGAATCTTCCTTCAAGTCCTCGTATGTCTTCCCATCCCATTTTCCGAAATTAATTTCCCTAAACTCTTCAAATCGCTGTGGATTACTATTAGGAAATAATAATTTCGCCGTTTTCACACATCTTTGTAAATCACTGGAAAAACAAGCATCATAAGCTCTCATCGGCAAGATTTTCATTGCCTCCGGACTTAAAGTAGAGTCCTTCCATCCCAAATAGGCTTTTCGTTTATTTGCTTCTGTCAGGCCATGGCGAAATAATGCAATAACCACACAGTCATCCATAAAATTAACTCCGTCCCTTCTACAGAAGCTCCAAGCACATCCCCGGTAATTCCGCCAAACCACTTGACCGAATTTCGGCGGCAAACGAGATAACAACCGGCGGCTACTAACAATAAGATGGTGACAAGGAGTAAATTTTCATTAAACATGATCAATATGATCAATAAAAGGATGATAAAAACAGGATAAATTGTTAACGATTTGGGCGAAACCGCACGTTGAAACAACGCTGCCAGCCCTTCTTTTTTGCCAGATGGAACCGTAACAAGTAAAACTCCCATCACAGTCTTGCTGAAGAAAGGAATGGCTGCAATCAAAAGATAAGGAGCAGTTTCGGTTATTTCATAAATAAATAGAAAGCGGCAGCTTAGTAAAACAATAACGGAAAGTACACCAAATGCTCCGGTTCTCGGGTCCTTCATAATTTCCAGCCTTTTTTCCAGATTTCCATAGGAAAAGTATGCATCGCTCGCATCTATCCAGCCGTCAAGATGAATCCCACCGGTAATAAGGATTGTCGCCAGCCATAGTATAAAAGCCGCGGCCAAATGGGATAATGGAGTATATTCTTGTATCAGAAAAAATAAACCCGCATAGATGATGCCTTGAAATAACCCGATAAGAGGAAAAGCTTGCACCGTCTTACCAAGATGCTCCGAATCCATTGGCAGCTCCCAACGAACCGGAACCGCTGTAAAAAACTGCAGGCCAATCAAAAACCCTTTAAAAAACTTCATTCCTCTGAACCCCAATTCTCGATGATCCCTTTTAGAAGTTCCCATTTTAGATGCGCTTTCATTTGGGTGGCAAGCGCAGTGAATCTTTGATCCTTAAATTCACGTAAGTTCCTTATCTCTTTTTGCGCAAGCCCTTTTCTTACCCTAATTAGGTTTAGCCAGCGATTTCTCCATTCGTCATTATGAAAAAGATGGTGAAGATATGTTCCAATCAGTTGTCCACTATTATTAAAATAGCCTTCCTCTTTTCCATTTGCCAACGTTAAAAAGGAGCAGCCTTTTTGGCTGATAAAGGTATTTCCTAGATGGATTTCATACCCTTCCAATCCAATATTTACAGGAAATCCAGTATTTTTATGATAGGCAGCCTCTGTTCTTACCGTTTTTTTCTCTTGAAAAAAACAAGTTTTCCCCGGTATTATGCCTAAACCCTGCACACTATTGTTCGGGATTCCTGTATCCGATCCTGCCTCATCAACCATTTCTTCACCGAGAATTTGATACCCGCCGCAAATACCGACTGTAAACCCGCCATTTTCATAATGGCTTTTGATTTTCACATCCAGACCTTGTTCTCTGATATATTTCATATCTTGAATGGTACTTTTCGTGCCGGGAATGATCACCGCATCTGGCACACCAAATTCTTCCCCATGTTTTACCCAGCGTATCGAAACATCTTCTTCATATAAAAAAGGCTCCAAATCACTGTAGTTTGAAATAAATGGAAGATGAATGACAACCACATCAAGATTTCCTTGTTTTTGATTTGAAAATTGATTCGTGATGGATAATGAATCTTCGCCATCGATCATGTGATGGTCAATATAGGGCAATACTCCTAAAACGGGAATCCCTGTTTTTTCTTCCAGCCAGTGTACTCCATCTTCGAATAAAGTAATGTCGCCGCGGAATTTATTGATGATGACCCCAGCAACACGTTTCCTTTCCTCCGGTTCCAATAGTTCAAGCGTACCGATGATACTGGCAAACACTCCTCCACGGTCAATATCGGCAACAAGTACGACCGGCACAGCCGCCATTTTTGCCACCTTCATATTGACCAGCTCACGATCCTTTAAATTAATTTCAACCGGACTGCCTGCTCCTTCAATGACAACGACATCAAATTGGTTCGATAGCTGTTTTAAGGATTCCTGAATCACTTCCAGCCCTTTTTCATAAAACTTTTCCCGATATTCTCGTCCGGAAAAGGTCTCAATCGCCTTGCCCAAGTAAACTACTTCTGAATCCTGCTGGGAGCGAGGTTTTAACAAGATTGGATTCATCCAAACACATGCCTCAGTTCTGGCTGCTTCTGCCTGGATCCCCTGGGCTCTGCCGATTTCTTTTCCATCAGCCGTTACATAGGAATTATTAGACATGTTTTGCGATTTAAAAGGTGCCACCTTTCTACCTTCATCCGATAATATTCGGCATAAGGCGGTAACAACCAGACTTTTCCCCACATCAGAAGCTGTTCCCTGTAACATAATCCCTTTCATGCTTTCATTCCTTTCATCATAATCGGGATGCCTGCTTCTACCAAGTAAGCTTCATCCGCATCCTTTACCAATTGTCTGTGAATATGTCCTAACAATCTTCCATATATAATCACAAGTTCTTTTTCGTGGATTGGCTCGTAAACTACCTCGTTACTGACGACGATCATTGTTTTAGATTGCTCTTTAATTTTTGTAATGCCGTTAAATATTCGTTCCTTCACCGATTCTAAAAAAGAGTTATCCCATGATGTTTCGGTGGCAAACAGCTCATTATTCAACAATGTCGTCACGCAATCAAGCAGAATCGTATCCCGCTTCGTAAATTCCACCGCCCTCAAGCCGATATCACTGGATTGTTCTACGGTTTTCCACTGGTATTTACCTGCTGCTCGATCCTGTTGATGTTTGCTAATACGCTCTTCCATTTCCACGTCCGAAGGAACCCCAGTTGCAAAATAAATGAGATTACCTCCTGTTTCAGCTGCTAATTCCAGCCCCTTTCTCTCGGCGAAGCTGCTTTTTCCACTCCTGACACCGCCGGTTATGAAAATAAGGGATGGTACATTCGCCATTCCGCTAACACCTCCAAAAGACGATCATTTTCCTCACTGCTTTTTATGGCCAAACGGAGCCACCTTCCCTCCAGGCCGGGAAAATTAAAGGTGTGCCGGGGAACAACCCCGTTGTGAAGAAGAAATTGAAAGAGATCAAATTGATCTTTTAAATAAGGATCTTGTAATAAATAAAAGTTAACATCGGAAGCTGTTACAACGAATTGATGATTTTGGAAAAAATCGAATAGTCTCTTTCGCTCTTGAAAAATATAATCCTGGGTTTTTTTAATAAACGCTTCATCTTCTAAACATAATTCTCCAGCTAATAAGGCAATAGTATTTGTACTCCAATGTGGCTGCAGTTCGCTTAAGTTTTGAATAACTACAGGTGCAGCAACTATGTACCCGAGGCGAATTCCTGGTATCGCAAACATTTTTGTCATCGAACGAATGATAATTAAATTCGAATATTTCTTTATGTAAGGAAAAAAAGATTCATAACCTACGAGAAAATCATAAAATGCTTCATCCAAGATTACGGAACAATTTTGCTTATCACATTCCTCGATTATCGAAAGGATGGTTGAAGAAGGAAATTGAATCCCGGTTGGATTATTGGGATTACAGATAAACAAGGCATCTGCTCCAGTCAGATTCGACTGTAAATCTGCCAAATTTAATTCAAAACCTGGTCCGTGCAATTGATGATAGATGATTTCACATTGGTTAATCCGGCAGTTTTTTTCATATTCTGAAAAAGCAGGCTCTATGATAACTACCTTTTTACCTGCGAATATTCGGGCTACTAAAGAAATTAATTCTGCCCCACCATTCCCAATTAAGATTGACTCCAGCGGGATTTGTTCTTTTTTTGCAATTTTTTCCTTTAGACTGCTGGCATTGGGGTCTGGATAGACATAAATTTCAGCCAAAAAGTCCATCCACTTTTCCTTGATTGAAGCAGGTGTCCCCAATGGATTTATATTTGCACTAAAATCAATATATTTCTCTGGAAGTGTAAGCCCCAATGCTTCATATAAATAGCGGGGGTTAGATCCATGTGACGGCCAAATCAATGATTATCCCTCCTGCCCATAAGAATAATAAAAATAAAAATACGGTTTTCCCTAGAATCGTATTCGTCTTTGGGATATGCTCCGCCTTTATTGGAGATAAGGGGTCTCCCATTTTTGCCCGGTCTGATTTCATTCCTTTATAATAGTTAATTCCGCCAAGTTGAATCCCTAAAATCGCGGCAGCTGCCGCTTCTCCCCAGCCGCTGTTAGGACTTGGATGTTTTTTGGCATCACGGAACAAGATTTTCCAAGCATCACGATATCTGATTTTTTCTGGACGATTTCCCAAAAGCATGATGAATCCTGTGAGCCGGCTTGGAATCCAATTCATCACATCATCCCATTTTGCGGATGCCCAGCCAAACTGTATATAGCGGTCATTTTTATATCCAACCATCGAATCACATGTATTCGTTGCCCGGTATACTATGGCGAGGGGTGCTCCGCCAATCAGCGCCCAAAACAAGGGGGCCGTAACCCCATCACTTGTATTCTCGGCAATCGTTTCAATTGTACCGCGGGCAATTTCTCCTTCTCCCAAGAAATCGGTATCCCTGCCAACAATATAAGATAATTTTTTTCTCGCATCGTCTAATGTTCCAGCCCTTAATGGTTGATAGACTTCGAGGGCTGCTTCCTTCAAACTTTTTTGGGCTATGGTTGTCGAAATAATGATCGCCTCAAGAAAAATCCCAACAAACGGGTGAAGTAGATAACCTATGAAAATAATAATTAATACTGGAATCAAAACAATGAGTAAAACAGAGATTAGCATCAAAACCCCTTGTGCTTTTTTCGCTTGACCATGGTTCCAACGCTTTTCTAAATATGAAATTAGCGAACCAATCCAGCGAACCGGATGGGGCCAATTGGGCGGGTCCCCGATAAGTAAATCAATCATGATTGCAATGGTAATTGAAATTAAATGATGGATGATCACGATTTTTTCCTCTTTTGTGATTTTTGAATCGCTTCTGTTGTGCAATGATAAACCGCTTTACTAATCAGCTTTCCTAAAGGAGTAATGGTGCCAGCATATTCCAGAACGCATCCTGTTTGGGTCGCACCAATTAATATGCTATCGGTCGAGGTTCCTGTCGCTATCGTTCCTGTAACGTTATCCATGACCTCTAAATCATGGATGGCCTTCACTTTCGCCTCTGTGGCTGTCATGATGCTTTGAATAAAGGCTTCCTCTGTCAGTTCACCATTCACAAAAATCCATGTATTAATTGTGCCGGGCACTGTTTCAAAGGAATGCAGTTCACTTTTGGAGGCATCAACGGCATTTCCAACGCCCGCCGTTATCATCACAAATAGGGAAAAGTCATTTTCTTCATATTTTCGATATACCAAATCCTCTAAAAATACAGCGGTCATCATTCCTACGGTTTCAGCAGGTTCAAACCCCTTTGCTTTTAAAAATGAAGCCATTTCACTGCGATGGTCGCTGCAATTATAACTTTTGTCTACATGCCGATTAACAAAGGTTTGGTGCCAGCCTGTCCCCGATCCAATTACACCTGATGACATCGTCCGAAGTGGTGCCGGTGTACGAAGTGTGATAAACTCGTTCGAAACGGTTACCAGTGATTGATCAACAATAATGGGTGATTCTTTTTTAATCCCTTCTGGTAATAAGCACATTTGCGGTGCAGCTACTTTCGGATGTGGATGTTTTTGGATATCGGTATGATACACTGCTCTTATTCTTTCTTCCCGCAGTACTTCATTAGGAATATGATTGATATTGATTGTCCCTTTTTCGAGTAAAAGCAGGCGGTCGCAGTAGAGGCCGGCAAGGTTTAAATCATGAAAAATTGAAATAACGGTCAATCCGGTTTCCCTTGTCCACTGCCTTAACAAATCGAGCAATTCTTTTTGATAGGATAAATCCAAATGGTTCGTTGGTTCATCTAAAAGAAGAATTTTTGGCTCCTGGGCCAAGGCTTGGGCTAAAAACACTCTTTGTTTTTCTCCGCCGGATAACTCTTGAATATTTTTATTTTGAAATTGAGAAATCCCCGTCTGTTCCATCACACGCCAGACGATTGTCTCATCTTCTTTTAACCATGACTGAAACCAGCCCTTTTGATGTGCATATCTTCCAAGGGAAACCGTTTCTTTAACGGTATAAGAAAAGGACTCTGAAGAATGTTGTGAAAGAACGGCAATCATTTGCGCAAGTTGTTTTGAACCATATTCTGTGAGTCTTTTTCCATTGATTAATATTTCACCTTTTTGAACAGGAAGAATTCCACTTAGCATTTTTAAAAGGGTTGTTTTCCCACTTCCATTCGGTCCCAAAATACCAAATAATTCACCTTTTTCTACTTTGAATGAAACATCTTTAAGAATGTAATCACCTGTGTAACCACCGGAAACATTTTCAACGGTAAGCATTTGTTAACCACTTCTTTCCTTCCTTTTTCTCTGCATAAGAATTAGTGTAAATACAGGTGCACCAATCAATGCCGTAATCACACCTATGGGCAATTCAGTTGGTGAAATAATGGTTCGAGAAACAAGGTCCGCTAATATTAAGAAAGCACTTCCGGATAAAATCGTTAACGGAAGAAGATGCTTATGATCTGGTCCCCATAATAATCTGGAAAGATGGGGAATGACCAGTCCGACAAAACCGATGGTTCCTGAAACTGCCACTGCCGCTCCTGTTAAAATCGAACCTGCAGTTAAGATGATTAATTTCCTTTTATGCACATTTACCCCTAAATGCTGCGCTCTCTCTTCGCCAAATGACATGGCATTTAATTCTTTCGCATTAAAGATCAAGACGATCGCGCCTAAAATAAAAAATGGTAAAATAAGCTTTATGTATTCCCAGCCTCTCATCGAGACACTTCCTAATAGCCAGCCGATAATTTCTCGAAGTTCATCTCCTGTTAAAGCAATCATCAGTGAGATAAGGGCACCTAAAAATGAACTAAAAATAATCCCAGTTAAAATAATCGTTTCCACTCTCATTGAACGGTCAATTTTCCTTGCTAACGTAAGAACTAAAAAAATGGTTATAAACGAAAAAAGAATGCTTAGCACAGGTAATGTAAATGTGCCTAAAACTGGAATCGAAAATCGAAAAAATAATGTTAAAACCGCCCCCACAGATGCCCCGGAAGACACCCCTAATGTATAAGGATCGGCCAACGGGTTTCGAAGCAGTCCCTGAAAAGCAGCGCCGCTGATGGCAAGTGCCGCACCTACAAGTCCGGACAAAATGACCCTCGGCAGTCGAATGTTCATCACTATACTTTGATACATTGGGTCCAGTTGCTCGGAAAAATGAATTCCAAGAACATTTGAACAAATGATTTTAATAATAGTAAGAACGGGAACGGATACCGTTCCCATCGAAATTCCCAATAAAACTGCAAAAATAAGTGAAAAACCTGCCAAACAAAAGGCGAAGTATTTATTATTTAAAAACTTCCGGATAGATGGCCTTTGCAAGATCTTCTACTCCTTCAACAATCCTCGGGCCTGGACGGTTTACTTTATCAGCATTGACATCCACAACCTTTTTGTTTTTCACGGCATTGACATTTTCCCAGCCTTTTTGTTTTAAAACTTTTTCAGATGGATTTTTTACATAATAACCATATGTAGTCACAATTACATCTGGATTCCGTTTTATCATGGCTTCTTCATTGATTTTTACCCAGCCATTTTGATCATTTGCGATATTTTCTGCATTAATTATGGTTAACATTTCATCCATGAAAGTATTTTTACCGGTTGTATAAATTTCCGGTGCGGGTGAAACTTCCACAAGTACCTTTTTCTTATCTTTAATTTCTTTTGCCTTTGCTTGAATAGCCGCAAGCTTATCTTTCATTCCTTTGATGATTGCAGGAACTTTTTCTGATTCACCGGCAGCTTTCCCAATCATAGCAATGGTATCATACACTTGCTGAATATGATCGGCATTTTTCACGACTAAAACCTTGATTCCAGCATCTCTAAGCTGTTGAAGAGCTGCTTTCTCAATGTTTGCAGCAGATTCATGCGCCAACACTAAATTAGGCTTTAAAGAAAGGATTTTTTCTACATTTATCTCTTGCCCGCCAACTTTCTCTTTTTTCGATACTTCTGCTGGGTAGTTATCGTAATCAGATACTCCCACCACTTCTTTTCCCAGACCCAAAGCATATGCAATCTCTGTATTACTTGGAATTAATGACACAATCCTTTCGGGCTTTTTATCGATGACAACTTTATCCCCTAATGCATCTGTAATCGTTACCGGGAAAGAAGCTTGTTCTGTTTTCTTTTCCCCTGCATTTTTGTTTTCTTTCCCTTGGTCTTGATTTCCGGCACAACCTGCTAATACACCTATTATTAACATTGCAGCTAACAATAGTGAATACCATTTTTTCACGTTGGTTCCTCCTGTTTTTGATTAATATGATTTCTTTTATCAAAAAATATTTTGCACCACACAAAAAAACATCTCCAGATGGACATGGAGATGTTGGTTCGATTAGATTCAGTTACTTAATATGTAAAGTAAAAGGAGTCTAGCCTTCCACACCTCCCTATCCTCGTAGGTTATTTGGCGCAAATAAATAGGCAGGTTTCCTGGCTCATGTTCATAGCTTCCTATGTCTTCCCATCAAAACGACAGTGACATTCTATAGGTAGCTCCCATTTACAGTGGCGGGACCGCGTTGGCTTTACACCAAACTTCCCTTTTAAGCTTAAAATCTTGAATAAGATTTTAGCACCTATTCTTTAAATATTTTTATGATTCTTTTATTATATCGGAAAAGAAAATAATTTGTATATATTTTTAGAAAAATTTCCGTTCAAAGGAAAAACCTTCATCAAAATCTAATTTTCCTATTTGCGGTGAAAATTATTCAAATGTTCTGCAAAGATTGGCCATTTCAATCGCTGCTGATGCAGCATCCCAGCCTTTATTTCCTGCTTTTGTGCCGGCACGTTCAATCGCCTGTTCAATTGAATCAGTTGTTAAAACTCCAAAAATAACAGGAATACCTGATTTTAAATTGATGGCAGAAACGCCCTTCGCTACCTCGTTACACACATAATCAAAATGCGGTGTAGAACCACGGATAACTGTTCCAAGAGTGATAACGGCATCATATTTTTTGCTATCCGCCATTTTTTGCGCAATTAAGGGGATTTCAAATGCACCTGGTACCCAGGCAACATCAACATCTGTCTCGCTGACACCATGTCTTTTCAATGCATCCTGTGCCCCGCTTAATAATTTGCCTGTAATGAATTCATTAAAACGCCCAACTACGATTCCTACTTTTAAACCTGATCCGACTAAATTACCTTCAAAAATATGTCCCATGTTGAATCCTCCGATTGTTTAAAAAATTATATAATTGATTTAAAAATGTAAAAGATGCCCCAATTTGTCGTGCTTCGTTCTAAGGTAGTTCTCATTTTCGCTTCTCATTTCCATTTGGAGCGGAACACGCTCGACAACATCAAGGTCATACCCTTTTAAGCCTTTAATTTTTCTAGGGTTATTGGTTAATAACCTCATTTTTCTAATTCCCAATTCCCTTAAAATTTGCGCGCCAATTCCATATTCTCTTAAATCTGCGCCAAAACCAAGTTTTTCATTCGCTTCGACTGTATCATAGCCTTCTTCCTGAAGTTTATAGGCTCTAAGTTTATTCAATAAACCAATCCCGCGGCCTTCCTGACGCATATATAACAGAACGCCATTGCCCTCTTTTTCAATTTGACTTAGTGCGGCATGGAGCTGTGGTCCGCAATCACAGCGGTAGGAACCGAACACATCACCTGTTAAACATTCGGAATGGACCCGGACAAGAATCGGCTTTTCAGGGTCAATTTCCCCTTTGACTAATGCCACATGCTCTTTATGATCAACAAGATTGGAATACCCGACAGCTTTAAAGTTTCCAAATTCTGTAGGGAGATTAATTTCCACTTCCCGTTTGACGAGTTTATCCTTTTTATTGCGATATTCAATCAAATCTTTAATCGTAATCATTTTTACATTTAACTCATCGGCAATTTTTCGTAATTGAGGGACACGTGCCATCGTGCCGTCCTCATTCATAATTTCGCAAATTACACCAGCCGGTTTTGCTCCGCATAATTTCGCCAAGTCTACCGCCGCTTCCGTATGTCCTGTTCTGCGTAACACACCGCCTTTTTTAGCCACTAATGGAAAAATATGACCTGGCCTTGTAAAATCTACTGGCTTGGCTTCCGGATCAAGCATACTTAAGACTGTTGCGGATCGCTCGAATGCGGAAATCCCTGTTGTTGAATATCTATGGTCGATACTTACAGTAAAAGCTGTCCCTTTGGAATCCGTATTTACGGGTACCATTGGGATTAAATCAAGCTTTTGCGCGATTTCCTCCTCGATTGGCACACATATTAATCCACGTCCATGAATAGCCATAAAATTAATTATATCCGGTGTCGCTTTCTCCGCTAAGGCAATGAAATCCCCTTCATTTTCTCTGTCCTCATCATCACAGACAATAACGACTTTTCCTTGTTTTAATTCCTCCAAGGCTTCTTCAACCGTATTAAACATTTTTCCTCACTCCTTTCTAATCATTAAGCAAATCCGTTTTCAGCCAGGAAATCGGCTGATATGCCTGAGGTTCCTTTTTTTACTTGATTGCTGTTCATGCCTGTTAAAAAATGACCAACATATTTTCCTAACATGTCGCATTCCAAATTCACAATATCACCGGAGCCTTTAAGGCCCAAAATCGATTCAGACAATGTGTGAGGAATAAGGGAAATCGTAAAGGTATCTTCTGTTTTTCCAAAAACAGTCAGGCTTGTCCCATCAATGGTAATCGACCCTTTTAAAATAATGTAATGCAAGATTTCTTGGTTTGCTTCAATTTCATAGTAGACAGCATTTTCAAAAGCTTTTTTACTTTTAATTACCCCGGTTCCATCAATATGACCGGAAACAAAATGTCCGCCAAATCTTCCACCAGCCGCCATCGCTCTTTCCAGATTTACTTTAGAACCACGTTTTACGTCATTTAAACTGGAGGCTTTTACGGTTTCCGGCATAACATCTACCGTAAACTTTTTTCCGGTAAAGGATGTAACAGTGAGGCATACTCCATTAACCGCAATACTGTCACCAAGGTGGACATCCCCTAGAATTTTTTTCGCTTCGATGGTTAGAACGAAGGATTCTCCTGTTCGTTGTATATTTGAAACCAAACCAATTTCTTCAATTATTCCGGTAAACATACTGTACTCCCTCACTTAGGTTCTGCAATAATGCGGATATCATTGCCGACGCGGTCCACTTCTTTTATTTTTAAAGAAACGACCTCTTCCATTGTTTCAAATCCCACGCCGCCATAAGAGGCCGGAGCCAATTTCCCGCCAATCAGTTTAGGCGCAATATAGGTAATCACTTGTTGGAAAGCTTTTTCTTTTAAAAAGCTTCCATGCACACCGGCACCGCCTTCTACGAATAATGAAGTAATTCCCATTTCTCCTATTATTTTTAACATTTCTCGAATGTTTATTTGCTCCATCGGCATTTTTATCAGCTTAACCCCTAGGTCCAGGAATTCTTTTTCCCTAATCGGATTAACACCCGATCCAGAAAGAATCCATGTCGGTGCCTGTCCATCCGTAACGATGCTTGCATTAATGGGTGTTCTAAGATGAGTATCAAGAATAATCCGGATTGGATTTTTCCCGCCAGATGGCAGTCTTGTTGTTAATGTTGGATTATCTTTAATGACGGTATTGACTCCGACTAATATCGCATCATGCTGGTGGCGGAATACATGGACATCTTCCCTAGCCTCTTCACCTGTAATCCATTTACTTTCGCCGGTGGCGGTTGCAATCTTCCCGTCCAAGCTAATCGCAGATTTTAAAGTTACATACGGAAGACCCGTGCTGATATTATAAAAGAAAACTTTATTAAGATCGCGTGCTTCTTCCTGCATAAGGCCTACTTCTACTTCAATTCCAGCATTCTTTAGTCTTTCAATCCCTTTGCCCGCTACCTGTGGATTTGGGTCGGTGGTTGCTACAAATACTTTCTTTAGACCTGTACGGATAATCAAGTCCGAACAAGGAGGTGTTTTGCCAAAATGGCTGCAAGGCTCAAGGGTTACATAAATGGTTGCATCCCTTGCTTTTTCACCCGCCATTTGAATGGCATGGACTTCTGCATGTGGCTCACCTGCTTTTAGGTGAGCACCCATCCCGATGATTTGATGATCTTTCACTAACACTGCTCCAACAACAGGATTGGGTGCAGTCTGACCAATTGTGCTTTTAGCAAGTTTAATGGCTAAGCCCATATAATCTTTATCGTTCATTTTGGTGACTCTCCTTTTATACAACATAAAAAGACCCTGAAATTATTCTTCAGGGTCCTAATAAAGACAATAGCAAACTAAGGCTTAGAAATAGGTTTTTTTCACCCAATTTCCAATCCTGCTATTTTTTCCTTCTCCCATCCAGACTTTAACTGTCGGCCCTGGAGTTTCACCAGATCCACCGTTTAACAAATGTTAACCGGGTCACGGACTAAGAAGCATTGGCTTCATCACCGCCGGTTAGGAATTTCACCTGACCCCGAAGGAATATTAAATTTGATAATATTGTCAGTATAACGAATTCAATCGAGAAAGGGAAATAATTTGTTCGTAATTTTTCGAGAAATTTTCGAATTCCTTTTTTAGCATAACTTTTCTAATATTTTCTTACTGGAAGATAGATATCAAAAATCAAATTCCCCGCAGCATTATTCTCTTTATGTTCACCATTATAAACTTCTAAGCTTAATGCCTGATGATCTTGCTCATAACCATAGTCTTTCATCCATGCAAAAATTTTCTTGTATGTATTTTCAATCTCTTCTGCCCTACCTTTATGAGTTGTAAACACATAGTTTTTTCGCGGAATCGTAAAACCAACCATACCATCAGGCACCTCTTTTATTTCTTCCACGGGTGCCGTGACAAAATACGTGAACTCCGTTTCTCTGCTATGAAATGGCGCGATTAGAACTGGTTCATTTGTTTTATTTTGCACTTCACAGAGTCGATCTTCCATGACGTTAAAAAGACTTGGAATTTTCATTATTTCTGAATAATTACCGTTCCATGCAATACCTACAACCTTCAATTCCTCTTTTTCTACCACTTTTACTTCCAAGTTAACTCCCCCTTTTACAAACATCCTATTTCTATATTTCTAAATTTAGCACCAAAATTCCTGCTAAAAACAAACAAAAAAGCATCCAAATTAAAAATGGATACTTTTGTAAAATATTTTTGTAACCGAAGAATAATAAACAAGGTTTATTTTCCACAAATGAATTACTAATTTACTAGGTTACTTAACACCATGTGGATTAGCAAGATTTAGCCCTTTAGCAATCCTTTCACCATACTCAGCGTCTGCTTTGTAAAAATTCTGGATGGCGCGAAGTTTGATATCGTCTCTTTCAACTGGTTTCATAGCCGCAACGATATTTTCAACCAGCCTCGTCTGTTCTTCTTCATCCAGCAAGCGGAACAAGTCACCTGCCTGTGAGTAGTGATCATCATGGTCATAAGCGACACTTTCTGCATTGCCGGATACCGAGAATACAGTTTGGCGGGCTTCCGGAACTTCTTTCGGACCTCCAAAACTATTTGGTTCATAATACACGGATCCACCGCCATTGCCATCAAAGCGTATCGCTCCGTCACGCTGATAATTAGATGCTTCTACCCTTGGACGATTAATTGGAAGTAAATTATGGTTTGGATCTACAAGATAGCGGTGGGCATCAGAATACGCGAAAATTCTTCCATGAAGCATTTTATCAGGTGAAGCTTCGACACCCGGGACCATGTTACCTGGAGAGAAAGCAGCCTGCTCGACTTCAGCAAAGTAGTTTTCAGGATTACGATTTAACACCATTCGCCCCACTTCAATCAATGGGTAATCTTTATGTGACCAAACCTTGGTAACATCAAACGGATCATAGCGATAATTATCTGCATCCTCAAGCGGCATAATTTGCACATATAATTTCCAAACCGGGAAATCCCCTTTTTCAATTGCATTAAATAAATCTTCAGTATGATAATCCGGATTTTCCCCGGCTAGTTTTGCCGCTAGCTCATTAGACATACTCTGGCACGCGTTCGCGGTTAAAATAGGCCAATTTTTCGATTAAATGAAAATCTTGGATTAATGTAGGGCCGCGATTCCCTGCTGTCATCGAATTTTGATTATCCCCTACTGGTGCCCCTGAACCAGTAGTTAACGGCTTGTTTTCATTATTCATTCCATCACCTCATAAGCTATTTGTTTACAACTTTACTTAAATTATAATATAAATCTTTTTAGAATTAATAGCTTTTTATAATTATTTTAATATAATATTTATTTTAGTGTTAAAACAATTTGGCCCATTATTAAA
>NZ_MLYR01000044.1 GCF_001866655.1 Bacillus sp. MUM 116 | reverse complement strand
TTCGGCAGTCCTTTTTCATTGCCGTTATTGAACTAAATGGGCAGTTTAGTGTAATAAGTTTTGGGAATTTTTTCATGAAGAATACGGTTACAGTTCATGCTAAGATTCTCTTTAATGAGGGGGATTTTTTTGAAAAAAATTTTAAATAAGCAATTTTATGGTTCTTTAGTGATAGTCATTTTATTATTTAGTATTTTGTTTTGGAATCACTATTCTTGGTGGATAGCATTGTTTAATTCTATAGCTATTGTTCTAGTTGGAGTCATACTACACAAACCTGTACAGAAAATAAATCGTAATCGTAGGCGATATTTTCCGAGGTGGGTGCAATCTCTAATATTCTTTCTTTTTATTCTAATTATGTTCAATTTTGGAAGCCGTTTTTCCAACATAGCAGTACTTTGGTTTTGTGTTTTTGTATCGTTAATAGTAAATCTAATTTTTCCTGAATTACCTGAAAAATGAGAGGGGAAGGGTACTTATTAAAAGAGATTTCTTGTTTAACTAATGGGTGCGATTATTGAAGAAGGAAAATTGCTTTTTTTGTTGAACTCTCAAGATATATAGTAAAAGGCAAAATAAAGCGGATAACGGTGGTTTTTAATGTCAATGTATTTTCAAATCTTAATAGTAGGTATCTTAATATTCCTATCTGTATTCTTTAAGGATAAGGCAAATTGGAGGAAACATCTTCTTAGATTGGTTTATTTTGTTGTTGGTTTATCGATATTTTATTTTATATTGAACTTATTAATAGACAGACTTTTGTAGTTTTTAACTAACTGAGTCCTATTGTTTAAGATATTGGCTGTCATTTTGGCAGCCTTTTTTCTTGTTCAACTAAAGTGGCAGTTTAGTGAAAGAAGGAATAAGTATTTTGGATAACGAATTATGAATAAGATCTTATAGAAGATTCAAATGGTGAAATTAATGGAGGAACAGAATGACTAAAATTAAGGGATACACTTGCAGTTGTTGCGGTAAATATCACGAAGAACTTCCTACAAGTTACGGAAATACAGCTCCCGTCTATTATTATGATGCTACACCTGAAGAGCGAGAGGAGGGGTTTGAGCTAGATGACGATTTATGCATTATGGATAACGAACATTTCTTTATTCGTGGATGTATTGAGATTCCTATAATTGGGACGGATGAACACCTAATATGGGGTGTATGGGTTTCATTAAGTGAAGATAATTTTAACAATATAAAAGAGCACTGGGATAAACAAGAATTATTGGAACCAATGTTTGGGTGGCTATCTACCGATTTACCTTGTTATCCTGATACAGTAAACTTAAAAACAATGGTCCATCCTCGACCAGATGGCATTCGACCTTTCATTGAGCTCGAACCAACCGACCATCCTTTATCGGTGGAATTGAGAGATGGAGTAACTATAGAACGGGTACAAGAGATAGCTGCACAACTTTGTGTTAATAACGATAACTAAGAAAAAGAGCATTGAATCGACATCAATGCTCTTTTTACTGGAAAGATTAAGCTAGTCAACATATAGAAAAGGGCACTTTGTGAAGAAATGTACTTACACTAACGGGTGCGATACTTCAAGAAGAAGGTCGCCTTTTTTCTTTTTCCACAAGAAAGATTGTGAAATGTTGTACTTAAACTCCCTCAGTTTAGTTGAAAAAGGAAAGTAAAATATTATTGTTGAATTAGTAATACTGTAAAAAGAATTTATATCTGGAGCTTTAAAAATAAGAATGAGGTGGAAACCAATGGAGTACCCTTTTAAGCCAAAATCTAATCGTTTTTTAATACCAGGACAATTTTGGGCAATTCCATTAAATTCAGGTAAATTTGCTTGCGGTAGAGTTATTCAGATAATGCCAAAAGGAGAGCTTGGCTCTACAAAATGCTTTTTAGCAGGATTAATGAATTGGGTTGGAGATAAACCACCTACATCAGAAGATTTGGCAGTTTGTAGCACCATTAAACAGGGAGATGTACACATTGTCACAATTCACGAAACTGGTTTGGATGGGATGATACAGGGATTTCGTCCCTTAGAAATTGATGGGATAGAACCAAATATTTTTAGTGATTTTGATAATGATTATTTCCTTACTAGAGGGTATGAATTTTATCGTAGGACAAACGAAGAGGAATGGAAAAATTATGAGCACAGAACATCTTGGGGTTCCCACTTTATTAAAGAATTAGCTGAGCATTATTTTGGAGTTAAGTAGTTGTTCTTCAACTAACGGGTGCAAGAGTTAAACAAGGTGTTGCTGCGGCAACATCTTTTTGCTTGTTGAGCTAATTGGCAGTTTACTTCAATAAGAAGTAGGATTAAATTGTAACTTATCAAGTCTTTTTGTTGGAGGGGAAAATGACAAAAAATATTACTCTTATCGAGGAAATCCTTAATATCAAGTTCCCGACTGTATATGTTCAATTTGTTCTAAATATCTATGATTTGGAGAACAAAAAGTTTAAGTTTGCTATGGATGATGGTGGATATAAAAGTAATGAGGTTATTACTTTTTTGAATTTTGAGGAACAAAGCGATGATTATATTGTCAATGTTTGCAAGGAAGAAGAACACTTGCAACCAAACCATTTAATACCGTTTGCAAGGACAGAATGGGAATATGACTTTATTTGTTTTTACTTTGAAAACGGAAGAAATCAAGAACCTAAAATAATTTATTTTAGCTTTGATTTATATTACGAAAGTTTAGAGGACTCAATATTTCATATAGCTAATTCATTTGATGAGTTTGTTCATAAATTGGATGAAGAATAGATTTCCTTATTAAGCTAACGGGTGCTTTAGTTAAATAAAAGAACAAAAAAGTAGCTGCGTTGGCAGCTTTTTTTGTGACTTAAGTAAAAATTTTATAATAGATATTTTGTTACATTAGGTGATTTTTAGATAAAAAGATCCCTGTCAAACAAGGCACGGATATCGGTTTTATAATTTTCAAATATAAGGAGGAGGGTAAAGTTTGAATAGAGAATTAATATAGCTGGGGGGTGGTAAATTTGTTCAATAATAGGAACAATTGGTTTTTTCTCTTAACAGCGTCTATAGTAATTATGAATGGGTGTAGCTTAGGGGAACCAAAGAAAGAGGAGAAAGCGACTATTAAAGCTACAGCGAAATCCCAAACTACTGTTTCAGAATCAAAGTCCGACCCTAAAACCCAACTCTTATATAAGATGAGGGACACTGTTGATACTTTCACAACGGTTAAAGGAAATTTTGTTGAGTCTTCAAAGCGGGATGGAGAAAGTAATGTAGAATTTGTAGTTCAGGAAGGAGATCATCCCGAAAGTTATGTTAAAAGCACATCAAAAGATAGAAGAACCGAAGATATATATACTGGAAAATATTTCGCCTCTAAAGTCAACGGTACATTTGCTCATATTGCTCATGCTGCCCCACCAGGCCCGAATAAGTTTAATAAGAAATCCCCTCTTGTTTTAGAAAAAATGCCTGACGGATCAAAATTATATAATACAAGACCAGATCATGCCCAAACAGGACGGGCAGAGGCAATTGTAGCACCTTTGACATATGCAATTGGTTATTTAGAAAATCAAGAAAAATGGTCATTTCAGCCGGATGAAAGACTTTTAGGAAGGGAAGTTACAGTAGTTTCTGGTGAACTATCTGACTATTTCAAAGAAAAACATCAGGCTGAAACTTTTAAGTATTGGATTGATAAACAAACTGGAATGGTTCTTAAAAGAGAAACTTATGACAAACAGGGAAAAATAGTGGATAAACTGGAAGTTAAAAATTTAGAAATAAATGTACCTATTAACACAAGCCTTTTTAACATTCCTCAAAACATTATTAAGAGCATTTATTAAGGATAAGGCACCTTTAAGGGTGCCTTTGTTGCCTTATAAAGGCAACGAAATCACTTCTTTAATAGATGGCCTATTTTTTTATGTAACATAATGTATATTTGGTTACATTTGGGTCAATTCGGTCTTTTTCTTCTTCAACTAAAGGGGCAGATTAGTGGGAGAATGACAAACCATTTTGAACAAAGAAATAGAATAATAACGATGTAGGTTCAAGAGGAGAGTTGAATAACGAAAAGAATAAAGGTTTCATACTTACCGATTTTAAAGTTTATAAAAATTATGTTGTTGCTAAATATGAGGTGTGAATATGTTTTATTGGCTTTTTTGTATTTCAATAGTTCTCTATCTTATGGGCTTCGTTGTAAATAAACAACACGACCAAGTACATTCTCCATCCTCACTACACATCAGAATGTGGTTTAGTTGTGCTTCCATTGTGTTTCTAGGTATTTGTGGAATAGAATTATTAGATGGCATTCAAAACATAAAAATGGTTGTTTATGGGTTGATTTCTTCGGTATTATTTTTATTCATTTCTTGGTTAACGAAATGATGATGAAATATAGTAGCGGCAAATTTTACTATCAGAGTAGTAGAACTGTAATAAGAGTTTGTGAAAAAATGCACTTAAACTAACGGGTGCTAGAGTTTAAGAACATTTGCTGCTTCGGCAGCTATTATTTTTGCATATTCCACTTACGGGGCAGGATGTGAAATATGATATTCTCTTATTAGAAGTAGAACTGTTTGTTTTTTTCAGAAGTATGTAAAAAATCGAGGTAAATAAAGATGGCTATAATTTTTTTAGGTATATGGGTTGGTTTAACAGTACCAGTTGCGTTATCAGTTGTTTTTACAATACTTAAACCAATTGTTATGATTGACAATACTGGAATAAGTATGATTATTATCGGACTTTTAGTTTCATTCATAGATGGATATATTGGGATTAAAATATATGAAAAGAAAATTAAATCTTGGTTGGAAAGAAAGAAGAAAAGAAAATTTCCATAACTAAACAACTTTTTTTCTTTATAAATGAAAGTTTGTGAAGTATTACACTTAAACTAAAGGATGCATTCCTTAAAGAGTTGGCTGCTAATAAAAAGGCAGCCTTTTCTTGTTGAACTAAATGGGCAGGTTACTTGAAGAAGGAAAATTTAGGATATTTGTGGAATAGTGATAAAAGATAAATATTATTTCATTTATTAAACAATCTTGGGATGAAGGAGCTTAATATGAAATATTCGAAAAGCACAAATTTCGCTATAATTACATTTTTTATCATTGCTACTTTTGTACTCGCTTTAAATAAGGTTGGTCCATTTCAAGGGCAATTACGAATGCTAGGTTTCTCTTTATTTACTTTGCTATGTATATGTATCGGTATTATGAATAGAAAATCTCCCTGGAGGGTGGTTGGGACAATCGCCTATTGGTTAATTTTTGGACTCACTCAAATAATTAAATGATTTCAGACTTCTCTGTTAATTCAATAAAAATAAATAATGTGAAGTATTGTACTTACGCTAACGGGTGCTTTTGTTTAAGAACGGGACGGCGGCGGTCCCTTTTTTTATTGCCTAACTCTTCGGTTTAAACGTTTTTTCTTCCCAAGTTTCCATCAATATTTGGTGAAATTCCTTTGGTTTTTCGATATAAAACCAATCGATTGAATGTGCAGGTGTTGGCATCAGTTTCTTTCGGCGGATTCTAATCTTTTCGTGAAAAGTGTAATGTGGGTAAATGACAGTAGATTTCGATCCTCTGACATTAGAGTATTGAATACTTTCAATTTCTTCCCAATAGACTTTATTTCCCTGAAGGTCAATGACAATTCCTTCATCATCCCAATAAAATGCCTTCGCCTCTTTTCTTTTCTTTAAAAGATAAAAGGCATACCCTAAACATACAATTGCTAACAACAACCAAATTGCAGAAATGAAAATATGAGAAAGAAAAATCGAAAAGCAAACCAGCAGAAACATTAATCCACCAAAAAACATTAAAGTCAGTATGGAACGCCAAGAGATTTTATAAATTCTGTCTTGCTGCACCGATAACAACACCTTTTTTAGATTTGTTCTTCTATCTGCTTACATCTCTATTTTATAATAAATTAACGGCGAAATAATGCCCAGCGTTATTCAACTATCGGGGTGCAAGAGTTGAAGATAAAGCCTGCCATATATGGGTGCTTTTCTTTTTGTGTTAACGGACAGGTTAGTTAAGGGGGGAATTAATGTGATATTATTTGATGAAAAGCCTCCTTCTCAATCTTTGAGAGGGGCTTTTTCTAATTCCATTACTAATTCAGTTATATCTTCTCCACTTGCTTTTACTCGTACTAATTCTCCACCAAACGGCATTTCTCTTTTGATCTGTTTCCAAAATTCAAAAGCTACCTCTTCAGGCCGTTTTCTTCTCAGAGGAAATTCTCCCCTACGCATGACTTTATTTTCATTCGAGATAAAATGAAGCTCAATGGATACATTCATTCTGGATCAAATCCTAAGCAATTGTTTTTTCTTAGCTTCAAATTCTTCATCTTTGCGCAGTAAGCACACATTTGTTTTACTTCCGATTCTCCCAATGCTCTTCAATCTCCAAATCCTCTTCAATCATTCTTTTTAGCTGTGTTTCATCAATATATTGAGGGCCTTTAATTAGCACGTTTAAAGCCTCTCGATAGGTATAGGTTACTTTAAAAGATGGGCAATCAGAAAGGTTTTCGTACTGTCCACTTTTCCATTCCTTTTTTAGTTCCTCATATTCAATATCAAACCAAACCTTTAAACTGTTTATTGCGTGATCGTCTACTGCCATTATTCTGCCCCCTTAGCTTTTGCGTATATGGTTGAACGTGGCACGCCTGTTTGTTTAGAAATGTCATTTACACTTAATCCATTTGTCTCCCGTTCTGCAAACAGCTTTAATGCCCTTTTGATTTCTTTTGTGTCCTGTCCTTTTCTTCCTAAGTGTTTCCCTTGTGCTTTCGCCCGTTCTCGCCCCTCTTTGGTCCGTTCATTTATGAGATCGCGCTCAAATTCAGCAATAGCTCCCAACATGGTAAACATTAGCTTTCCAGCCGGTGTTGAAAAGTCGATTTGTTCCTTGATGAAAACAACACCGATATTTTTCTCTTGTAATTCATGGACAATGTTATGTAAATCTCTAGTGGATCTCGCCAAGCGGTCAATCTTATAAACGACTAACTTATCGCCTGCTCTTAAATACTCCAGTGCTTTCTGGAGCTCTGGTCTTCCAGTATTTTTTCCACTTTTCTTTTCGTAAAAAATTTTAGCGCATCCATAATTTTCTAGTTGTTCAACTTGTAAGGAATAATCCTGATCCAAGGTGCTAACCCTCGCGTATCCAACAAGTTCACCCATATTTGATAACTCCTGTCTAAAAGTTAATTAACTTCCTGTACATATATTATAGACTATCTTTTAGATAGGAAGCAAGCAAGAAATAATTGAAAAAAAACGATATTTTGGTAGTGTACAAAACTTACAACTTTTAGATACATAGATGGATTACTACAATTCTATTAAGGAAGATGTGAAGAGAGCTGCATTAGAAATGATTAGTTCGAATCATTATAAGAGGGAATCCCAGCGTAGCTGCTACCACCCACAAAGTGAATGTTATAATTGGTAATAATTTAACCGTAGTTCCAAATAAAGTTCCGTTTCTATCCATGATATTGGAACTTTGTAGCATAGCAACAGTTAAAATCTGTTGCAGAACAAATGCAGTCTATGAATGAAGTATCTTCAACAAACTTATTTGCACAAAAAGGTAAAAGCCAATGGCATTGCAGGTGTTGTGTGCCTCATGGTGTTAAAATTAGACAGTTTTCATTTCAATATAACAGTTCTTTATTTAAGACACAAAACAGGCCCCTGCGGATAATAATGTAGATGATATGGTTGGTAACCTCTGCGTTGGCTTTTCGCAAATGATCCTTATATAGAGAATCAAAGAGGAAATGTTATATGGTAATATTCTCAAGAGTCCTATTGTAGGGGGGAATTTCCAAAGAACTCATATTTAATTATGGAACATTAAAATTGCACTAAATAAACAATAGGAGTTCCCCGAAAGTTTAACTTTTGGGGAACTCCGCTAACCTATTTTCTAATATTAATTTTTATTGGTTACTCAACTACAGGATAAAATTGAAAAATGGAAGTTTAAATTGTTAATTTTCACTTTTAATAAGAATAAAATTTTTATTATCGGAAATATTCCTATATTTATTTGATATCCCATTGTTTTTCTTAATCTCTTCACAATAGTTTATTAATGAAATATCACTATATTGAACAGTTAGAATGGGGTTTCTTTTTACATTCTCATTAATTTGTCCTAATATCGGAAAATAGTTCTTTACTATTTTGAAGGAATAATCATTTAAACAATCGGGAATAAAGCTCAGTGCTGTAAGTATTTTGGATGATTTTAACTCTCCCTCTCTCGGAAGTCCTTTTTTATTTAAATCTAAAATTATCGATATTGGAGTAATACTTTCAATCAATCCAATAATTTGTCTTGTCCAAAATAAAAACTTTCATTTTTTAACGGCACTGAAAAAATATCACCTATTTATTTTTGTTTTTAGGTAATTTCCAATATTTTAAAAAGTGGCTAAATTTAAAAATAATTTCTTCATCAAATCTAATGTTATAATATTAGTTTATTAATAATGAAATTGCTAAAATTAGACTTGAATTTTTAGTCCGTATTGATAATTAACTTAATACCTTTAGTTTTTTTAATTACTTTTTTTTAACGTTATGCTACTTTTTAGGGAAATGTAGCATTTCATACTCGCTCTTGTCCAATTTCGAAACTATTTCGAATTCCTTCAAAGTATTGAAATAATGTAAAGTAAGCCCCCAATCAAACAACGCATATAAACATGCAGCACCTCCTGGTAAGATGAACGTATCAAATTAAGGAGGTGCTTTTTCACATGTCGCAACAAAAACTGACAATTGTCCCCGTTACATTACATTCCGAAAATAAAGGTTCACTTAAAGCCACTTCCTCAACAACCTCTTCCAATTGCGCTTGCACGATCAAAACGGTAAACGTGGAAATCTCCTTCTTCAACGGAGTGGATGAGCACATCATCCAAACGGTCATGAGGGAGTTGAAAAATCTGTGAAACACGACTATACAAGTGTAAAGAATATTTACATCATTTGCGGTAAAACAGATATGAGAAAGGGGATTGATGGACTGGCAGCACTAATTCAAGATTCTTTCGAGCTTGATCCATATGGCGATTCTATATTCTTGTTTGCAGGGTGGAGTAAAGATCGCTGTAAATGTTTGTATTTAGATGGCGATGGCTTCGCCATGCTTTATAAACGTTTAGATAATGGTAAACTCCAATGGCCCAAAAATGAAAAGGAAGTACGCAATCTTTCACAACAGGAACTTCGCTGGTTACTTATCCATAATTCAAGATAAGTAACCTTAGCCCGACTAATAAATTATTCCGACACACTTAACCTTTGTTATTTACTATCTCACTACATTAAAAAATTTGATTCACTCTTCAAATCATAACTTTTCGTATTTTGATGAAATTAAATCTATTAACCTATTACCCTCTGCATCCAAGATATCTGTTTTAGCCTGATATTTTAAAAGTAGACTAACAATATCCTCATTATTATTTAAAACAGCTTCAAATAAAGCCGTTTTTCCATCACTATCTTTAGCTTCTATATTTGCTCCTCGATTCAATAATAAATAAACTACGTCAATATTATTATAAATTGATGCAATTATTAAAGGTGTACAATTAGAGGATCCATCACAATTAATTTCTATATCAGCACCATTCTGTAATAAATAATTAACAATTTCTGAAAAACCTTCAGATGCTGCGATATAAATAGGGGAAAAACCGTCAATATCTTTTACATTGATTTTCGCACCTTTTTCAATCATTAATTTAACTACATTTAAATGATTTTCCTGTACCGCCCAGTGTAAAGGTGTATAACCATAACCATTTTGATCCTGCACATTCAGATCAAGCCCCTCTTTAATCAATAACTCACAAATATATTGCTCTCCAATTGCAGCAGCTGCATGTAAAGCAGAATAACCATCTATATTAGTTGTTATATTAGCACCAGCACAAATTAGTTTATTAATTATTACATAATTACCCTTTATAGCAGCAATGAGTATAGGACTATAGCCTTCAACATCCAGGATATTCAAATCTACACCGATAAAAATTAAAAAATCCACAATCTCATCATACCCTTCTTGAACTGCCCAGTGAAGGGGTGTATAACCATTTTCATCTGCTATATTCATATTAATTGATGAATAGTATAATTTTTTAAGCGCAGTTAAGTCACCATTAGCAGCGGCTTCAAATATATTCATCATCTAAAAAAATCACTTCCTATAAATATTATTTCTAAATTCACTCAAACTTCTCACCTAATAGTCGGATAGAATAATTTAGCATAAATGATTATCCATTGTTTTATTATGCTCCTTGACATTGTTTCAAAAGAACTATATTTCACTTTATACTTTGGTATTGTGTGATTGACTAAAAAAACTCAGAACAGAAGACGTGCCTCCTATATAATAGAGCATGTCTGATCGCAAAGGCTGGTTAAGCCTTCTTAAATTAAAATAGAGATCTTTATCCAAACATTAAATTTCAGTCTTTCAAATTAAATTATCCGGAGCTTGCTAGGATTCATTTATTATCTTGATTGGGCTGTAGTTTTACAGCCATTAATTGTGCATTAAAAGACACTACTGCAAAAGTTTACTTTTATTAGTTTTGGATTCTCTTTTTTGTCATTTTAGAATCGCTGACATTCCAAATTACATCTAAGCTTATTTGTCGATTTCATTGTGGAATGTTTAAGTAACTTTAATAGTAAAAATTTTTAATTCTTTTTTAAAATAAATCTTGGTGGAGCACCGCATTCCTGTTCAGCTTGAAAATATGCCAATTTTCCATCTATGCAAGAGATAATTGAAGACAAACCATAACCGAATACTCGATCTATGGCTGTCTTTAAATCCATTTCTTTACCATCAATGGAATCATTTAATGACATTACATAACAAATATCACCAGCACCATGTTTAATCAACAGTCTTTCAATTTCCTGACGATCTAAGTTTGAATTAGGTATTCGAATCATATACTCCTCTCGTAAGGTAAATAAATAATCGTGATTTAATCTACTTAATGCATCTCGTCTTTTTTTAGGAGAAAATAGCTCGAACAAGACTCTTTGTTGAATTCTTTTATTAAAAAATGATTTAACTATTATTTTTTCAAGTTCCTTATTCATTCAAACTCTCTCCTTTTATTTAAAGTAGTACTCTAAATAAATCTTGAAAGTGAAAAAATAAACTGATTTTTAAGGGGATAATAAGTACTAAACTCATAACAGTTTATAAAATCACTATTTTGTCAGTATTAATAAAAATCTATATCCACAATAACCATATTTAATAATATTACTAATTGTACAATATTATAATACAAAAGCCGGTACCAATAACCGACTTTTGTACCTATACTTTTCTTTTGTTATTACCAAAATCTCTTTGGAAAGTAATAATGATCATGTGGCATTGGCCTTTTTGGTGTCCATTGACGCTCTGGAACTTCAGGATGGTAGTGAGGCCCCCTACCATTATCATGTTTTTCTTTCCTTACTTTTCTTCCATATCTTCTAGCTTCCCGTTCAGCTGCTTCTTTTGCCTTTTTTCTTGTATTAAATTTTTTTCTTCTTCCTATTGGTTCTACTTTTCTTACTTTTTTTGTGTTACTTCTTTTATTTTTTTACCTAAATACCAAGCACCGTAAGCCCCTCCAACTATAACAGTTGCTGCCATAGCAACTTCGCCAACACCAGGAATAAAATACACTCCTACTGCAGCCGCAAAATTCCCATCAGGATCAACATTCATTACTGGGTTATTACTAGCATAAGTATAACCATTTTGAGTAATAAAATCATTATTTTGTCCAGGACTTGGATCAAGTGATAAGAATACACCTTGCTGTGGTTGATAATAACGAGCTATTAGATAGTATAAACCTGTTTCAGTATCATATTGATATCCTGCATAGCGGAATTGATTGTCCTTGAGTACATCCGATTCTTCTACTTTTGTTGGATTCCCCCAGGCATCATATTCGTAGGTGGCTACAATCGCACCAAATGAATCTGTTATGGAGATTACATCTCCATGTGAATTAAAATTGTAAAAATAGGATTTATTGCCTTTCTTCATTGAAAGCAACTGTCCATCTGCTGAATAGGTATAAGATCGGACAACGTTGTTTTGTGCATCCGTTTCATATAGAATTCGAATACTGTCACCATCATAGTGATAGTTGATAATAGTTCCATTAACAATTTTTTTTATTCTCTTACCATCTTCATCATAGCTGTAAGTTACGAACGGAGTACTCTCACCTTGTTTAGTAACTGAGACTAATTGATCTTTCGCATTCCATAAATAAACATACTTGCCATCCTCTGTACGATTTCCATTTTCATCATACTTGATCGATTCATCTCCAAATTGCCTTAATTCATTTTCACTGTTAAAAGATGCATCGATTGTTGATACTTGTCCATCTTTCGTTGTCTTTTTTATTTTAGTACGATTTCCAAAACCGTCATAAGTATAATCAAAGGTGGTTCCATCTTTTAACACTTCTTTGGTTAACTCATTTAAAGCATCATAACTATAAAGAATGTCTTGTTTACTAGGATAATGAATAGAAATTCGATTTCTATTGGCATCATACTTATAAGATTCAAATAAAATAGAATCGCCGTTTACTGTACCGACAGAAAGATCTTTCAATAATCCCCGGTCATCATAGTTGTAGGAAGCCCCTGAACGGTCGCCAGAAGTAAATGTTCGGATATGACCTCTTTCATCATAATCAAATTGATACGTATTAGAACCGTCGCTTACAATGGTATTCTCATCGGATTGATTGTATACATACGTATTTTTCTGAGAAAATGTACCTTGGCCAAAACTGAAAGATTTAAGTTTATCCGAGTTGGCTGGGTACTCCCAATTTTGTGTTCCTCCACGATCTGTAATTGCCGTGACTCGATTGGCATTATCATAGGTCCGTACTTTTTCTTCACCAATTTCAACATTTTTAACATTGGTTTCATTTCCGTTCAGATCATATCCATATAAATAGCTTTCCTTACCATTAAAGGAAATGGAATGAATTCGATCTGCCCCATCATATGAAGTTTCCACCGTGTTTCCATTAGGTAATGTCGTTTTAAAGAGCTTTCCACTTGAGTCGTATTCATTTTTCGTCACATCATTCAACGGACCGGTTGTTTGTAACACCTTCCCAGTTGGATCGAATAAATACGAGTACTTTTGAGGGATACCATTTGGGTCTGTAATTACTTTAGATGTTATATTTCCATTTTTATCATACGCATAAGAAATAGATGTACCGTTAGCTATGGTGACCTTTTGAAGTTGGTTCGCCAAATCGTATTCATACGACTTTTTGTTCCCGTTTGCATCCGTCTCGCTTGTTAGATTGTTTGATGGATCATATTCTTTTTTTGTTGTATTACCAGCTTCATCTACCTGTTGAGTAACGTTTCCATAGTCATCATAGGAGTTCTTGGTGGTAACAGTCCCTTCTAATAATCTAATCGCATCGAACCAGACCGTTCCCAGATATCCATTAAAAATGACAGAAACGTCTATACTTTGTACAGGTTTTGAAGCAGGAATACTTACTGCTGCCCTATTCCAGTCTTGATCTCCAATTGGATAATTTGAATCAGGATTTTTCGTTTCTGTGGTTCCGTCCGTATAATGAACATTGGCTGAAATAGTATAGGTACCAGTTCCACTTACTCCAACAGCTTTCGAAAGTCCTGTTAAGGTAAAAGGAACGGGTGTATCATTATTATCTTGATTAATGATAATCGTTTGGGTGTATTTTGCAGACCCAGTCAATTTAAGTGAATGATCCCCATCAAAAGATTCAGCATCAATAGAACCGCCAGAACCTGACCAATTTTTTAGCGAGTTTTCAAAACTACTATTTACAATTGGATTGTAGCTCGATGAAACATCTGACTGTTCCAATTGAATAGCATTAAACCAAGCTTGTCCGGAAGCTGAAGGGTCATTGTGTTCTACCTCCAAATATATCCTCGCTGTTGCTGCATTATCTGGTGTCGTAAATGTTATTTGCCTTTCTGTCCAAGGTGTAGTTCCCGAAAGCTTACTATACCGATTGTTTACCCAGATAATGTGATTACCTTTAGAATCAAGTAAACGCACATTTAAAAATGCATTGGCTTTCGTTAGTGCTGTTTTGATTTTACTACTAAATGTATAGGTTTTATTAGGCTCTATTTTAATGTCTTGAGTTCCTGAAACATACCCTTGACTATTATCGGATGTGGTGGATTGACTATCTAATTTTATAGCAATTGGTCCAGAGATCACATCAGCTTTGTCTTTAGTAGTTTCTTGGCCTATGGTACCTGAATCATTATTAGTTAGCTTAACCCAAGATGAAAGATCTCGATTAATGATTAAATTTGTACCGGATGCTAAGGAATCACTGGTTTCGGTTAGTTTTCCATGCTTATCAAACTTTGAGACAGAAGAAGTTTTGTCTGCTTGGTCGGTTTCAGATACAGGATTTAATCCGTTATATGCGATCGACGTGTTATTTCCTTCGGTATCGGTAGAAAGGGTTATATCATTATTTTTATTATATTGATATGTTTCGGTACCATAACTATCTAAAGCTTTGGTGACATTTCCATTGTTGTCGTATTGATAGCTTTCGGTAGGATTTGATTTTCCTTGATCATTTGGATCATAGGACTTTATTAAATTATTCCCTTCATATACGTAATTTGTTGTAATTTTTAAATTATCAGGATCCACAATCATTTGAATTGGATTGGCAGCTTCATTATAAGTATATTGAGTTTTATGACCATTAGGCTGAATAAACAGCACATGGTTTTTAGAATCATCGTATGATAGCTGATATTGATGGTTGTTCGGATCCGTTGCGGTTTTAATTCTACCATTTGTATCATATGAATATTGATCAATCACAGGGTTGTCAGCAGTATCATTGGGTTCATAAACTTTTTCTAATTTAAAGTTACTGTTATAGGAATACTTTGTCACTGACCCATCCGTTTGAGTCACTTTGGTTAATAAACCATTATTATATTCATAAGACACGGTTTTGTTCTTAAATGTGATACTTTGAACTCTACCATCACTATTATAGTTAATCGATAATACTCTTCCAGACGCATCCGTAATCGATAATAATTTTTGATTTGGATATTGATAACTAGTTGTATTCCCATAACCATCTACTTTTTTCGTAAGGTTTCCACTATTTACATCGAAATAGAATTGAGTTTGGTCCGTATTCGTTAATTTATAAGAATCCGTTGTTTTTTCTAGTTGAAGATACACACCTGTGGGTGCTGAATAGGAATCTGCATTCTTAGTAAATACATGTAATGTACCATCGTCATCCGTGTAATTAACATGTTTTCCATCTGGATCAGCAACTACCCTCATTTCTGCATCAGAATGCCATCCTAATCCAAAAATCCCACCTGTAGAAGACAGGCTATTATAAGTTCTGGATATCCCTAAATCTGGGCCTAATCCACTAATAGAGAAATCATTTTGATTTATGATTAAGTTCCCTGTTGCGGCATTAACACTACCATTAGGAATATCAAAAATCGACCAATAATCTTCTTTTCCTAAGAATTCTTCTGGTTTTCCAATCGTTGTTCTAAAATAAGTAGGCGAGTATATCGTTTCGCCGATTAGATTGTAAGCACTTACCCGGAAGTAATAGTACTGACTTGTAGCGTAATTTCCACCTGAGTTTTTATATACGGGAGAAGGGTCAATTGGTATCTCTGTTCCCTTATTATCATGATGTAGAAGAAAAGCGCCTTTATCTATTTCTGCTTGAGTAGGCCATATCCCTAAATTTTGCGTTGTCCATGATGTAGTATCCTTAGCGTCAAAAGATTCATAATCCTTGCCATTGAACATCCATACTTTATATCCTGTTGCACCAGGAATAGGATCCCAACTAAGTTTGATATATCCCGAATTGGTTGATGGCATGTTTGTATAAGAAAATCCATTGGGAGCAGGAGGAACTTTTAAATCTGGAATAGTCGGCATGTATGCATCCGAATTTACTGTTTCACCCTGTGAATTATAAGCACTTACCCGAAAATAGTACTTAGTTGTAGTAGCATACTTCGTACCCGCATTGGCATAAACTTTGGAAGGATCAACGGACAATTCTGCCCCTTTATTATCATCTAGATGTAAATTGAATTTCTTTGCAGCTATTTCTGTAGCAGTTGGCCAATATTTTTTCCCTTTTGTGGTCCAAGAGGTTACATTACCAACATCTTTTCCTTCATAATGATCCCCATTAAATAACCATATTTTATAACCAGTTGCTCCTGGGACTGATTTCCAATTAAAATCTACATACCCCGTACCATCGCCATTTGAGTAACTAATTCCTGTAGGGATGTTGGGTTTTGCTAAATTTGGAATCACTGTAGTATACGTATTCGCAGAAGAAGCACTTTCTCCTTGATCAAATACTGCGTTGACTTTGAAATAGTATAAATTACTAGTTGTATGTGTTCCTCCTGAATTGATATAAACAGGTTTAGGATCAATCGGAAGTTCTGTTCCTTTATCACTAGTAGATATTTCAGAATGATGTAGAGTATAGCGACCTGCATTTATTTCTGTTTGTGTTGGCCACACATAGTTATTATGAGTAGACCATGAAGTAACATTCCCTACATTAAAATGTTCATAGGCAATTCCATTATAAATCCAAACATTATAGCTTTTCGCACCATCAACTTTATCCCAAGAGAGATTTACATATCCTGTTCCATCACCATTACTATAACCTTTTCCAGTAATATTCGTTGGAACCGGAATAGTATAATTGACTGATAAATATGGTTTTAAGGTAGAGTTGGTACTTGAGACTACTTTCTTCCAAAAGGTCTGTCCATTTCCATTGGTATTAAGGTTGAACCCATAGTTTGGTTTCGTTCCATCCAGCCATGCCTTTACAATGGAAGTTACATCAAACTTAGCCCATTGGTTTTTTGCCACATCCACACTTGTGATGTTAGTAGAAGTAGGCCTGCTGTTCCATGTTAAGGTACTAGGTGACCATGATGCTGTATTGTAATTCAACCATAACCCAGTTGCGGTTGTTGGATAATAAGAGTGAATCACATGTACATTAAAAGTAGCACTATCAATATTCATATTGGCAATGCTTGATAAGCTTTCATTCAAATATCCATAACAGGTCCCGGTTGTACTATCGTAATTTCCAATTTTTAATACATAAGCATTGTTAGTTGAGTCCCATTTATCTGATGAGGAGCTATAGTTTGCAGTCGGGTAAGCACTCATCACAAAGGTATCAGAACTGGCATTAATGGAAGTAGAAGGATCAATATAAACCGGATAAACTCGATCGGATGATTTTAACCAATCGGAATCTGCGATTATGACCAGCTGATAACCGCCATCTATCGGTTTCAGGGAATATTTAACCTTGTCGGATTGTTGCCCTTCTCCTTTATGTACATCAATATTGGAATCTTCCATATATGGTTTTGGCAGGGTAAAGACTTCTTTGTCATTGTGATCAACAAAGTCGATACTTCCGTCTTCTTTTGTTAAAGCCTTTAAACTGGTTTCAATTTTATATTCAAATTGATTAACCCCTGTATACTGATTTAAGATTAAATCTTCTTTAATCTGAGAATCAAAAGTAAAGTCTCTAAGATTAATAGAAGGAAAAACGTCTTTATATAAAATTTGGTTTTCATTATTGCTGAATTCCGCCTTTACATCATTTGGTGAATAGTCCTTTCCATCAGTATCAGTGCTTTTCACAAGAGAAAAAGAAATGGTTTGGTCACCGTATTGGTAAGTTACATATTTACCGTTATCCATTTGTTTAAGAAAAGAAGGGACGAGTGAAGTATTATCTGTTGTTACTACGGAAGAATCCTTATCTTCTAAATTTGGAGAGATATCTTCCCACTTTCCTGTCTTTTTATTTTTATTATGGATTTTAGTTTGGTAAATTCGCTTTTGAAATTTTCCATTTCCTAAATAAAAAGTGCTAGAGTTAGCTGTACGCTCTGAAGTAATTTCCCCTACTTTTGAAGTAGCATTAAATTCGGGATCTACATTTTGTATAGTGTCATTGGATGGCGTTTCTTGCGCCCGCGCAATCATTGGCAGGTTGCTTACTATAAGAGCAAAAACGATTAAAATTGGCAAAAATCTCTTTAACAAACATTTCATCTCCTTGAAATAAATTACATTCCTTCCAATTTTATATTTTAGTAACATTTATTACAATATAATTTCATAAATTTATAACATGGTAATATTTGCATGTTTTGTTTTTTGTTAAAATGCTTTTCTGGAATTGGTTCCAGTACGCCTTACCCTTAAAGTTTCTTCCCCTAATAGGGCATTTCTTGTGCATGATGTAAAAGGAAACGTCAGATTTGCCGGATTATAAAAATGAGAGGAGATAGTAGAGGATTAAAAAAAGCCCATCGGCTGGAGGCTCTTTTTATGTCATCTAAAATGATTTTAACCAAAGCCTTGTCGATAGCTATCTCATTTGCTAAATAGGGTCGTTGTATCAAAACGAGAAAAATACACACATTAAAGGATCGAATTCTTATGAATACTGGTATTAAGAATCGAATAGGTAGATCAGGCCAATCATTGAAAGGATTTTTACATATACAGAATGATTAAGTGGAGTTCAGGGGGATCTGAAGTTAATTCTTGCTACTTGGTTATATGAATCAAAGGTATGATACCATCAAATAGCTTGAAAATACTGTATCCACAAAACGATATCAAATCTCAAAAGTTATGAACTGTTTGTTTTAGAGAAATTAGAAAAAGCCCTTCTTCTTTCGAAATTGTAAAATAGTATTAGAAAAATTTAAAAACAAAGAATTGTAGGTGTATTTATGAGAAAATTATTAGTGCTATCAACTATAACAATTTTATTGACAGTATGTAGTGGTAAAACTTCCTCAAATTCTTTTAATGGTACATGGGTTCCCCAAAGGACTGGTGGTAACTGATGATTTTGTAATTATTTTCAGGATGTATTTTAAATTCGATAAGGCATACAATTTACAGTTGTTGTACATACTTTATAATTCGTAAAATACATAATATAGGATTACGATTGTCATGTATATTCTCTGAATTACAAGCGTTATATTCGGCACTCCACTCATAAAAAAATACCTTAAGAGAGTACATATCCCCCCTTAAGGTATTTATCCATTCCTTAATTGTCCTTATTATTAATTACAGTTAAGCCATTTAGTTTAGCATGGTGGTTTATACTTTTAAGCAAATCCTCTTTATAAACAGTCAAACTGTATGGTATTTCTCTGTGGTTATCAGGGAATACATTTTCAGCATATATTAAAAAATTATCCCTATCCATTTTTTTTATTATATAGTAATTCCCTTCAAACTCGCCATTTCTAATATGAAAAGAATTAATGAAGAAATAAATATCCTCATAAAGTTCTTGAGATGAGATTTCATCATTTAAAAAGCGTTTCATGACATCAATCATATTTTCATCTACCTCCAACACTACTATTTTATTGGATATGCACTTAACATCCCACCATCATCAGAAAGAATTATCTTTATTCTTTGTTCACCTTTTGTACCAATTTGTTTACCAGCATTAATAATAATTTCATAAGACTGATTTCCTTCTCTAGTCAAACCATTATCCAGTACTTTACTTATATCTCCTTTTCGCATAGCTTGACGTAAGATTGCTTCTGCTTCTTTTTTTGTACTGCCTAGAAATTTCGCACCATTACCACCCGAAGTAGAGAGATGTTTTGGTTTGACATATGCCTTTGAAACATCAAATTTTTTAAATACTTTCGTTCCATTTTTTACAATATTATTTGGACCCTTTATTTTATTAATAATTTTTTTAGAACCAGTTTTAATACCATTCCACGCATATTTTATGCCATTCCCTATTGCCCTGTAAGTCCGCACCATACCATTATAGACTCCCTTTGAAGGTAAATCCCAATCACCATTAGGGTCTATATTATTTACAGGATTATTTCTGCAATAAGTATACATATTTGAAGTAAGGAGTTCACCTTTACTTCCTGCTATTGAATCCGCATTTAAAAATCTACCCCATTCCGTACTATAGTACCTGCTTTGTAAATAATAAAGATTGGTTTCGGAATCGTAACGATAGCTACGGTATCGATATGGGTTTAGCTTCCCAACGGTATCCTTTAATGTACCACTAATGGAAGTATTATTCCCCCAGGCATCGTATTGATACGTTACGACTTGGTTCCCGCTACCATCTAATAACCCTATTACGTCTCCTTGAGCATTAAGAATATAGTAGTATTCAGTTCCGTTAAGGTTGAGACTTAAAAGGTTATCTTCGCTGTCATAGGTATAGTGAAGGTTATTAGTTCCATCAGATTCGTAAACAACCTTATCCTCGTCTAGAACATAGTTTGTCGTTACAGTACTATTCGTTTGTTTATTTTTGACAACCTTCTTGGTACGTATTCCGTCATCGTTGTAGGAATACGTAATGTCATAAGTAGCATTCGAGAAGCTTTTTAGCTCTTTTCCCCACGTCCATGTTAACGTATTGCTGTCATAAGATGTCGGATTTCCCATTACATTTGGATCGTAGGCGATTTGCGTTGTAACGGTCGACGGAGTTCCATTCGTATACGTTGTAATATCAATCGATGTCAACAGATCGTGCCAGTTTGTATCCCCATAATTATATGTATACGTTTTTACTGGGCTTGCTGGTGTCAGGGATGGATCTGTATACGCATAGATTTTTTTCGTTTTGATATTGCCACCTACATCATAGGTATAGACAAGAGTTTGTCCATTTACAGCATTATCTTCACGAAGCAATTCACTTAATTCGTTATACGTATAAGTGATTTTCTTTCCACTTTGCGTAATGGTCTTAATATTCCCCATTTTATCATACGTATAGGATAAAGGACTATTGGTACCATTGGTATACGTGTCAACTAAATAGGTTGTTTTCCCGGAGTCTACTCCTTGTTTAAAGGTATAGGCCGTTGCATAATTACCGCTTGCCAGGTTAATCACTTTTTGTTGCAAACGCCCTAACGTATCGTAAGTAAAGTCAATTTTACTTTGATTATATGATACCAATGTCTGATTCCCTACACTATCGTAAGAATACGTCGTAGTATACGATTTACTAGGGGTGTTAAACTGATGTGACGTAATTTGACTATTGGGATTATAGGTGAATTGAAAACTATTACCCAATGAATCTTTTATATCTGTTACTCGATCTAATAAATCATAATTGTAACGATAAGTTACGCTATTATCATTATCCGTTAGCAACCCAAGATTCCCGTTATTATCATAAGCATAGCTGAAATTCGGAATGGACGATTGATTTAAAGATTTGGACGTGATACGGTCTGTATTATCATATCCATAAGAAATCTTGTCACCTTGATTATATTGACTGCTTTGCAATAAATGTTTGGAATTATCATAACTGTTTGTTATTAAATTTTTTGTCCCTATATTGACCTGAGTGTTGTCCCCAAAAACATTATATTGAAATCCAATATTACTGCTATTTTGGACAATCGTGCTTAACAAATCATTTTGATATTGATAGCTATTTGTCACTGTCTGTTGATCCACTGTTTTTGAAACAGATAGTAATTGATCTGTATTGGAATCATAACTGTTGGTTGTTTTTTGATTATAGGGATCAGTTATATCCTTTAGCGTCCCTTTGGTTAAATCATAATTATTCGTAATCACATTACCTGAAGTATCTGTTATGGAAGAAACATAATTTCCATCTGGCGTATAAGTGGTGCTATTATTCACGGATAACGTTCCATCCGAACTTTTCGTTGAAGTAGATGTGATGTTACCGTTTGAATCATACGTAAAACTGGATACGATATTTTTCGGTGAAACAGAGCTTAAGACATTATGATTGTTATCATACGTATAAGTAGAAGCATTCCCCATCGGATCAGCATATTTAGTAAGATCATTGGTGGAATTGTACGTAAAGGATGATTGGTCCTGCTTTACGTTTTTTGTGTTAATTAAATTTCCATTACTATCATAGTTGTAATTATCTTCAAATGGTTCGCAATATAATTGGAGACCATCAAAATAAGCTGTATTTTGATTATGATGGTAGATGGCATAAAGGGTTACCTCAGTATAATCACTATCGGCTGTTCCAATATCTGAAACATACTGCCAATCGGATGAATCCTGATTAAATGGAACAACAATATATTCATAGGTTCCGTCCGTTCTTTTGATTTTTAGATCCAAAGCATAATACCTGCTTGTATCCGTAATCGGAACCGTGTCCCCTTTCGCCCAGCCTCCAATGGTAAAGATATCACCTTTTTTTCCTTTTACTTTTATATTTTGATTGATATTTCTGAGTTCAGTTGCGTTACCGCTAATACCGAATACCTTGCTGTCCATGTTCGATGGACCGCCGCTAACCGTGGTATAGATATTGGAAGAAGCACTTCCCGTTACTTGATTCCAATAGGAAGGAATCGTCGATCCATAGCTGAAATCTGCATTTTCTACTAAGTTATATCGACTAGGAACTTTTCCCTCTTCAAGTTGTAAGGCATCGAAATAAGCAGATCCTGTTTCGTTATTTACACCCACTCGAATATTTACGTTTTTATATGTGGTATCACTAGGGAGCGTGAAAGTTAATTCATAACGATTCCAATCAAGAGTTCCAGTTACATAGGGAGAAGTAACTGTGCGCCAAACACCAGCTTTATCCTGATATTGAAGGTAAATTGCTGCTCCTCCATTATTACTTTTCGAAACATTGCTTGTTTTGATATATCCGGAATAGGTATACGTCTTTCCTGGTGTTAAAGTAACCGTTTGATTATAGTAATGCGCGTTGGTATTATTTGTTTTTGTCACTTTAAGAGATTGATTGCCGATATAGGCAGCTTCAGTCGTAAAACTTTGTGAGCCGGTTGAACCCGTATCATTCCCAGCTGTCCAATCTGTGGTTGCTTCCGCATTATGATTTAGCAAGAAATTGATTGTTGTTCTTTGCATTTTTGAAGCAGCGGAAAGTTTATTAACGTTTGAGCCACTCGTTTTATATTTAAAATATTGAGCATTGCCGTCTGCATCCTTCATGCTAACCGTATTTCCACTGTCATTAAATTGGTAAATCTCTTTTCTGCCACTATTATCAACAAAGGTAGTCGTGTTGTTTCCATAGGTAAACTGTAAGGATTGACCATTCGTTACCACTTGACTACTATCAATATGGGATTCAGTTGCTTTCTGAACTCGGTAAGGAGCATTCGTATAGTACGTATAGTCGATTCGGTATCCATCAAAATTCTTCGCTTCAGTTAAATTATGATTGGAATCGTACGTATACTGACTATATTTCCCATCAGGATAGGTTATTTTCGTTAAATCTGACCCTGTATAAGAATAAGAAGTAATTCTCCCGCTTGGATCGATGATTTGAGTTAGATAATTGGTAGTAGAATCTCGTTTTATCGTCGTTATCCTTCCAGCGCCGTCTGTTACATTGACTAAATAATTTCCTGAATAACTTAACGAAATTTTGTTGTTATTATTATCTTTAATGAACGTTAGATAGCCGGTTGAATTAAAGCTTAATTGATTACCAGACTTATCTTTTACTTTATATTTTTCTGTGCTTGACGAAGAATCAATGGTCATCGTTAAATCTAAACCAGATTCATCTTTATAAGAATTCGATGTACTATCAAAATCAAAGTAGTGTTTTGTGCCGTCCTCATCAGTGTAATAATACTGATTTAACGTACCGTCAAGATCCACTCGTTGACTTACATTTAATCGCCAGCCTAAACCATATTTATTATCCACTAATCGATCTGTACTATTGTACACATGATTGATGGAAGCTGGCATTCTCGTCCCATTCATGCTTAAATCATCATGCGTGAACACAAGATTTCCTGAATAGTCATTTACATATCCTGTTCCTGCACGTCCTACATCATGCGAATGATAGGTCCAATAATCTTCTAAACCACTATTGTTGACATAATCAAATGTTGCCACTGGTCGGTATGCTGCATAAGTATCCGTTACATCCGATGAATAAAACTCCGTGTAGTTCCCCGTTTCATCATTTGCTTTTAACATCAATCCATAATTTTGTTGGTTGGTATACCATTGTTTCGCAATCCCTGTTATATCCCAAACAAAATCGGTATTGGCATTGCCTTGAACCATTTGATAGTCTTGAACTTTACTTGAATCAAAGGTTGGTTTTGTATTCCACGTAATGGTATTGGTGTCCCAATTCTGCGTTACTTTATGGAGATCAATCTGACTTGCTGTTGTGTTTGCGCTATAAAGAGATAAATCTAATGTAGCTTTTGTAATAACATTTGCAGCAGAAATCGTTGGTAAATTAAATTTGATAAATGTTTGATTAATGCCGGAAGAGGAGCCTTTCCCCACTTTTAACATAACACTATTGATATAATTCGTTGTCGGGTAATTCTGAGAAACATGATTATCAAGTATATCCGATCGACCTAATGAAGTTTCAACTGTCGGATCTATTATAACTGGATACTTTCTTTCTGGTGATTGCAGCCAGGTTAGATCTGGTTTTACCAATACTTTGTATCCATTCCCACTCGGTTGTAGTTCTAGAGTAATAGAGTTGGACTGTTCCCCATTTTGGTCATACATATAAGGAGCATTTATGGTAAATACCTCTTTGGAAGGATCATTTTCATTGTAAAAAATAACGGTATTATCTTTAATCTTAGCCTTTAAATTTTTTACATTATAAGTAAATGTAAATTGATCAATTTCAGGTACTTTTTTTAATATTAGGTTTTCTTTAATTTCGTCTGAAACTAATTTATATTGTAAATCAGTGTTGGCTAGTATTTCAGGATAGGTTACAGATGAAACGACCTTTTTTATTGTTCTCTTTTTTTCGTTTTCTGAGAATCCATCATATCCGGGAATGGAAACCTTATCTTTTATGACCTGTGAATCTTGTGATTGATCAAGCGTCCAGCCTAAAACATAACTTCCATTTTTAATTTTCACCAAATTTTTCTTATTTGTATTCTTAGCAAAATGAATCTTAAATGGGTTATCTTTATTTTCCAATACTTGATCATTTGTTTCGCTGTCTGTGGTGTCACTTAAGGAGTTATCAATATCTTTCCATTGCCCATTTTCTTTATAATGAATGGGATATGGATAAACATCTGCTTCATAGGTATGATCTTTTAATAAAAAATGCTTAACATTTTCTTCCCTCTTACTCAAATCTTCATCCACTATGTCTTTTGATCCCGCTGGTGGAGATTGTAGCTGAGGTGGTAAGTCTGAACTAGTCTGTTGCTCCGTAGCCGCGATCGTTTTAAACGGTAAAAATGAAATTAGAATCATTATTGCTGTTAAAATCGACAAGTATTTATTTAATAATTTTTGCATTTTAATCCTCAATTCCCCCGAATTTTAAATAATTTTAATTATTTTATCTGTCTATAGTTTGTTCTTTTCTGTGTTTCATTTGAATTAAGTTAGAATCTATAATGAGTACGAATATTTTACCAACCCCTTTCTTCCTTTTTATAACTGAAAGCAAACTAACAACAAAATGGCCGAAATGTTGAGTACATGTATTTGTTTCCTCCTCCCATAACCTTTGTACTATTCTAGAATAGTCTGAATAATTTTACTCCTCCCATAACCTTTGTACTACTCTAGAATAGTCTGAATAATTTTACTATATTTTTTAAATATTGGATATAGAGGAAATAATGATAAAAAAGTAAATAATTTTCCATTATAAAATTAATTGAAAGAGGATGTGTTACCTTGAATATCACACTTAGCTAGGTCTATAAGTTTTAAGAAACTGAAAAACCTTTGTATAAAGCTATATGCAACAAGGCTTGAACAAAATAAAAAAAGACTGTAACCTAACCTCAGCCTCTTAAAATCCTGCAAATATCCTTTGTAATGTGCATGATAGCCTTCTATAGCACACAATTCATTAAATCATTTTAAACTTGTTCATCCGTGATGCCGATATATTTTAAAGTGATCTCAGGGTGTGAAGGATTAAGAATCTTATGGAGTTCTGCTACATCCTTAAATTGTTTGTAATGCCAGTACCCAAACGTTTTTCTCATGGTAGAGTTCAGGCGATTCTGTCTGGCATATCGACCATTCTCAGAGGACTTATTTAAAGTCCTATACGTTTGAATCTACTTATAGGCTATATATTCCCCTACGGTGTGGATTTCTACGAATACATGAAGAAACGTTTGTCTGACCTTCCGAATCTCGGCACCCACCAAAACCCTGAAATTTTAAATCAATACATGCCATGGTCAAAAAGGATTAGGCAGCATGTAGCAGAAAATTAAAATAAGCAGTATATTTGAGCAAAAAGATCGTGATATACTGCTATTTGTGATGCGTACTGGTAAGGTGCCCTTAGTTTTTATTATTCGGGCTTACATATGAAAAAACAAATTTTTATTTTTCCATCATTTTCACGATATCCAGCTTCTTCTAATTAAAGTAAAATGAATTTTGGTGTTAAAAGATAATGACATGTCTGCTTCATATGCAATTTTTTCATAAAGCAGTATACTTAAAAAAGGATTTTTTCCTTAACTATAAATTAATAATTGATATGTAATTTTTCAAAACAAATTAAAAGGAAGTAAATTATGAATTTTCGCATAAAACTTATAAATGGACTCAGTCATCCAAATATCTATTCATATCAAATTCGGGAAACAGAAGTGATCAGAGGCCTCTGGAAGAGGGTTATTTTCTTCATCTTGTTTAGTGGTTTAGTTTTTGGTATAAGTGCCTATTTCGGTATTGGTTCTGAATATCTTTCAAAAAAATTAATTAGCGTGCCCCAAGACGAATTTGAAATGCATAAAGCTTTGTTTGTCATTGGGCAGATTCTCTTTGGCATCTTTTATGCTGCAATAATCTTGTTTATTCCAGCATTTTTTTTCTGGATGCTGATAGATGTTGAGTTTAATAAACTAATCGTGGCCCAACTTTTAGTGCTAGTAATATTGTTAATTGAAAAAATTGTTCTTATGCCTTTTATCCTAATCTTTGGTCTTGCTACAAATTCATCCCCATTCTCATTTGGTGTTATTATACAGTATTTTACCGGAAATGAATTTATTATGAATTTCTTGGCAACTATCACTCTATTTAAGATATGGGCTTTGTTTATAGAATTTAAGTATTTAAAAGTACTGACTAAAAAAAGCTCAATGAACGTCTTGGCGATGGTAATCGGGATTAATGTCATAATGTGGTTATGCTCGACTTTTTTACATCTATTATCGATTTAGACAAGATTATTTAATAGGAAGGGGTGGTACAGTGAAGAAAAAGAAAGCGATTATCATTACAGCTGGAGTATTATTTGTTTCCGTGAATCTGTTTCTTTCCTTAAAAGAAGGTAGTAAAGTAGAGCGTTCTTCTTATATTCCAAAATGGGAACAGACCAAGAGGGAAGATTTGAGGGCAACCATGCCGGTATCTGGTATGATAACGCCTATGGAAGAGCATTATGTGTATTACAATGGAACACCTGACGAATTTAAAGAGTTTCTTGTCAATAAAGGGGATAAAGTAGAACCGGGAAGCCCTCTTTATAAATATTCCTCTAAAAGGTTTGATAGCGATCGGCAAAAAATGGAAGGAAAGAAGCTTCAACTTGTACGGGAAGCTACTATGATTGACGAACAAATAAAACAACTCCAATTTTTGCAATCCGTGTCCGCATCTACTGAGAACGAAGCAAGACCGGTCAATGGTTCAGCTACCCTTTCAACTGATACATCTAAACAGGACCTTATATCGGTCTCTATTGAAAAAGAAGTATTAGATTTGCAGAAAGAGAAAGGTCATTTCAATAATGAAATACAAAAATACGATGACATCCTTAAGTCATATACGGATAAAGAACAAATTAGTCCTAACGGTGACGTAACGGGATTTGTAAAAAGAATAAATTATGAATTGAAAAATCCAATAATGACAATTATTTCTGATAAACCGAAAGTAGAAGGGACGTTTTCAGAGGATGAACTGAACAAGGTAAAAGAGGGAATGGAAGTTATGGTGACCTCCGATTTATTCAAAGGGAAGCTCGATGGAACCCTTACAAAAATCGCGAAGTATCCTGAAAAGACACCGTCCGAGAAAAAAGAAAGCCACTATCCATTTGAAATTAAACTCAATGAAAATGAACACGAAATCTTCTACGGTAACCATGTCAATGTCTCGATAGTAACCGCCAAGGTTCTTAATACTACCACGTTATCAGAAATATCGGTCCTAAAAAAGGCGAAAAATAGTGATTATGTATATGTTCTGAACTCAGAAGGTTTAATTGAAAAGCGAAATATTAAGAAAGGGCTTAGTTTGAATGGTCGTATTGAAGTCCAACAGGGTATTAAAACGGGTGAAATTATTGCGTTAGATCCTAATAACGTAAAAAAAGTAGGAGAGCCGTTCTTCACCCCGCTAAACTTAGAGAACCTTAGCCCAAAGTCTTTCTCAAAAGAATCGAAGATAGACATATTAAAAGAAATAGTTATTGGTTTTTCTAAGAAATAAGAGATCGATTCCCTAAGAATGTGAAGAATACGTTTTTAATAGGGGAAACACAACCATGAGGGAAGCTAACCACTTCCATGGAGTTCCTTTGAATCCTTTACTGAAGTCTTGGTCAATAAAATCCATTTATTCAATCGCTTACTGTTTTATTGAACTAAAAGACAAGGTCTAAGGTTTGGGTTCAGTGTTCAAGGAGTATTGGCGTTTAAAGGTAGTACTGGGTAGGTATCCAGTCACAAAAGTGGCACACCCTTGAAATGGTAATAAGCCTAGCGTAACACAGATAAGGAAATGGAACTTCGAACCCCTGGACCGGTACTTAGTAAGAACATATATTACCCCCGATAATTCTGAAAAAAGCACTATTTGATGTAGAAGTAGGAATTACTGGGGATTATGACGGAAATCTACATGGCTTTCAAAACTAAAGTTTAGGTACTAGTCTCATTTACTGTCGAACATTAGAAAAAAATAAGGAGCAAAAAATTTGCTCCTGTTTCCTCAAAGTATTTCTACATCTATGCTACTTTTGTTGTCTATGCCAGGAACCTCTATTACTAGCCTCTAATTTCGTAAAAATTGTTGTATCTCAGCCACTCGTAACCCAGTGAATTTCGCAATATCTTCTACAGACATTCCATTCTTATACATTCCCTGAATTAATTGCATTTTACCAGCTTCAAGACCTTCTTGTCTCCCCTTTTGTTCCGCATGAGCTAACTTCGCTTGTTCATCTAATAATAATTTCTCTCGTGCTTCATATGCACGACGAAACGAAGAATCATGACTCATATTTTCCCATTTGTTTATTGCTTTTTGTAGGATTGGATCTTGATTCATCGCAATCTCCTCCAGTGTTTGAGTTAAATGCTCATCTTCATGTGCCGGTAATAATAACATCCAACGAACAAACGCATTTTCCCAGGGGTTGATTTTCTCTTCTTTCCACTGTTTTACTAGTTTTGGGATTTCAACAAAATGGAGCTCTACATCATCACTTAAAACCTGATTTTTGTGAATATTCCACAGTTGTCCTGTTGTATGGAATTCTTCATATGTTTGAAATAATACGAAGTCTAACAAGTTAATGGTAATCGTTTTTCGAAGGGAATCATAGGGCATTCCTTCTTGCATTTGTGAAGTATATAGCTTGCTCCAATAGTATAAAGATCGCTTGATTATATCATGTGCATTTCTTAACTGTATTTCGATATTTACTTGTGTCCCGTTATCTAACGTCGCTACTAAATCTAAAATAGATAATTTATCATCTTCATAAGCCTTATGCAAATGTGGATCATCTAGTTGCAAAGATGTAATCGGTGTATTTAAAGATGGACCTAACATTGCATTCAAAAATTCAATCAGAATATCTTCGTTTCCTTTGGTGCCAAATAACTGTTTGAATGCAAAATCGATCCGTAAATTTACTAATTGATTGGACATGGGTTTCCTCTCCCTGTCTGATAAGTTTTCTTTCTTTTATTGTACAAGATAGGGCAAGGAGGAAGCAATGAAGGAAACCATGAACTAATAGCCTTGAAGGCTATAACAGGCTTAAGCATAGCCTTACTATTTGTTTAACAAAATCAAAAAAGTTGATTTCCACAAATTAGGGATGGTACAACAATAAAGTTTTTCTCATTTTGTCGTAATTCGTCTATTTTTTATAACGAATCTCCATTTATAAATGAGGTAGTTTACGTTATTATTATATAATAGCGCTTTCATTAATATAACAACTGGTTCTAGGCAAAAGGGGGGATAAGAATGGCGATATGTGTTGATGGGATTCATGTAAACAATGAGCTTGAAGATGAGATATTAATAGATAATATACATAATGGAGATAGTGAATCGTTAGAACGATTAATCTATAAATATAAGAACTTTGTGCGTTCAAAGTCAAGTAAATACTTTTTGATAGGTGGAGACAGAGAAGATATTGTCCAAGAAGGAATGATTGGATTGTACAAAGCAATTAGGGATTACCAAAAAGGAAAAATGCCCTCATTTCTTTCATTTGCTGATATGTGCATTAAAAGGCAAATGATTACTGCTGTTAAACACGCTACCAGACAAAAGCACAAACCTCTAAATTCTTATCTTTCTTTAGACAAGCCTGTATATGAGGAAGATGGTTCTGTTACATTTATGGACTTGATTCCTGGTACTAGTAATAGCGATCCTATGTCATTGGTGTTAAATAAAGAAAAGAATAGTGAATTTCAATTAAAGTTAACTATGTTGTTGACTGAACTAGAAAGAAAAGTGTTATCCCTTTATTTAGACGGACAATCGTATGTAGAAATGTCGGAAGAGTTAAATACACATGTAAAATCGGTAGATAATGCTTTACAAAGAGTAAAAAGAAAAATAGAACGTGCCATAGATATAAATTCATTTGTAAATGTGTGATAACTTGTTGTGCATGTAGTGAAAACAAACGTCATTGTACCCTATTTTGAATCGAAAAATTCTTTTTGGATTTCAAGTCCGAGATTTTTTCGTAGTTTCTTGATGGAGTACACTTCCTTTTTAGCCCACGTGTATATATCACCGCTTTGAAAATATCAGATTGATTTGAATGTAATATATTTATAAGAATCTGAAGGTAACTTAATATCCTTTCCTTTATGTTATATTCATTCCTTAACTTGGACACAAAAAAAGCTTCAGACGCAGCTGATACTTAAACTGTAAACTTAAAGCAGAAAGTAAATACATTTTAAGCTCATTAGTAGTTAAAAAATACATCCCCACGGGGATAATCAATTTTACTAAAATACATAAAAGAAGACGTTTCACTAGATATCGAATCGTACTTGGCAAGCAAGGAGCTTTTAAGCTCCTTTTAAACTGGCTTGTTGTTAAGGGTACACGTTGTGTATATGTCTTCAATGTAAAACCCTTGTCAAATCAGGGTTTTATACCTTTAAGTATAGATTTCTCGAAGGGATGGGCAAAAACACCCTATTTCGAATAATACGGAGTTGGTTCGAATACACGGGAAATTTCCAAGGTTCCCAAAACCCAGAATTGCATATTTCCCGATAGAGTTCAAGCAAATCGATAAGTAATCGAAGTACATACATAGAAGCAAAAAGGTTATCTGAATTTCAGATAACCTTTTACTTCTATTTTCTTGAACCAAACAACCGGATAATATACAAAAACATATTGATAAAATCGAGATATAAAATAAATGCACCAAGCACTGGATAAGTTGCATATGCTCTGTTTGTTGTTATTTTTTGCGTATCGTATGCTGTTAGCCCAATGAATAGAACAACACCGATGATACTAATGACAAAATCCATCGGACCGCTTCCAATAAAGAAATTTACAACAGAGGAAAGGATAAGCCCGATCAACCCCATGAACAGATAACCGCCCCAGCTGTCCAAGTTTCTTTTCGTTGTTACTGCGTAAAAGCTTGATAACCCGAACACTCCAGCAGTAGTAACAAATGCAGAGGATACACTTGATTGAGTGTAAACGAGTAAAATAAGACTAAGAACAACGCCGGTGGAAATCGAATATAGGATAAACAAACCGGTTGCCACGACTGGGTGGATTCTTGTAATGAAAAAGCTTAATACAAAAACCATCCCTAATTGGAACAGTACAATAAGGAAAAATGTGTTCTTCGTCAATTCAAGTGCTGCCATGTTTTGTGATACTTCGTATGATGTTAACGCAGTAATCAAAAGCCCAATGAACATGTAGGCATATACTTTCGCCAAAACACTTTGTTGCTTCTCTTTCGATAAAGAAATACTACTCATTTCCTTCACCCCTTATTTAAAATTATTATCATTATATATCCTATAGATGGTATGTCAATTTCTTTTTGTTTCCTTTTTTAAATAAAAAATGCTACCCAAAATAGGATAGCTAGCGCAAAGAAAATAAGATATTCTTGACCTGTGGTGGTACCCCTTCTAGAGTAATTATATGTAACAAATCCCCAATTAAGGGGATACCACTACATGCCGACATTTCGAAAATATGTACGTTGGAAATTCAATTAAATGCTTGTAATTAAAAAAAGGAGCCCAAAGTTTGAGCTTCCTCTTTTGTTAGCCTGTCGGGTATGTGGTATATCCATAATGCTACATAATCATATTTTAGTTACTAGTTAGGAAGCTCTTATATCCACATGGCGCTTACATTTGGTACACTGGAATAGGTTTGGCTGTATCTCTTTGTGCCTTTTCAACTTTCTACAAGTCTGACAAGACAATGTTACTAATCGACCAGATGGTCCATTTACAACCATGTTTAATTCTGGGGCATTTTCTTCAACAGCTAACTTCATATTTTCATCTTCCCTACTACCAGTAAATAAAGCATAGACGAAAATCACAGTCATACCACCTGTAATGAAGCTAACCCAACTCACAAGTCTTCCCTCCCGCTCAGAACATAATTAAGCTCTCCTTTATTATTAATGACTACAACTTTATAAGCTGATTGAATGCAATATTCTTTTTGTAACTCTGCAACCATTTGTGCATTGTTCAAGCTTTTTTCAATTATAAGTCCAGCTAAAGTTGTATGACCCATTCCACAAGCAGTAGCAAGCTTACGTAATTTGGAGTCATTTCTGTTTGAAAGTGAAATGCCCACTCGATTTATTTTTTTATTGCCTAATCCTTTCTCTTCTATCATCTTTTCGGATCTCCTTTCAAAATGTAATGACAATTACCAATGTCAACTTTGTTACACTGTTACACTTGCAGCCGGTAGGAGGGATGTTTTGGACATATACTTAATCAGACTGTTAATCCTTATAATCGTTAAATAAGTATTTTGAAGCAAAGCTGAGGGCTTCTTGTGATACTTCATGGATTATTGTTTCTCTTCTCCCCCCGGTATCGTCCAATATTTTTGTATAACATGTACATTTGTTTTCCAATCTTCGATAAGACATTTGCTGATTATTTATCGACTTTTGAAAGACTACTAGGAACTACCACGGTATTTTTGTTACATAAAATTGATAATAGATTCATATTTTTGCTACGTCTAGACTTCCTGAGACGCTAAATTTTATCTAGACGTAGCAGAGACGTATTCCATTTTTTTAAATATGCCATGAAAAAAATATGGCAGATTCGGTGCCCAATAATCAGAGAAAATTACTAAATGTAAATTTTCTTTGTTCGATGATGTAATTCCCGTAGATTTCAGGGACCTTTTTTACTTTAAGTGAGCGTAATCTTAATTCCTCCTGTGAAGACTTTTCGTTCGGTAAGAACCTCACCAACTTGTTTCCCTCCCTCTTGAATACACCGATTTTCGATGTTGATGGCTCTGGTTCCTAATGATGATTCAGGAGCTGCAATAACATTATTAATTTTTCTTCTTGAGTCGTTAATATTTTCATTACCTCCCTCCCCTACTGATCGTGGGGCGCTTTCCATCCATAAATGGTGGTCATTAAGGCTCCAGTTGGGTGAGGAGGCGGGTACGTCTCGCCTTCTTTTATATTGTTCTAGGAGCCTTTTAAACTCATCTGAATGGGCAGCAACAAATAATGCGAGCCTTAGAATCTGGTTCCGGTCTAATCTGGTAGCTCGGAATGTCTCATTGATGTAATTTTTGAACTCATCACAATATCTAACTGTTGGTCTGTATGCCATGATTCCCTCCCCTTTCTCCTATATAGGTACGTCTTGATGACGTAGTTAATTAAATATATTTGTCCTAATATTCATTAATGACAATTTTCTGTCATTCCAGAAAATTTAAATGTTAAAATTCTAAATGTTTAAAAAATTGTATTCTTGTCCATTCTGTTACTACCAAGAAAAGTACAAAGGTGGGCAGAACAATGTTTGGATTTAACAGAGGCTCAAAACTACGCAGATTTTTAAAAAAACACGAAATAACTCAAGAGGAATTGGCTGAAGCAGCCGGTGTATCTCGTTCAACAATATCAAGGTTGTCTCAAGGTGATGCTTTTCAGCCTACAGTAAAGAATGGAAATAAAATAATAAATGCCCTTAAAAAATACGATAAAAAAATTGATTTTAATGACTTCTGGAGCATGTAATATGGATAAAAATCTTGCTAAAGCATTTAAGGGACCATTACCGGATGATATTAAAGAAATGACTAAGGAAAATCCGCAACGAGCTGCCCTCTTCCTTGATCATATGGCTGTAATGACATATAAGATTAATCATACCCTCAAGGAAAATGGTTTGATTATGGAAGAATACATACAAAATCGTAGGAAAAACGGATAATATAGGGGTACGGAAACGATTCCGGATTTAAGGGGCAACTATAGGAGTAAATACCATTTAAACAATTTTGATAAATTATTTGGTAAGCTTTAAAGCCTTGAAAATAAATAAATCTCTATAAAGTACACCTTATTGAGAAAAAATACACTGAACGGTAAAAATCAATCAGCCCATATATAATTATCTTATTTCAGGAAAGCGCCCTATTATGGAATAAATGACTGGTGTTTTAAATAACTTTATAGTAATGAAACATCTTTATTTTCATTCAATAGATAATCCTTTATCAAAAAAAGTGAAATTATTCCTGTACAGTCTCAAGTTTTGACTCATTTTTTGAATATTTGTATAAATGGTTGGTATAATAGAAAAAAGGTCAGGAGTTGATTTTTTATGGAAAAGAATTTACTTAATTCACCACAACCTGTATTAAATGTCATAGATTCTCTATTTGCTGAAATGGTGTTAGACAAGGCTCTACTTGATTTCCAAAAAAAGAAAATTCAACAGAAAATTGACCAATCCTTACGAGACAAAAACAAAAAAGAATTTCTACGATTAACAGAAGAGTTAAAGAACATTTCTTAATTGTTGTATGTAAAGTAGCCCTTAACATAAAGAAGAAGAAAAAACCATCTCTACTTTGAGATGGTTTTTGTATTATATGAATCTAAGAGTCTTTGGAATAACAGAAAATTATTCCATTATCGATTCTCTAAAGTACGCCGATTCATCACCTGTGCTAAAATATTTGCAATCAGTTTTGCGTTCTCAAAAAGGATTTGATTTTTGGTGTATGGGTCAATGTATTGTCCTAATCCAGGACTGAGATTAACTTCAAACTCCCCAGTTTCTAAGATTTGACCTTGCATGATGGTGTTTTTATTATACGATTTGTAGTGTTCTAATACTTTACAAGTAGAAGCGACAAGCGGTCTCAGCATTTTTTCTAAGTCTGAGTATATATCTCTTGCGATTCCCTCATTGAGAATAAAGTTAATTCCATTGTTATCTACGTCTAAATAAAAAGATCAATGTACAGCTCCCTAGTTGTTTGTTTATTTCATTTAAGCTTCCATTAACATAAATTTTTCTACGAATAGAACTACCTCATGTGTATCAACCTTATTGATTTTTGCTTCCGTTGCTGTGATATATTTTTTTAATTCTTTTCTTTTTTTAATGTCCTTAAGTGATATTTCACCATTTAATAATTCAATAGCGATATTTTTAACTTCCTCATTATCCGATTGGTATAAAAGATAAGCTAAACAGCAGATTTTGTCCATTTTCGCCCTACTCCTTTACAATCATATGTTCATGATTAATTCGATAAGTTATATCCAGTTCCCTGCATATAAAGTAAGTTTTAAGACGCTCAATTTTTGATGACATATCTGAAAAAGTTTTTGTTAAATCTGCTATGCCTCCTGCAATAGCACCTATATCAGTTGACGTAGCTGCTACAATATCTGTTACAGGGCTTATGTCAGCTTCTGTATTTGCTACATCATCTAACATAGCAGTGAAGACAATTGCTATAGCACCTTGAATTCCTTCGGAATGGAAAACTTTCATATGGCTCAATTTCAATGAATTTACCCTTATCTTTATAAGGGAACGGTTTAGCGTATTTTCGTCCTTGGTCGGATTTTTCGGCTAAGCAAACTCGATACATAATACCACTCCTTTATAGGTCTAATCCAAAGTTTCGTTTACGCTTCATGCTGCGTTGTCGCTCTTGAGTACGGCGATCTGCCTCACGCTGCGCCTGTTCCACAGCCCATAGGATTTCGCCTAATACGTCACCAGCAACAGTCGGAGAAGCAGATTCATAGTTTGGCTGATAAGTAATCTTCGGCTGTTCCTGCTGCATGAAATCATCTTCTTGATACTTGCATTCTTGATAGAAGAGGTCTTTAAATGTGCTGTCTTCGATATCAATGTTGTATGTTGCAAACATTTTTTCTTTTTGCTGTACTTCATAAGCCTTTAGAAGCGGAAGGTTTTCTTTTGCCTCTTCTGTTTGCTGCGGCTCAAATTCACGAATTAGCTTTTTCACTTCACGTAATTCTTGTAATGTTTCATGAATTTCACGGCGTTCTTCTCGTTTAAAGAGTGGCATGTTCGGTATATTTGCAAATTCATCCAGTCTCAAAGTGCGGCCGTAATATTGATTCATATCTAACATTTGTTTTGCTTGTTCCGCTGGAACATGCTCTGCTCCTGACCATTCTGGATACGTGACAATCAGTTGAGCAACAAGACGTTCTTCTAAGACTTTAAATGCCTTCTCCAACACTGCTTTTTTTGCTTTATAAGCATCTTCTTGCGCAAACACATCTTTAAATTCTTTCTCATATTGGTTTTGATATGCTTCCTTATCCAGTGCTACTTCATAGCCTTTTATAAGTTCCAACTGCTTACTCTCAATAGCCCGATTCCAGTTATCGAGTTTTGCTAATTCTGTTTTTACTTTTTCATATGTGAGATCCTTTGTATATCGTTTTGCTTGATCTAATGCTTTTTCATCTTGATAATATTCAATTATGTTTGGAAGATGAGAAGGTTCGACTAAGCCAAATTTACGAGTGTATTCATGAATTCTTGCTAATTCTGAACGAGAGAAAGAAGATAAATCATCTTGTGTAAAATACTTTGGTAGCTCACGAATTGCTTCGTTTTCAAATGCTTTGAGAGCATTTTCCATAACCTTCCGTTGTCCTTCAATGGTTTGCAATTTCTTTTGAAGTTCTTCGGAATGTGGCTCTTTTTGTAATTGAGATTGGACTTTTCTTTCCCAATTATTGAGTTGGTCTAAACGCTTTTCGCAAGAGGAATAATCCGCATATTGACGAAGAAGCTTTGCCGCATTTTTGATTGCAATTTTATCTTGAACAGATGAATCATCAAACTCTTTTTGTTGTTTTCGCTCTTCCTCAATTTTTCTCTTTTCTTCGTGGAAAGAAAGAACCTCTACATTATGCTTTTTAATCTCACGATTTAAATCTCCTGTCGGAGTTGTAATTCCTTGTTTCTCTAAGTCATTTTGTTTATATCCAAGATGTTGAGTAGGAATCAATTTTATCGTTCCATCTTCTAATCGCAGGTGTGTAATTCTCTCTTCGAATCCTGCTCGTTCTAATGCTTCATTGGCATACTTTGCCCACATCTCACGAGCGTGTAAAATCGTGTTTTTCTCTGCAACAAATCCAGTTCCGCCTTTTGTATTTCGAAACTCTGGATTCCACTCTCTCGCCTTTTTACCAAATCCATTTTCATCAATATGTCTCATGGTTAGCATGATGTGACAATGAGGATTATTAAGATCGTCACGATGAATAGCAACATCTGCAATCATCCCATGATCTACGAAGTTTTCATTTACAAATGTCCGTACTAATTCTTCTTGTTGTGAAAAGGACAATTCACGTGGTAACGCAATATCCATTTCACGTGCGAGTTGCGAATCTTTTCGACGTTCTACTTTCTCGACTTCATTCCAAAGTTTCTGACGGTCATATACCCACTCTGGGACATCGGGGGGAGCCAAAATAAAATCAACAGGTTTGATTTCACGAGCGTAGAATTTCTTCTCTCCTGTTGTTTCATCTATCAGTTCTTCACTAGAACGATAAGCAGCGGCCGCAACTGCATTTTGCCCTTTTGAACGGCTAAATACTTGCGTATGGTAATGATAGATGGCCATTTTAGGATTCCCTCCTTTCCTTTTAACCCCTTTGGGGCAACACCGCAGCCTAGCGAGGACTTGTTTTTTGTGTCGAAGACCGCACACATTGAGAATCAATGTATAAGTGCGCACTATTCACTTCGTTCGTGTGAAAATTATACCATTTTCTTGCTTTTCTTTCCAGTTTTATTTATAATATTCTTAATATTAGTTCACTTTTATTCTGCGAATAAAATAGAAAGGAGAAGACAAAATCATGGCACGAAAAACGATGGAAGAACGCTTGGAAGAACTACAAAAGCGAAAAGAACAAATAGCAAAACAAGAAAAATCCTTACAGGCAAAGATTCGTAGTCAGGAACGGAAAGAGAGAACAAGACGTTTAATTGAAGTCGGGGCTATTTTTGAGAAATATTTTGAAATTGAAGGGGCAGAAGAAGCCGAGCAAGTTGCAATTCAATTTGGTGAAATGATTAAGCAGAAAAAAATTATTCGTGAGGATTATGTTTTACTAGGTAAACGCGAAAAACACTCTGATGTATCTTCTGAGAAGGAGGTGGAGAAAGTTGCGACACAACAGTACGGGAATTTCCGAACAAATCAAGAAGAATGTGGAAACATTCATGGAAGTGATGATTTCACGAATGCTTCAAAAACGGAATTTGCAACCAGTACAAAAGGTTGAATCGGCTGTCTCTAAAAAATTTAAATTGAATGAGGAAAATTCTAAACAGCTAGTAGCAGAAATTTTGAATAAGATGCAGCAAGAAAAAAAGCTAGATGTATTTCATGAAGGACAATATAAGTTTCCTATCCGTGAAAAGCAACTACTCTTAGAGGATGGAAGGCAGATTGAAACAATAACAGTTGTTTTACCAGAAACAAAAATTGCTCCTTATGGTTTATATCCGGTTCCTTTAGAAGAGGAACGTTTGCCAATCTTGGTTTCGGATGAGTGCGTTGTAATGAAAGAGAATTTGCAAGATACCGATTTTAATAAACAATACCACTGTGTTCATGAAAAGGTGTATTTTAATGTGTATGAGTCACAAGAACGCGAAATCTTTTTTATTGGCCATGAAGTATACGATGTAACAGAAGATTCAAAAGGTATTGTACCTATCATTATCGAAAAACTAGGTGGAGAATTTCCTACAAAAGAAGAAGCATTTGAAGTTATGGATCGGTTTATAAATCAAGAAATGGGAGTAGAACTTGAAAAAGATTTGGAGAACATTATCGATGTAGAAACTGTTGAAATTGAGGTTCTTGAATTATAAAAAAAGCATGAGCAATTAGTCGTTAAAGAAAAAACCATTTCATACATATAGAAAATGGTTTTTGTCATTATACACTTCTTCGAGGCTATGCTCCACGCAAGGTTTGGGTAGTATTTTTTTGTCCTTCGGAACGCTAACGCTCAAAAAAATCTCCACCCTTTCCCCCTTGCATTCCGCATTTTTGCAGGCTTACGTTTATGTCGCCGAACGACCAATATACTGATGAGGAACAGATTTACGGCTCGTTCGCTGACAGCAAGTATAGCCTGCAAAACCGCTAATCCTTCCGTTCCAAGTGTTCTTTTATGCTTAGTTTAGTGACGCTAGGAAGGGGCTCGCCCCTCTTGGCTCTTGCCAATTCACCCCAGCCTCCCTTCCCTCAACCTGATGAGGACAAAAGACCTTTAGAACTTCATGGTGTCTCTATTGCCTTCAAGACAACTTTAGCTCAGTATAGAGTCTGATTTAAAACAACGAATGTTCAATCATCATCATCGTCAAATAAGAATTTTGACGCAAAGCTAAGGGCTTCTTGTGATACTTCTTGATTTACTGTTTCTTTTACTTCTGAACTTTCTTCCAATTTTATTTCTGATTTCTCTTCTGTTATAGGTTGTTGCCCAACTTTATTAGTAACAACAGGGGCCGTATTTATTGGAGCACTCCCAAAATAAATAGGTGCACGTTCTAAAGCAGGAGTAATCGTCTTGGTTAATAAAAAATAAGCTAAACTAGACATCATATCCTGAAATTCTTTGCTTTCGAGTGTTTTCCGTTGCTCTTCTGTTAAAAAAGGTATTGGTAAGTGTAAATAATGTTTATCATTTGTTTGTTTTCCTTCTGAAAACATATTGTGCCAACGGTCAATGATTTTAGAAGTAAATTCTCTTCCGTGCTTTTCTTTTAGTTCATTTAACGTATCCAGCACAATATCTGGTGTGGTGTTTGGAAAGCGGATCGTGAATAAAGACCCTCCTTCATATTTGGATGCTTTTTTCATAAAAATCACCTTTAGACAGATACAATTTCTAGATTCTTATGTTTTACATAGAGTTGTAGTGCTTTCCAGTACGCACGGGAGATCATCCATACCGATTCATCTGTTTGTATAAATTCCAAAGGATAATTAATTTCTTTATTCATTTCTAGAATATATTCTTTCAGAAGCGCAGAACCACCGCCAACGAAAAACACCTTTTCGAGCTCGGGAGCGGCTTCCCACGTATTTTCAATATGTTTGAATTGTACTTTGGCAGCTTTTTCTAAGATAGGCGTGATTTCTTTTTCAGCAGAAACTTTTCGCCCTTTCACTAATACCATTTTGTCATTTTTGATTACATCTAAAACATGCTGCAAGCTTGGCAATTTCACTTTATGTTGCTTATCAATCGCTTCTAGAATTTCTTGTAGATATTTTAATGTGCCCTCATCGATTCCCTGACTCGCTTTGTTATGAATTTCTCCGTCAGCTTTAAATACGGCTGTGTCAGTTGAGACGCCACCAATGTCATTAATCATGATGCATTTGTTTTTTAAATATCCATTCCGAATTTGTAAGGCATCATCTGTTGTTAAGTCTAAAAATGCAGCATAGCCTTCTGAGTTAACTAAAACATCTGAAAATGTAATTCTTACTGATTTCCCTTGTAATCTAGGAGTCTGTAAGAATGTCACTACATGCTCTTTGTCCATTAAGCGTTGTTTAAGCACTTTTTTCTTTTTGTCCTTCACTTCATCAAGAGGTAACCCTGTGCTTAGAAGAAAATTTGCTTCACATACACCATTTATGGAAGGAAAATGTTTTACAGCGTCGATTGCGAGTGCTGTTAATAGAACGACAAGAGATTGATCACTCTCTGCTTTAATAGAGCGAATTCCCATACGATCATTATGATCGTAACCTGTTGCCAGATTACCAACGGCAAAAATCCCTGTTTCATTTGATAAAGATGGTGAAGAAATTTTTACATGTAAGCCGTTCAATGTATCTTTCTCTAATTCTATAATTTTACGATCTTCTTCTTCTTTGGCAACTACATTAGGTATGTATAATTTTTCAGCAACTCCACCGAAAATCCCTTTCAATGCATCATTACCAATGTCAACACTAGCAAAACGAGTGGTTATTTTCATCAATATCCCTCCAAAAGTAACATTTACCATTTGATATCATTGTATAACATAACGTATAACAATTCAACATTCATATTAAAAAAGGTTTTACAAATGTATAACTTAAGTGATAATAATTTTTGATTTATATGATATTAATCTGTTATATATTTTGTTTAACTTTAAATAAAAAACCTTTTAGTTTTTATTATTTATTAAGATATTTTTTAGTTAATTTAGAATATGTTAAACACAATTGGATGGAAAGTATAACAAAAATCTCCCATAAGCTTACCTAAAAAAGGCCATAGAGGACTTATAAAAGCCCTCTATGGCCTTTCATTACTTCTAAGGCATTAATATGATGATGCCATATCAGAAATAATTTTTGTTAAATCTACTATACTTCCTGTGACAGATATTATAGCAGCTATATCTGCTGACGTAGCTGATACAATATCTGTCACAGAGCTTATGTCAGCTTCTGTATCTGCTACATCATCTGACATAGAAGAAAAAAATCACCATTATTCAGCATTCACCATGTTTTAAATTGTTTCTAAGATTTCAGCAGCTGTCATTTTCATTTTCCAAACAACTTCCTGAAAAATCCTTTCTTTTCCTTTGAAACTGCAAACTCCGATGTCATTTCATTTAACATATTGGTAGTTCCTCGAATTGATTCCAGAATATCATCATTCTTGCTGATGTTCGATTCAATTCTGTTCATCGTTTCAATAAGCTCATTATTTTGTTTAGAAAGTTCACTGATTTTAGATTCATAGGATTTGGCTTGTTCAATGTTTTGACCTTCAAGGCGTTCAATTTTTGATGACATGTCAGAAATAACTTTTGTTAAATCTGCTATACTTCCTGCAATATCAGCTATATCTGCTGACGTAGCTGATACAATATCTGTTACAGGGCTTATGTCAGCTTCTATATCTGCTACATCATCTAGCATAGCAGTGAAAACAATTGCTATAGCATCTTCTATCTTCAAATCATCGCCTTGTTCTTCTTTCATTTCGATGGCTTTTTTGAAGGCATCTATTTCTTTAGATGAAAACATCAACTTGCTCCGTTTTCCCAACCGCTTGAATCTGTACCCCGTACTTTCAGCTGCAGCCGAATATTTTCGTATTGTAGACGGCTTCATATCCCAAACATCAGCTAATTGTACTGAATCAATTAAAATATCTGATACATCATCTACCATAGCAGCTACAACTCCTTCTATATCTACTGTTATAGTAATTATAACATTAGCCCTGCTCTGATCACTATGATGTTTTAGCTTGCATTTGCTTTTTCTCCTAAAAAATGAGGGGAAACCTCTTACAAAAGCAAGAATGCCCCGTATGGCGTACGGTAAGCGGACCGTAGGAAATGCACAACACATTAAGGAGTTGACAGACTCTAGGCTACACCAAGACCCTCTTGAAAGAACAACATATACTGGAGAGTCCACAAATGAAACTCTTAAAAAATAAATAAAAGATTTTCATGAAAAAAAGCTAATTAATCCTATGGTTTTTTTCACGATGAGAATTGAATAATTATATGAATGAGAAATTGTTCGGAGGGAAGATCTTTGAAAATAATACGATAGCTGCTTTTCATATTTTGAGTAACAAGGACATAAAATTGCAAACTTCAAAAATGTACTATTGGTAAATACCAAAATTTTCGAGAAATGAGCCAATTCAACAAGGAGATATTGTTTTAGTTTAATACTGCAAATGGTTTAACATTCGTGTTAGTGATGCAGGTATGTCGAGAAGAATTTAAGGAAACACAAAAGCACTATAAAAGAGGGGGGAAGGTGTTAGAAAGAGCACCACAGAAGGAATCAGTTAATTTTATTTTATTTGTGCCTTAAAGGTAACGGAATTAAGCCATTGACAGTGCTCTGTGACAGATATTGTAGCAGCTACGTCAGCTGATATAGCTGATATAGCTGCTATTGCAGGAGGCATAGCAGATTTAATAAATCTCAGAGGCATATATAGAAGAGATTTAGAGGGAATTTTTCGTATCAAGGAAAAACTTATTAGTTATGTTATTGAAGGAGTGTAGTGTTAATCCTTTCTCAGATTTAATTTGCAAGTGATACAAAATTAGGAGGTATTTATGTGATAAAAAAGATAGATTATACGGCAGAGGCACCTGGAAATTTTGAAGAATTATTAAATTTATATGAATCGTTAGGATGGAATTCACTTAAATTAACCGTTAATGATTTAGAACGAATGTGTAAACAGAGCTGGTATGCAGTATATGCTTTTGATGAAAAACAATTAGTGGGAATGGGACGTGTTATTTCTGATGGCGTCATTACGGCGATTATATGCGGAGTATGTGAACTGCCTAGTTATCAGTCCCAAGGAATTGGTAAAGAAATATTGAACCGAATAATCAATCATTGTGAGCAAAATAAAGTAATTCCTCAACTTATGTGTGTAGAAAGTTTGGAATCCTATTATAAAGATTTAGGTTTTAAGAAATTTTTCGTTGGAATGACAAAAAATATATATCGGTAATATTCTTTTGTTATCTATATTTGCTAAGTAACTTAATTTTAGAAACGTGATTTTGAGGCAATGCACTTAAACTAAAGGAGTGCTTTAATGAGCTAACAATAACAATTGAAGATCCCAAAATATGCAAGTTTTTATGCATTCCTTGTATATTTTAGGCTCTTTTTATATTCAAAAAACATAATGCCAGTTAAACAGCATTTTTTGCCAAATACAATGATAACCTTGTAGGGCGAAGACAGATTGGCTTTCTGACTTGGCAATCATGTCTGTAGGGGCTCAGTGTTAAGTTGCCAATATAATTATTGATCCTGCAAACTATGTTTTTCATAGCTATATATTGTGGACGGAGTAACATGAAAAAAGTCGATTATTTATGTCCAAATTGGACGCTAAAACACCCCAATTTGGACAACTCAAATGTCAGTGCTACTTTTTGGACAAATTAGCTTGGTAGTAACAATGTATATTTAAGTTAGCTTTTTCCTTAATAAAGATTAATTTAAATAAATCACATTTTGGGGACTTTAAACCTTAAAAAGCAAACAAATTTGGGGTAATTACTTTTACTTATTCGAGATTTTAAATTTAAATTTCATTATAAGTGGAAATTGGAATTATTCAGCAATTTACTTCCATTTGAATTCTATTAAATAACAACAATGTAATTTTTAGTTCTGTTTGTTTCTTGTTTAACATATATTATTATTTAATCTTGTTTATTTCTTGTTTATACTTGTTTACAGGTTTCTGTAAGCCTTGATGGACAAGGGGTTGCTAAGATATACCTATACACTTTTGGGGTGAATACACAACAGATTTGGGGTATTACATAACAAAAAAGGGGTGGAAACACAACAAATTTGGGGTGCCGAACCTATACACTTTTGGGGCGAAAGCACAACAGATTTGGGGCATTGCACAACAAAAAAGGGGTGAATACACAACAAATTTAGGGTGTCAAACCTATACACTTTTGGGGCGAAAGCACAACAGATTTGGGGTATTACACAACAAAAAAGGGGTGAATACACAACAAATTTGGGGTGATCTTGTTTAAACGGAAATATTCCGAAAAAAAACTTTAATTTATTTATGTTGGTTTTATCGTTTAAAATGATAGTATCACTTATTTTAGGGGACTATACATAATGACAAATGAAAATAGAGATATAATTTTCAAAGATTCAAATCTAGTTTCAAAAGCAAATACCATTATCGAAGCAACCTATAAATTAGGTGTGATGGAACAAAAGATTATATCTACCATTGCTTCAAATATTCGTCCCACAGATAAAGATTTTCAGACTTATACGTTTTCTATTAAGCAATTTAAAGACCTAATAGGTTCAAAATCAAAGAATATATATGGTGAAATAGATAAAATCACCACAAAGTTAATGCAACCTTTTTTATTCATAAATGCTGAAGGAAAACCAACCAGGATTGCTTGGTTATCTAAAGCCACATATAACACAAATGAAGGATCTGTAACTGTTCGTTTCGACCCTGATTTAAAGCCATTTTTTTTATTTTTAAGTGAAAAATTTACCCGATATAAATTAGGGAATATCATTCATCTTCGCAGCAGCTACTCCATTCGATTATATGAACTTCTAAAAAGTTATGAGGGTTTAACTGAAAGGACTTTTACATTAGTTGAGTTAAGGATTAAATTAGGTATTCCAGATAAATATCCGAAATGGATAAATTTCAGGCAACGGGTTCTAGACCATGCAAAAGATGAGCTTGAGGAAAAGACGGATATTACTTTTACTTACGAAACTATTAAAAAAGGCCGTTCTGTAGAAAAAGTAAAATTCAAAATAAAACAAAATCCTAAAGTATCCAGCATTCCTGATATACAAGAAAAAATGGATAAGGTGATGGAAAAAGAAGATGTTTTGGAAATTCAAAAACTGGGGAAAGAATTAGGATTAAATTTATCAGCAAAACTTGTTTCGGAATGGTTGCAATATGGAAAAGAAAATGTATTGGAATTAATAGATTATATCAAATATAAAACAGATATAAAAAATCCGATTGGATACGTATCTTCTGTTTTACCAAAAAAGGTAAAAGATAAAGAGGAGCCGGAGGCTGATAACGTTCAAAAAGCTATTCGTCAGTTTATTTTGAATAATATTCCTAAACGAAAAGTTAAAAGGTTGGAATATTTACCTGATTGGATGATGGAAGAAATCGCTATTGAAGTATTTAAGCAATTTATGACTGAAGAGCAAGCAAATAATTTGTGGTTAGAAAAAAAGGTAGAAATTATACAAGAACTCAATACACAAAGAGAAAAAATGCTTGTTTAAAAAACCGAGGATATGGAACGAATGGAAAACGACTGCGCATTGGCTTAAGCAAACACCCCATGTAAAAATGAGGGGAAACCTCTTACAAAGGCAAGAAAGCCTCGTATGGCGTACGGTAAGCGGACCGTAGGGAGCACATTAAGGAGTTGATAGACTCGCTACGCCAAGACCTTTTGGAAGAACAACATATACTGGAGTAGTCCATTAAGTGAAACCCTAAAAAAATAAAGGATTTTCATGAATAAAAGCTAATTAATCCTTATATATCAATGTTTTTTTCACGATGAGAATTGAATAATTATATGAATGAGAAATTGCTCGGAGGGATGATCTTGGAAAATAATAGAATAGCTGCTTTTCATGTTTTGAGCAACAAGGACGGAATTATAAAATTGGCTACAAGTAAAATGTACTATTGGCATATACCCAAATATTTGAGAAACGAGCCAATTCAACAAGGAGATATTGTTTTAGTTCTTACTGCAAATGGTTTTGCACCCGTGTTAGTGATGCAGGTATTTCGAGAAGAATTTAAGGAAACACAAAAGCGCTATAAAAGAGTGGTCAAGGTGTTAGAAAGAGCACCAAAGAAGGAACCTGTTAGTTAATTTTATTTTATTTTACGAGGAAACGAAAATTTTTGACTATCCAGAAGCAAAAGAAATCTATGAAGCTTGTAACCCAGAGTTAAAGCAATCCTGCTAAGAGAGCCTTAAGGCTCTTTTTTAAGTTCAGTAAGACATTGACCGTGCTCTGTGACAGATATTGTAGCAGCTACGTCAGCTGATATAGCTGCTATTGCAGGAGGGAGCAGATTTAATAAAGCTCAGAGGCATATTAGAAAAGATTTAGAGGTCCATTTTTTATAGAAAGTTCGAAATATATATTTTACCATTTATTTTTTAATTTGGGGAGGGTGAAAAAATTCACCCCCCTTAAATTTGCTATAATTTAGAAAAATACTTGATTTAATTTTTCTCATAAACCATAATGATATTAACAAATAAGAACGGAAAATAAAAAAGACTTTCAGCTGTTTAAGTGGTGCTTGCAACACCCTTAAACCGTTACCCTACTCACACTAGGGAAACACTTGCCAAAAGTCTCTTTAATATCATTATATACATGTTTATTTTAAACTATGTATATAGATTTTTCAAGAGGCTTATATTAGATTTTTAAGGCGTTGTTTCCTAATTTTTAGGGAATAACGTCTTTTTTGTTTTCCCGAGAGGGGAACAAATAAAATGAGTAGATATTTTACAAATGCTGATAATGCTAATTTGATTTATTTCCAATTTCCGAAACTGTTAATGTACGGGGAGAAGTACAAAAAAATGTCTGGCGATGGAAAGCTATTTTATATGCTATGTCTGGATTTAATTAAGCTTTCGATGAAAAGAGGATGGAAAGATGAAGAAGGTCATTATTACATAAAAATGTCTTTGGAAACAATCAAAGAACGTATGAACTGTCAAAATACAAAGGCTGTTAATTTAAAAAAAGAACTTATTACATATGGTTTAATGGAAGCTATGAGGATTGGCCAAGGTAAGTCTGATCGTCTTTATATTCTTCAGCTTGAATATACGGATGAAGATATTTATAAAGCAAACAACGACCACGAAGGTATCGAAAATGACGAAGAACCACCTTTGGGAAATCCCGGATCCCTAGAGCCACAAGAGAACTCCGAAAATCAGAGTTCTAGAACTCCACAAATCGGAGAACTAGAACTCCACAAATCGGAGACAATTAAGAATAATATTATTAAAAATAAACAAATAAGAACTAATACTAATAACAAATATATAGATAATATTGATGATGATAAGCGAACTTCCCCTTCGGGAGAAGTTTCGGCTAGACATAACGATGAATATATTAATTTAGTTATTTCAAATTTTAGAGAATCTACTAAAGAGGAATTATCAAATAGGAGTTTTAATGCTGTTGTTCGAAAAGTCGTTGATAAATATAATCAGGGAAAAGTTAATATCTTTAGGGATTACCTTGTTACTGCCCTATCAAATAAAATAGAAGAGTTAGAATTCCGTCGAGCCAAGGATCAAGTCAAAGAGGAAATAAAAAAATCTAAACAACAAAAGTTCCAGCAATGGAAACAAGAATTGGATACCCAACCTATAATTGAAGTACCTTTCTACAATTGGTTGGATGCTTAATACGGCCAACCATTTTAGAAAGAATTCTATCTTAAGATAGATAAAGCAGGGTTAACCCTGCACGACAGGACTCTTTATTCAAAAGAATTACACGAAAGGATGTTAAGCGATGCCCAAAACAGTAATCTTTGATTTTGATGGAACGCTCGTTTACAGTAGACCACTAGCCATTCAACTATTTAATGATTTTGCAGACAAATATGGCTATAGAAAGATAAGTGATGATGAAGTTGAATACTTGTCTACACTTTCTATTCCAGATCGTCTAAAGGCATTGAAATGTCCGATGTATAAGCTACCGATGCTTCTTATTGATATGAAAAAGAAGTACAAAAAGGATGTTGCCACTCTAGGTTCCGTTGCTGGAATTAGGGAAGTCCTTGGGGATTTAAAAAAAAATGGAGCAACCATCGGAATACTGTCATCGAATTACAAAGAAAACATCCGAAGCTTTCTTGAGCTTAATCAAATTGATGCTTTTGATTTTGTTTTCACGGCGAGCAATATCTTCGGCAAAGATAAAGCTATTCTGCGCTTGATGAAAGATAAAGGAATCTCTCCAAGTGAAATGTTGTATGTCGGTGACGAGCTTCGGGACATTGAAGCATGTAATAAAATTCATGTACCTTGTGTAGCAGTTACATGGGGATTTGAAGCTCAGGAATTGTTGGTTAGTGCAAATCCTCAATACATAATTCATGAGCCAGTAGAAATTTGCAACATAATTAAGGAATGTTCAACATGATTTATTTTGCGATGTTTTTTCTTCCGTTGATAGTTGCTGTTTTGATCGCTTTTTATTCCGAATCAGATTCATCCAAATGGGCTGTTGTGTTTCTTGTTAGTAGTGGGTTGGGTGGACTGAACCAAGTCATTGCACATGTTATTTTTCCGATTATGGATCCTAATGGATTGTTTAAAATGGTTTTGTTATATATTGATCCATTGTTTAGTTTGATTCCACACACTATTTATCACTACGGATTAATAATGTATGCAATTGTTTATTCGGGTATTTTCCGTAAAAAATCCATAAAAATTTTTTCCTATATTTTATTGATTCCCGTATTTATTAGCTTCTTTATGCAACCTTGGAATCTAGCTAATAAAGACCAATATTTTTACATTAACCATGCTATTTGGGTTATTCCTTATAATCTTTACAGTTGTTGGTTGCTCATTTCTTCTTACTTTAAGGAGAAGAACAAGCAAGTTAAACAGAATCGTCTGTTTACAGCTTTTATTCTGGTTCCGACAATCTTAGCTGGTATGGTCTTTATCTATATAGCAAATATAATTGATATTCAACATTCTAAACAATATTACGAGGTAATCCCTTATTTTATTGCCTATTCCTTTACTTTGTTTTTAATTTTTTCGCTGTTTAATGGTGTCCTTGGAATAAAAATTCGATTGGAAAGCCATATTTTAAGTCAAACCATGTCTGCCGTATCATCTGGAACGGATATTATCAATCACACCATGAAGAATGAGATTTCCAAAATAAAATACCTTTCTGATCGGATTGATCGTTGGGTAGATAACAATGGAAAAGATGAATCCATGAAAGATGTAATTGGAAAAATAGTAGATGTAAGCAATCACATGATGGATATGGTAGATCATATTCGTTCGCAAACGGCTGAAATAGTAATCATAAGGAATAATCATTTTCTTTCTGACATCTTGGATAAAGTTATTGTAAACCCCAATATAGAAAAGAAAAATGTGCAGATTACCGTGGACAGCCAATTCAAAGGTACTCTTAATTGTGATCGAATTCATGTTGAAGAAGCATTGAATAATATCATCAACAATTCCATTGAAGCTATGAAACATACTGAACGGTACATAACAATTTCTACGTTTGAACTAAGAAACTCAATCATTATCCAGATAGCAGACAGTGGCCAGGGCATTCCAAAAGAACTTTTAGATAAAGTCATTACCCCATATTTCACGACTAAGAAGGATTCAAATAACTATGGCTTGGGATTAAGTTATTGCTCTGAAGTCATGAGAAAACATAAAGGTAATTTAATGATAACCAGTGATGTGAAAGGAACTATTGTTAAATTGATTTTTACAAGAGGTAGGTGGGACCATGGAGATAATAAAAGTCATGCTGGTTGAAGATGAAGAGTTTTGGCGACAAAATATCACATTTGAACTTAAACAAGTCCCAGATATAGAAGTAACTATTGTAGCTGCTTCGAAATCTGAAGCTTTTGAAAAATTTTGCCCTTCTAAAGTTGATGTTGCTTTGGTTGACCTCTGTTTGACCAAACATCAATTTGACGGATTAGAAATAGTGAAAGCATTGACGGAACGAAATTTAGAGCGAATTATCGTCCTTACAAGCATTCGGGAAAGAGAAATTATTCTAAAAGCCTTTGATTATGGAACAATAAATTACATCACGAAATCATCTTGTAAAGATATTGTTGCGTCGATCAGAGAGGCTTATTACAACAGGGTTAGCATTCATTCAGATGTTTCGAATGTACTTATTAATGAACTTAAAAGGGAAAGAAAAGTAAAAGTATTAACTCCTTTAGAACGGGAGGTTTATGATCTGAGAGAACAGGGGCTAAACAAAAAGCAGATCGCTCAAAAGCTTTATAAGTCCATTGAAACAATAAAAAGTCATTTGAAAATAATAAAAAGCAAAATAAATTGAAGGAGGCCACTTTAATTTATTTTGCTTTTTTTGTTGAATGGTAGTAGAAAATGATTTCATAATATCGAAATGCAAATATAATATTATACCATATGTTTCTAAAACTGGGGAGGGTGAATTTTTTCACCCTCCCCTAAACTTTTTCAGTCTTGTAGCATAAAGGTAATTACTTATTATTCGTTATTGAATCAAGGAGGTCGGTTAAAAGTACTCGTTCTTTATCGTCTAATTCATCTATTGCTTTTATAACAGGGGTAATGCTTTTTAGTACTGGCATGATATTTTTTGTAAGAAGGATTCGAATCATCTTTATCTCGCTTTCAGACATTTGGTTTAAAACCTTGAGCAACTGTCTTTTATCAGGATTATCTACTTTAAGATTAGGCGAAACATTGTCTGGCAATATTTCATAAAGTGAAACTCCCAGTGCATTACAAATTTTTATAAGAGTTTCAATATTTGTCGTTGAATGACCATTTTCAATCTTACTGATTGTGCCTTGGGAAGTTTCTGAGAGCTCAGATAGTACGGTGGTTGACATATTTATCGCTTTTCGATATTTATTGATCTTGGCTCCAAGTTCCTTACTAAATTGATCCATAATTCTCACTCACCAGTTGTAGATTATTTTTACCTAAATTATATCAGAAAAAGGAGGAAGGAATTCTTAATATTTATTCTTATTAGAATATATTTTATTGACTTAATTATTCGATATGGAATATAATGGATTAAAGGAGGTGATCATTATTTATAAAATAAGGGAAAAGAGGGTAGAGAAAGGGTGGACACAATTCGAGCTGGCTGAAAAATCAGGAGTTCCACAGCCGACCATTTCGCAAATCGAAAGTGGAAATCGAAGATACCCTACTCATGAAAATATCAAGAAGATTGCTAAAGCTTTAGAAATCAACATAGAGGAACTTACCGAGTAACGCTAAAAGATGAATTATGTATGTGTGTAACAAAAAAACGGAAAGGGGATTTTACATTGAAAAAAATTTTAAAATCAAAAACGCCTTGGATTACAGCATTTTTTGCTGGTCTTCCATCCATAGCTTTTGCAAAAGGTGAAGCTATTGATCCGACTTCGACGATTAAGACAGTTATTAATGCATTCATTGGAGTAGGGGTAGGAGTTGCGACTGCTTATTGTGCAGCGAATGCTATTTTTCTAGTCATCTCGTATATGGCAAAACATGAAGGTCATGATCGAGCTGAGCTTAAAGGGAAGCTTCAATATCTTATTATTCTTGAAATCTTAGCAGTGTCCATTGGCGGAATAGTTTACTGGGTTAAGGGACTTTTATGATATTGAGTGAGGTAAGCTGTTATGTATGATGAACAAGTATTATCGGCTCTCAAACGGATTCTATCTCGTTCCCTATTTGGTGAAGAAGCTACAAAAGGAAAAGAGTTTTATATCCCAATGAATATAGACTCTAAAACACAAATGTGGGGGATATATTTATCCGATTTACGCTTCTTTGTTCCCGTCATTATTTTGGTTGGCTTCTTATTTTTTCTACGTGTAAATTGGATTATTCAATTGTCTTTAGACTTCTTACTATTCTTCTCAGTTCTTTTTCTCATCATGATTCGACCTCTCCGACGTGATTTACCAGCCTGGAAAATATTTATTTGGTACTTTCAATTTGATCAACGGCAAAAACGTTTTTTCTATCGTAAGAAAGGAGTGAATTAATGTTAAAGGCTCTTCAAAATTACCTCATCAATCGTGCGAAGAACAAAGAGCAGCAGACCGACCTTAGTGCGCAAGATGCCTTTCCTGTGGAGGATATACGAGATGATGTGGCAGTAACAAAAGATAATCGTCTCGTTGCTGTATTTTGGATAAGTACTATTAATCTAGATTTAATGTCTTTAGGAGAACAAAGTTATGTGTTTGATAGTTTTGAGGCATTTTTGGCGGGATTGGACGGGAACATTCAATTTGAAAATGTCGCGCAGCCAGTTAATTTGCAAGATTACACTCGAATGTTGGTCCAAAAACATGAAGTTGAGGAAAACGAGCATAAACGACGTCTTCAAGCAAGTTATGCATTGTTCGCCTATGACCATCAGACGCATAACAAAATTTTCAAAAAAGAGCATTATGTGATTATCGATCAAAAAATTATAGGGGATGATGACCTGGCTTATAAAGATGCATTAGATGAACTGAATCAGCGAGCAAAAGAATTGGAAGAGCGAATTAGAAATATGTTCGGAAGAGACTTTACACTTGATTGCTACCGCTTAACGAATCAGCAGCTTATGTATCTGTTTCAAGTATTTTATAACTATGCTGCAGCTATGTATCAGCCTATTGAAGAGGCATATGTGCCACAAGTGATTCGAAAAGGAGGGGAAAAACCGGATGCGAAAGTTGTTTACATTGCTGGCTAAGAAGGAAGAAGAAACAATCGTGTTTCAAGAAGAAGATGAAATTACGTTTAAAGATATCATTTTGCCAGATGTCGTAGAAGAACATACCAAATACATGCAGCTTGGAAGCAACTATGCAAGTACTATCTGCGTGTTTGACTATCCGAAGCGGGTATTTGGAAATTGGCTTTCCAATTTACGCCGTTTTCAAGGAAATGTAACGATTTCGATTCATCTCGAAAAATCTCCTTCTGATAAAATGATTAAGCACTTAAAACGAGCTATTCCTGAATTGGAAAGCCGGGAGGCTACAAAAGACGAATATAAAAGAAGAGCTGCAGAAAAGGAACGAATGAGCAATGAGCGTTTATTAGATAAGTTGGTCGAAAGTGACTGCGATATTATGTTTAAAGTTCATATGTATATTCATCTACAAGCCCAAAACCTAAAAGAACTAGAACGACTGGAAGGACGTATCACCAATTTGTTGCAGCGTGTTCATTTAAAAGGAACACATGTACATTATCGAGCGAAAGATGCTTTTCATTCTGTCTTGCCACTTAGGGATAATGCAGTACCTGAAGTTACAAATCGAAATATTGATGTAGAAGCTTTATCATCATTTATCCCGTTCGATGATTCTGAAATTTTCCATCAGAGCCAATATAGCGTTATTAAAGGGATTAATGAAACTACGGGTAGTATTGTTCTAGTAGATCATTATGCTTTAATGAATCATAGTGAATTCATTTGCGGGACTTCGGGATCTGCAAAAACAACTATGATGATTTCGGATGTGTTACGTCATTGGCCTCTTGGAGTAAAGACATATGTTATCGATCCAGAGGGAGAATTCAGAAAAATTGTGAGAGCGTTAGGCGGAACACTGGTCATCCTCTCCAACTCATCAAGAACAGTCATTAACCCGATGGAAATTTTAAATAATGAAATTACAGATACAGAAGAATTGGAAGAGGATGGAGAATTACAAGCCTCCTTATTGAGTCAAAAGGTCCAAAGATTAAAGATTTTATTTCGCTCCATGAAAAAGGATTTAACACAAGTCGAAGAAGCATTATTGGAAAAAGTGCTATTCAATACGTATAAACGGAAATTAGAGATAAAAGATGAGACAGAGTTAGATTTTAGCTCCTTAAGTTCTAAAGATTTCCCCATTTTTTCAGATGTGTTATACGAAATAGAGAAGCTTCCAGATGAAGAATATCAGGAGTTAAGGCATTTCCGTATGATCTTTGAAACATACGTAACAGGAAGCAATTCTAATATGTTTAATGGCCACACAAATGTGGATTTATCGAATGATTTTATTTGTTTTGATCTTAAAAAATTAGAGGATGGATCTGATTTAAAAAAAACGGCTATGTACAATGTTATCACCTTCTTATGGGACGAAATTACGCGTGATAAATCGGTTATGAAGCGGCTCTACATCGATGAGGCCCACGTTCTGGCTGATCCGGATCATCCTTTGCTTATGAAGTTTGTGTCTCACATTTATAAACGCATTCGTAAGTATAAAGGCGGTGCAACGGTTGCGACGCAGCAAATTGAGGATTACTTATCAGCCTCCGATGGAAAACGCAATTATGGGGCAGCCATTATTGAAAATTCCTATACAAAATTGATTTTAGGATTAGAGGAAAAGGGTTTACAAGACTTAATCGAAAAAAGTGGTATTCAACTTTCAGAAAAAGAAATTAAAATTATCAAGCGAAAAGTAAAGGCGAAAGGCATTTATTGCATGGGTACTAAACGAGTTCAGATTGAGATTGTACAAACGCCAGAAGAGATGCGGTTATTTGATGCAGCAAGATATGAAGAAAAGTTTATGAAAGATGCAAATAAAGTACCGCATTATGACATTTCTGTTATCAAGCGTGGTGTTTCTTAATGCTGACTGCGGTTCGGGTGGGAAGCTTAGTTGTTAAGTTTCGAAAGCCCATTCTGATGGCGGTCATTGGTTTTATAGGGGTTTTATTTCTTACCATGGCTGGTATTTCTTCTCTTCAATTGAATCCTCCTATCAGTGGTGAAATAGGAGGAAAAGCAAATGTATCACCAGCGGTCCGAAATTGGGAACCTGTAGTAAAAAAATTTGCAGAAGAGTTTGGAATAGGAGACTATACTGAACTTCTTCTCGCATTGATGCAACAGGAAAGTGGGGGAACAGGACTCGATCCAATGCAGGCGAGTGAGGGAGCTTTTAATAACAAGTACCCTAAAATCCCCAATGGGATTCAAGATCCAATATACAGTATTTGGGCAGGGGTTCAAGAATTTAAAAATGTTCTGATGAAAGCTAATTATGATGTGCCATTAACCCTTCAGTCGTATAACTATGGCCCCGGATTTATTGATTATATAAAGGCGAGAGGTGGTAAATATAGCAAGGAATTAGCCATTCAGTTTTCACAGGAGCATACACCGCCGCAAGGCATTTGTTCATCTGCAATCAGGACGCAATATAAAGCCTGTTATGGCGATTTTCAGTACTCTGAAAAAGTATTAAAGAACTTGACACCAGATACCTCTAATGTCGCAATTGCAGCAGGCGTACAAGGATTTGATGTCAATACAGTCTATAACACGATGGCTAACTATTTAGGAAAACCGTATTATTGGACGGGAGTAAGTCCTGAAACAGGATTCGATTGCAGCGGCTTAATGTTGTACGGATTTCGACAAGTTGGTATCAATCTTCCCCGCACGGCTCAAGAACAATATAATTTTACAGCTCATGTAAATCCAGAACAGCTACAAGCAGGTGATCTTGTCTTCTTTCAGGGCACATATAATGGGCCAACAGTGACGCATGTAGGGCTGTATTTAGGAAACGGCAAAATGATTAATTCTAATGACAGTGGACTCAGAATTGACAATGTGTTTGATGGATACTGGGGTAAACATTACTACGGTGCGGGTAGGGTGATAAAGGGATAAGGAGGGAAGGAATGCGGATTTTCAAAAATATACTGATTGCTACACTCCTTATTATGGTTTGCGCCCTCACTTATACGGTGATTTCTGCAAACAGTAAGGTAGACGCAGCTGAGAAGCTTATACAAACGCTCAAACAACAGAAAAAGGAACAAAAGCTCTCTGGTAGTGATGGGGGAAGTGTTAAGCAAGGAGAAGATAAGCTTATACACTTTGTCGAAGCTGCGTTTAATTATAGCTCTCAAAAAGACAACCGTTATGAACAAGCAAAGCCGTATACAACACAAAATGGATTACAATCTATGATTCCTTCTAGTGCTAATGGAGAAGTTCCTAAGCTTCCAAATGATGTGGTTGTTACTTCAAAGGCAACGAATTTCGATGTGTATTTTCGCCCAAACACCTCTGGAACAGGAGGAAAGGGAATTATTATGTTTGATATTACCGTTGATGTAAACGGAAATGCTTCCACTTCCCGAGTAATGTTAGCATGCAAGCTTATTTATGATGAAAAGCAACAAACGTATTTAGTCGATGATACCCAAGTCATCACCCAAACGGAGGGAACACAATGAAAAAATCTACAAAAATTGTAGCTGGTGTAATAGGAGGCTTTCTGTTAATTCTGATTCTCACTGTTACATTCGGAAGAACGGAAGAAAAACCGAAGCAAGCCACACATTCTACGAAATCAACACAAACAGCAGCTTCTACTACTTCATCTCAGAAAGATATAGACTCTAATTCTAAGACATTAGAACAGTTTGGAATGAAGGAAAAAAATATAACAGATCAAGAAAATGTTGATGTGGAAGAAATAAAAAAAGTGACATTGAATTTCTTTCATTTATTTGATGAAAAAAGTTTGAGTGGTCAAGATGCAGTAAATCGTGAAAAAGCTTTATATGACCAAATAAAACAACAGTTTTCTCAGGATTCATTAAAACAATATACCCCGCAACAAATTGCCCAATTTTATCAACGTATCAATCTTTACAGTTCTATAGGTGATGGGAACAATAAATTACTTGATTTAAAGTTAATAAATCTTTCAATTGAGATGGTTGATTATAATTCGGAATACAAAGTTTACTCTGTTGCTGTGAAGCTTACAACTAATCAAAATACTGGGATGCTAGGTGTAGTAATTTCAAATGAAGGTGGAATCTGGAAAATCAATTATACTCCTAATGCTAAGTTTAAAGTTGTTAATTCATAAAGGGGGAAGGAAATATGCCAGACTTTAGTAATATTGCAAATCAAATAGTTGATAAAGCTACGGATGTTGCTAATGGTATAAAAGATGCGGCTCAAAAAACTGGTGAATTTGTTGCCCACCCCATCCAGACGACTACAGAAGCGATTGGAAACAGTGTAAAAGATCAAGCGACCGCTTATATAACAGATATTGCAAAAGGATTTGGAGGAGCGGTACTAAAATGGATGAACTGGTTCATCCTTGACCCAGAAGTATATCAAAACAGTATTGTAGATAATGTGACCACTTTCTTTAAATGGTTTGGTATTTTACTAGCCATCGCGGTGATGATGTATCACATTCTTAATAGTATGCTTCGGGTGAACACAATAGGTGATAACTCAAGTTACATAAAAGATAAGCTGGCTGCTCTTATAAAGAGTATGGTGCTTATTGCTATACTTCCATGGGTAATTGATCAACTTGTTGAATTATGTGGGGCAATGACAAAGTATTTTACGAATAAAGGAATTAATTTTGAAAATAGTGCGTTAGGGAAGTGGCTTGAAACAGGATCACCAGATTCAAAGCTTGCAGAAATGATGGGACTTAACCCGCAAGTTGCTTTAAGTGCAATTGCTATTTGTTCTATTGCTTTCGTTTTCTTATTCTTTGTAGTTGTGTTTCAGCGATTAAAAGCTGATGGAGAATTTGCTTTCCTTGTTGCTACATTTCCTCTGGCGGTAATTAGTTTAATCAGTGATGAACTAAATGTATTTTCGGTTTGGTGGAGAGAAATGATAGCTACACTGTTTACATTTGTCATTCAAGTTATTTTGTTATATATGATTGCTAATTGTTTTGCTACTTTGCAGCTTAAAATGATTGCCCTGGGCTTTGGATTATGTCTTGTTCTTATCAGTGGTCCAGCTTTTTTAAGACAATTTTTATACAGTACAGGAACGGGACGTGCCGCGATTGGTGCAGCTGGATCAGCGGGAAAGGTTGCTATTGCCAAATTCATTCTCAAAGGGGGTAAATAACGATGAGTAAGCCGCAGATGTTTTTAGAGGGGACATTACAAATAGAAGGGAAGGATGCCTGCTACCGCATTCCTTCCAATCTCACAAAAGTAGATACGGTTGGTGAATTAAAGCCATTAAAACAACCATCGCACCTATTCTTTAATTGTATGGAAATTCATTTTGATAAGCAATATACGACTTTTCATTATGAGATCGAAAAGGGATTTCTTCCTTTATCAAGAGAAAGAAAGCAAGCGCCACTACAAAAGCTTGCTATTGCTGAAAATCTTTTAACCTTCGAATCTCTTGCGGACAGTAACTATGTTACATTTCTTCATCCTGAAAACCTCTACATTAAGCAATTACAAGAAGTGAAGGCGCTATATAGAGGATTAAGAGGATTAACCAATCCAATAGAGCAGAATGATCACTATTATGTACAATGCTTGATTGTCTATCTCTTTACAAAATATCCATTCCATGCACTTAAACAAAAAGGTCTTTACAGTGTGTATGAAGAGACTACGGATTTCCTTAAACATATTATTGATGCTCGAAACTTTGATGATTTACAAACTGCCATCATTCGAGAAAGAGAACGGCTGCAAGAAAGTTATATGGAAGAGCTAGATAAGAAAAAGAAAGGGAAAAAACCTCAAAAGAAATTGCTTCTTATAGGAGGAAGCGTAATACTTGCATTCGGTATTTCAGGTGGTTCTGTCGCTCTTGGCCAATCTCTTTCAAATCCTGCCGTTCAAGCATCTCAACAATCACTGGCGGATACTCAAAGCAAGTTGAAGCAATCAAATGAATTATTGGAGATGTATCGACTTCATTATAATGGGAAATATGAGCAGCTTATTAATGCTATGAAAAATGAAAAAAAGTTAACTGGTGAGGAAAAAACTCTGCTAAAAGAGTCTTATTTGAGCACTGGGCAGTATGCTGAAGCAGCCAAACTGTCTTCTGAAGAAGACGTGGTTCACTACTTACTTAAAAACAACCCTGATGGATTGAAAAAATGGGAGTCAAATTCTTCCCTGGTTCAATTTGAAAAAGCGTATCTCAATAAGAAATATGATCAGGTCATCTCCTTACGAGAAAAAATAAAACCGGATGATCGCCAAAAATCTATAATTGCTGTTGCTTATATGAACACAAATAAATTGAATGAATCTTTTGTGTTAGCAAAAGAAATCGGTAATAAAGACTTGATGATTCAAGTCAAAAACAAACAAATTGAGGTCATCAAGGCTGACAAAGGTAAAAAAGATAAACAAAAAAAGACAGAAATTAAAGCTATCCAGAAAGAGATTGAAACAATAAACAAAGGGGAGCAATAAAGATGAAAAACATCGGTTCGTTACTCATGGTGCTATTCCTATTTATTTTAATCGATGTATGTCTTGCTGTTGTAATGGCGGTTGTACCGATTGCGATTAAAGCCCCCTTAAATTCGATAGAATCACTAATTTCCCTTGTTCAACATCCTGCGCTCTTGCTGAAAACGGCTTGGGCGCAAATGCCCTTTAAAGTAGGGCAACCGCTTCTTTTACTTTTGTGTTATCTGTTTTATCTGCGTTTAAAAGATGGTACCGAAGGTACATATAAAGAAGCTCACCAACACGGAGGATACGGCAAGGGGAAATGGGCTTCAGTAAGAGAAATTTTTAATCCTCGTTATTTTTCTCAGAAGATGAAAAAAGACATCTTTATGAAAGATTTAAACCGTTCCTTCGAGCTACAAAAACAAGTAGATACAGAGAAAAAAAGAATTCGGATGGAAGAAGATGGGTATGAACCGAAGCCTGAATTAGTGAAAAAAATTGCAGAACATACCGCAGAATTACGAGCATCAGAAGGGTTTCAAGTAGATCGTGTTTATGAAGAAGCAATGGAGTTATTAGAGGCAGAACGAGAAGAGTTTATAAAACAAGAAGTGGCTAAAATTCCAAAACATTATTTGTATTATGAGAAAGCTGGAAAACGAGGTCGTATAGCATTACGAGATGTCGACCTTGATACATTATCTCAATACATCCCTTACTCTCAAGATTATATCAGGGAATACTCAGCACAATTGTTTGAAGAATTCACGGATCGAATGGGGAATATCATTTGTCGTTTTGAAGGTTCGCCTGTTATTCAACATCGCAATAGTAAACTTGGGAACACAAACGTATTGTTCGTTGGTGGCTCAGGTTCTTACAAAACACAAGCTGTAGCATATCCAAATATTATCCATGAAACGCAAGCTAGTATTTTTGTGACAGATGTCAAAGGTGAATTGTTTGAGAACACAGCAGCTATTAAAGAAAAACAAGGCTATGAAGTGAAGGTTATTAACTTTACAAATATGCGAATTTCAAATCGATGGAATAGTCTAGATTGTGTTCGAGAGGAAGTCGAAGCATCCATTGCAGCAGAAGCTTTCGTTTCATCTAAAAATAATCCTGAGAAGAAGGATATCTGGTACAACTCGCAAGTTTCGTTGCTTCGCTCACTCATCTTGTTTGTCGATAACGAATTACATCCTTTGAAACGTAATGTAGAAGGGATAATTGATGTCCTAAGGGAATTTGATACGAAAATAAAAGAAGGTGATGATGAAGCTGAATTGGATCGTCTGTTTTTATCTCTTCCTTATAAACATCCAGCTCGTATTTCTTACGAACTTGGATATAAAAAATCAGAAGACAGAGTACGTTCAGGCATTATTATCTCATTACTGACAACATTAGCAGACTTCACAAGTCAGACAGTAACAAGATTCACTCGAGTAAGTGATTTCCAGCTAGGGGATTTAGGACGAAAAAAAATGATCGTGTATATGATCTTAGAACCGCTCGACGATACTTGGAAAAGTTTAATTAATTTATTTATCCGTCAACTTATGAGCGAGCTGTATAAAGTAGGTGCCGAGAATGATTCAAAGTTGTATGTTCCACTTAAAATGATTCTGGATGAGTTTACAAACCTAGGAAAAATACCGAATTTCGGGAAGTTTTTAAGTACCTGCCGAGGATATGGTATCTCAGCATTACCTATCATACAAGATCCCTCTCAGTTAGAGAAGGAATATGGTAAAACAGATGCAAAAATAATTATTGCGAACTGTTCTGTAAAAGTGATTTTAAAAGCGTCGGAATATGAAACAGCAGAATATTTTTCTAAGACTCTGGGACCAACAACGATTCAGGTTGATAATAAGTCAACAAGTAGTGGTAATCATGGTAATACAAGTAGTCAATCAACGCAGTATGCAAGGAGGAATCTTTTTGATTCAAACGAAATTCAGACTTTAGAAGAAGATACTGTACTTGTTATAACGGATAATACCTCTCCTTTTAAGGGTAAAAAGGCTTTTCAGTTTGAGTTATACAAGGATAAAGATGGAGAAATTATTAAGGGTAAACGTTACTTTAGAAAGCGTGAAATGTTTACATTACAGCAAGACTTTGAAACAAAAACATCCTTAGAAGAAAGGATTAAAGAACTTGAGGGACTAGGTAAAAAATCCCAAGGGGAAATAAAACAGGATATCGAAGTAAAAAGGCAGCAGGAGTTACAGGAAAAAGAGCTTGCAGAACGTGAACAGGAGCAAAGAAAACAACAACAATTGGTTGCGGCTGCACGAGAAAAGATTCCAGCCCTGGCTCAAGTGGCTGCTGCTCAATCAGTTACCACAGCGAATGCTGTGGTTAATCCTTCAGAAGACCAAATTAAGCAACAATTTAAATTAGAATCTGTATCTATTTCTACAAAAGAGCTTCTTTCTAAGGTAAAAGAGAGTATGGAAAAGACCAATGAGTCCAAGGAGGAAAAGGTTGTTACAGAGACGGAAGCAGATGAAGAGTTTGTAGGGTAGTACCCAGATAATTCTAGTAGGAATTTTTTTTTTAACCTGATATGATATTGTTTACAAAATATTTTTAAGGGGGTATGTCTTATGCTGATAACCCATATCCTTATCGGAATTATTTTTGGTTATATTATCTGGAAACTTCTCAAAGTAACATTCAAGTCCATTATATGGATCTTACTTATTGGATTAATTGTGGCTTTTATTTTTCCAAAAGCGTTATTTTTGGTAGGTGGTATCGGTTTTTTAGTTCTAAGTACGTTAGGAGTACTTTTAATTTTAAGTTTACTAGGATTTTTCTTTTTTGAAAATGATTAAAGTGGATATTGGGAGAACAGCTGGCGAAAGCCAGCTTTATTGTTTTTCTCTACTATTTTTTGACTTGGTTATCGATATAAAGAGGAAAAAATATAACTCGCCCAGGATTCCCTTCAGGCGAGTTAATTATTAAAGCAAACGAATGAAGGTAGTCTTAAAAGTCCGGCTTTTGTGATGTTCCGGTATTTGACCGATACGGAAATCGGCTCAATGAAGACATACTTCTCATTTTCATCGATTTTTTTCTGCTGATAAATGTGTTTTCGCGCTTCTTTTGGCACGCCAAGCTCCATGATGCCGGCATATTTGCCGTCTTCAAAGGACAGCAGCCAACCGAATTCCTCTTTCCTGTATCCATTCACGATGACTGAAGCGTGCTTATAATCAATTATCTTAAGCCACGAATGGCTGCGTTTCCCGATCTCGTAGATACTGTCCTTTTTCTTCAGGACAATTCCTTCAAGGTCTTGCTGTTTAATAAGATTGAACAAAGCTTCTCCGTTCCCATCGATACTTAAGACTTTTGATAAAACCGGAGTATCATCCGGGATCAGTTCATTGAGCAATTCCTTGCGCCTATAAAGCGGAAGGTTCGTGACCTTCTCACCTTCATACACCAAAACATCAAAGGCGACGAAACTGACCGGCTCCATCTCGGAAAGGATTTTGATTCGGTCTGTGTTCGTTACAGCGAATCTTGCAATGACTGCTTCGAAATCAATTTTGCCATTCGAATCCATCATGACCACTTCCCCGTCAAGCACGGTACCTTTCGGGATATCAAGCGCCAATAATTCAGGAAAACGCTGTGAGATATCCGTTTTATGACGTGTAAACAATTTCTTTTGTTCCATATATGAATATATAAGTCTAAATCCATCGCATTTTAACTCGGAAATGAAATTTGGATCATTGAATGCTCCATCATCAGACTTATACAGAAGCATAGGGCTCAGATACATTTTTCTCACCTCTATCCCATGATAGCATGGATATACCTTACAAATATTAGGGGATTGATAGAAAGAAAGAAAAGGGCTAATACCGTTTCCAGTTCCAGGGAAGCTTACAATGCGCTTCTAACACTTCAGGGTAACATTCCGGGTAATACCAGTTTGGATATTCATCTGGGAGCTGTTTCATTTCCTCAATCGGATACTGTTTCGCACAATAATAGGCAGACATCTTTTTTTCGACTTTTTCCATATATCCGCAGCCTTTCTCTTGAACAGCAGGATTTCCTCATGTATGCTAAAAGTCGTAAACGTATACGTTTACGATAGGAGGACCACACATGATTGATGATACTGCTAGAAATCAATACCAGCAAGACGCAATGGAGCAACATAACAAAAACGAGCCTTATTGGGAAGAAAAATATGTGCGGGCGACATTCTTTGTTCGCCGGGACCTGTTAGCAAGGCTTGAAGAGGAAATCGATTATCAGGCTAAATTTTTCGGAAAGAAAAAGGGAATTAAAACAAACATCATCAACAACATCCTGGAGGATTACTTAAAGAAATGTTTGGAAGACCGGATCAAAGGGTAGGCTTTTTAAGGTTTATTCGTTCTAAAGGAAAACTTTACGTGTACCTTAAACGGTTAGGATTAAACCTTACCGTTTTTATTAGTCCTAACCACAGGGTTGCTGCTGAAGTCCATCAAATTATTACATAAAATTCCTATCCTACTCTTTATCTACCTTATCTGCTCCCTATATTCAGTACGGGGTACCACCAGCAAATGACAGCAACCCTGTCACTAGGGCCTAAAGGAAATGGAACAAGAAAATTTATAACAATATATACTGAGGATGATTTACTATGTTTGTAGCCATATTTTCGACTTTGAAAATATAGAAAAAACTGCAAAACAAGATTTTGGCTCCGTCTTTGCTTATGAGAAATTTGTAGAAATAGTTCGTGAAGTGGCTCAGTAAGATGGAGGTCGTGTAGTTGCATATGGTGATTTTGATCGGGGAGAAGCTGGATTACAAACGAGACTTATGCTACTTGGGATAGAACCGAGACATGTGGTAACAAAGACTGCCCATGAGTATTTAAAAGGCTCTACAGATATTGAACTTTCGCTAGATATTTTAGAAACTATATACGATTATCCTCATATTACTGATTTTTTACTAGCCTCAATATTTTATACATTCATTTTTCAACGTTTGATATCTTTATACTTTAGGGGGACATCTCTTTTATTAAATTTAAGTCGTATAGTGTCTAGCCACTTTCCTCATTTTTGTCCAAGGAGTTTTCAATCGATTGGAAGTTTCAGCGCCCTTTTTTTTAGTAGTGTGCAAAATTAAGGTAATTCAATTTCAAATATTTGTAAGAATACTAATTATTAAGAATTTAAAATCAAATAGGTGTTAATCACTATTTTTTATCCGTTAAATGTAAAATAATACGGAGATATAACTAAATTTAATAAATTTAACCTAATTTTAATTTAAATATAATAATAATGCCCTTTTTTACCAATATTTTCACGATTTCCAATATCTATTAATTTAGGTAAAATCATGTTGACTATCCGGATTGTTCAATTATTTAGAAAGGAAGAAAGATTCAATATGCATTTATTTAAGTATTTTTATCGTTATGTGTCAATTGTTTTATCCTTTTGTATTGCTTTTAGTTTAGTAGGGCCTAATTTTGCTAAAGCAGCCCCAGGTGTGACCGGTAGGACCCCTAATAAGCAAACTGAAAAAGCAGATGTTGGGGAAATCCCGAATAAACTTCCTAAAAACAAACTGGAATTAACAAGTAAGCGAACCAAGTATTCGACTCGTTATCTGAATCCAGATGGAAGTTTTACAGAAGAAGTCTTTTTAGATCCTCAATTTTATCAAGATCCAACCGATAAAAAATGGAAGAAGATTGATAATACCCTTAAATCTAATAAAAAAGAAGGGAAACAGGAGAATACGGCTAGTGATGTAAAAACGTTGTTAGCAGATCAGTCTGGAACAGGAGATTTAGCGTCCGTTGAAAAAGACGGAAAAAGTGTTTCCCTTGTTCCTGTTCAAGCGAAAAGCGTCAAAGGTATTATCAAAGGAAACGAAATCACCTATCCGGGAATCTTTACAGATACCGATGCGCGTTATCGTATTGAAGGAGATACCTTAAAAGAAGATCTTATTTTGCAACAATATCATCAAAATACCTTTAGTTTTGAATTAAAGGTCAATGGGGTTAAACCCGTTGTAGGGAAAGACGGTTCAATCAGCTTTACAGATTCAAAAAGTAAGAAAGTTTGGTACTTTAAAAACCTATTTATGACAGATGCTAATGGTAAGTATTCAGACAAGGTTAACCTCAAACTTCGTGAAGAAAAAGGAAAAACCTATGTTGATGTCGTAGCGGACGAAGATTTCTTGAAAGATCCTAAAACGAAATATCCAGTTACAATTGATCCATCCATTGATACCTGGGATGTTCAACGGGATAACTTTGTCGCTAGCTCATTCCCGACCTCCATCTATTCTAGTAATACGTACATGGATACAGGATATAACAGTTATTTTGGCTCTACTCGTGGTCTTGTTCAATTTTACTTACCTAGTTTACCAAGTGATAGCAAAATATCTAGTGCTACGTTTAAAGCCTATCAGACTCAAGTAGATGCCACCAATGTGTCAGTCGATTTAAATCGAATCACGAGCAGTTGGACTAATTCTGTAACATGGAATACACTGCCAACCACCCAATCGACTCCAGAAACTACGGTTACAAGTAACTCATCGAATGCTTATTGGCAGTGGACGATTACACAATTGGTAAAAGATTGGTATAATGGAGTAACTCCAAACTATGGATTCATGCTAAAACAACAAAATGAAACGACTTCACCGTACCGTACATTTACTACAGTAAATAATGTAAATAATACTCCGCAATTGACGATTAACTATACAGTTGACCCAATAGGTACAGAAGATTATTGGAGTCTTACCAAAGATGGAGTAAATCCTGCAAATGGAAATTTAGTTTATCAGAAAAATGATTTATCTATTCCAGGACGTGGCGTACCAGTAAGTATGACTCGTACATATAACAATCGTAAATCTGATGTTGCGGGATTGTTTGGATATGGATGGACTAGTAATGTTGAAAAGAGACTCGTAGATGGTGGAACTGGTCCTATTACGCTGATCGATGAAGATAATACGCGGCACATCTTTGGACAAAAGATTGGTGGAGGATATGTAACTGCTGGTGGTGACTATTTAACACTTGAGAAAAATGGGGATGGAACCTACACCATCACCCAAACAGACGGAACAAAAGAGAACTATAATACAAGTGGAAAGTTGTCTTCTATTGTCGATAGTAATGGAAATAAGACGACATTTACTTATGATGGAAGTGGAAAATTAACAACTTTAAAGGACGCTTCATCAAGAAGTACAACTTTAACGTATGGGACCAATGGGTATGTTTCAAGCATAACAGATCCAGCAAATCACACTATTAATTATGGATATGATGGATCCGGTAATTTAACAACTGTTACAGATGCAGCTGGAAAAATTACGACGTTGTCCTATGATTCTAACCATGGACTGACAGGAATTAAGGATGCACGAAACATCACAACGACTATTAGTTACGATACTTCCAATAGGGTTAAGACTATTAGTAAACCAATTACCATCAATGGAACCTTACAAACGAGCACAACAACTTACTCTTATGATACGACGAATCTAGTGACGTCTGTAACGGACGGAGAAGGAAAGCGAATTGATTACACCTATACGGCAAATGGCAATGTGGTTCAAGTAACTGAAAATCCATTGGATTCTGCAAACAAAGCCATTACTACGTATACGTACGACAATAATAACAACCTTACTCAGGTCCAAGATCCAAACACCAATAAAACGGGTGGCACGAGTAAATATATTTATACGTACGATGGGAATGGAAACATTACATCGGTACAGCTTCCAGGTGGTCAAACTAGCAATAACACGTATGATAGCCAAAATAATCTAACAAAAGAACAAGATTTTAATAGTAATATCACTTCATCCGATTATGATTCAAATAACAATCAAACGGAATCGACTGACGCAAATGTTCAAACGTCAGCCAGTCGATACGATGCAAATGGGAATCAGGAATATGATACGAAACCTATGTCTGTAGCAGATAATAAGCTGGCTAACTCAAGTTTTGAACTTGATAGTAATACGGATAACTGGCCGGATAACTGGACAAAAGCAACCGAAACTGGTAAAACAGCTACGTTTGCATGGTCAACAACATCCAAGTTTGGAAATAAAAGTATTAGCATTTCCAATCCAACTGGATGGGCAATCGTCCAATCGGATAAGATACCTTACGTAACAGGCGATAAATATATTGTTAGCGGGTATGTAAAGACGTCCGGAACAACAGGTACCTCTGTTGTCAAAGTAGAATTTTTGGATTCTACAGGAGCATGGATTAGTGAAAAACAAGCTTATACATTAAAAGGAACGCAAGATTGGACTCGTATTCAAGCGGTTATTGACAGTGTACCAGCGAATACTGCATCTATTCGAGTGTCAGTTGGACTTAACGCTGGATCAGGGACTGCATATTTTGATGGGGTTCAGTTAGAAAAAGGTACCGTGTTGAGTGCTTATAACCTTATAGATAATTCAAGCTTTGAACGTAATTCAGGTTTAAATAGTATTCCGGATAACTGGACAACCAGTGGGAACTTGTCTTCCACGAATGATGGAATCGATAAAAACGTGAATTCGGGCGATGACAACGTCTACACTGGGACGTACGCGTTTAAAATGACAGGAGAAAAGGGTAAAAACAAATATATTAAGCAACACATTATTTTATCCGGAGATGCAACTACTCCATTGACACTATCAGGTTGGTCTAAACAAGTAGGGGCTGACTCCAACGGTGGAAATTATGCTCTTCAAGTTCAAATCAATTATACCGATTCAACTGTAGGGAATTTTGCAAATGATTTCAGTAAAACAACTACAGACTGGCAACATGTAGCAGCACAAGTAAAGCCAACGAAGGCCTTTAATTCCATTGATGTTTATTATTATTACTACGATCAATTGGGAACGGCTTGGTTTGATGCTATGCGTTTAGAACTAGGAGATTCTTTTACTTTTAACACTCATGACGCTGGCGGAAACTATCTCACGAACGTTGATAATTCAGCAAGCAGTATTTCCTATACCTATGACGGTGTCGGAAATCAGACAAGTATGACGGATGGAAAAGGAAAGAAAACAACATTTGCATACGATGCATTAAATCGATTAACAAAAGTAACTGACGCTAACTTAGGAGATACTTCCTATGGTTACGACGGAGTGGGAAATCAAACTTTGATAACGGATGCAAACAATCATGTAACCAATTATGGTTATAACGAGTGGAATTTGATTTCAAGTATGACAAACCCGTTAAATCAGGTCATTCAATTTGGGTATGACAAGAACGGAAACAGGACAAAGGTAACCTTCCCTAAAGGAGATTCCGTTTCTTACACATACAATGGTTTGAATCGAATGGATAGTATTTCTTACAATGGAGTGAAGAAATGGGATTTAGCGTATGACGCAAATGGTAACTTAACTTCAGCAACCGATTCAGCTGGCAAGTCTACGACATACACATATGACAAAAATAATCGTGTAACTCAAATGGCTGAAGGGGCGTCAAACAAAATTGATTATGTGAACGATAATAATGGGAATCCTACTTCGTTAACGGTTACAGCAGGAGCAACATCCGTATCCACAGGATATACGTTCGATCCACAGAATCAAGTAACTGCCCTTTCTCGAAATGGGGCTAATCAAGCGAAGTTCGTTTATGATGAACAGGGAAATGTCATCTCTGTGAATCGTTCAAATGGCACTTATACGTCATATGAATATGACGATGCTAATCGCTTAAAATCTGTAAAGAACTATAACAATGCAGGTTCGCTGTTAGATTCATACAGTTATACGTATGATGCGAACGGCAACAGAACCAGCGTAGTAACAAGTTCAGGTACCATTTCGTACCAATATGATGCGTTAAACCAGTTAACGCAAGAAACCTTATTGGGCGGTACAACTATTGCATATCAATACGATGCAGTAGGAAATCGTACAAAGAAAACGGTCACTCAAGGTTCAACAAACACAACAACCAATTATACGTATGACGCTGCCAACCAGCTGACAGCTGTCAATGGTCAGGCGTATACGTACGATGCGAATGGAAACTTGACCAATAATGGTTCCAACACTTTCATCTACGATGTTGAAAATCATTTAATTGAAGTGAAGAAATCGGATGGTACAAGCTTAGCAACTTTCACTTATAATCAAGATGGTAAGCGAACTAGTATGACCACTTCAACTGGAACAACTTATTTCCATTACAGTGGAGATAAAGTGATATATGAAACAGATTCAAATAATAATATTGTTGCTGATTATACTTGGGACGATAAAGGAAATCCAGTAACGATGACCAAGAGTGGAACAACATACTATTATCATGTGAATGGCCATGGGGACGTAACATCACTTACGGATGCGAGTGGAAATATCGTTGCGCAGTATCAGTATGATGCGTGGGGGAACATAATTTCTTCAACAGGAACAATGAAAGATTCTAACCCTTATCGTTATGCTGGTTATCGTTATGACAATGAAACTGGATTATATTATTTGATGACTCGATATTATGATTCTAATGTAGGGCGATTTATTACAATGGATACGTTCCAGGGTTTTGATGACGATCCGTTAAGTTTAAATCAATATGATTACACAGAAAATAATCCAGTAATGTTAATAGACCCTAACGGCACATATGCAATTGTAGATGATGTTGTTGCAGGGGTTGCTGCACTAGGTGGACTTTTAGCAGCAATTACCATGTTACAAACACAAATGAAATATTTGTTATCGAAAGCATACGTAACAGTCAAAGATAGAATTAGCCGAAAGTACGTTCTTAATGATTATTATAGGCGTCATATTAGAGATGAACATATTTTACCTTGGGCGAAAGGCAATGGGAAAAACCACTTCGATAGTAGTTGGAGTCAAAACTTCATTTACAGTACGGCGATAAAAATAGCAAATAACCCAGCTTTACTCCTACATCAAGATTTTAAATATTTCGGATCTAAAATGTTTTATAAGATGGCTCCTGTGATTCACGGACACACTGCAATATTAATGAAAGTTCCTGTTAATGTCGGAACAATGTTAATACATTCGGCCTATCCAGTTTATTCAATTTCTTTTTAAAAAGGAGAAAAAATGAATTTTCAATTTAACCTAAAATTAATAGAAAATGAAGTAGAATTAAGGAATATTGATGAAACAAATGAAGATGTTTTTGAGTTAATAAAGGGTTATTTGGAAATTGTAAATAATCATGAAAATTTCTTAATCAATATTAATCAATACTATTTTATGGAATTTTTTAATTTAGAATCGATACCTGATCTACGAATTCCAATCATTAGTTTTATATTTGAACTTAGTCAATTTTATGTAAAAAGGGAAAACTACGATGTATTTAGGCTAACAGAAGATTTTATACCTTTTGAGTTTGTTTTTATAAAAGAAGATCAATACATGAGTGTATTTCTACATTCTAAATTCAAAAGTTTATGGTATGATGGTGAAAAAGTTTCAAAAATTAAACCTAAATCCAGTAAATTTAAAATACCAAACAAAGAATTTTATGAAGCTATAGATCGAAGTTTAAGAAATATTCATTCCTATCTTACGATTAATTATCCAACATTAATGAATAACCCTTTAGTAAAAAAAAGTTTTTATAAAATGAATTAAAATTCCTAATAAATTTGTGAAATATTGCTAAATTATTAGAACTAATGGATGCCAGGCTAACGCCTGGCTTTTTATTTTGCTCATTTTCCGTTTTGCCCTGCGCATCGTACCGTGTCCCAACGTTTCATAAGCTTCCAACCGGCCGGGACCCCCGAACCCACCCGGTTTCAAACTAAGAAACGGAGCGAATCGATCAAGGGGCAAAAAACTGTTTCTAAGCGTGCGCTGCACAGAAAAACTTTTGGTGCTGAAACCCTTGACCCATTCGCTATGGGAACGGTTCGAGCTACGTGTCAAAACGGGAAAATTAATCCCCTTTAGGGGAAATTAGGCGTTGCTTCAGGCAAAAGGACAATGAAATAACTTTAAAAATCAAAAAATCTTAAAAACAAATAGGGGGAGTACCGATGGAAAAATTAGTACTTGAAAAAGAATTCAGCATTTACATGTCGGAAGTCGAGGAAAACGGAGGTCTAGTCAAATTCAATTAAGTCATTTATTACAATATCAGCCTGAGAAAGTTCATCTTCTTGTGCAAAATCAAAATTACATCCTATTGAAACTAAACCATTATCTTTTGCTGCATTAATATCAGATAAACGGTCTCCAACTACTGCTCCATTGGGAATATCATATTTTTTGATAATACTCCTAACTAAGTCTGATTTATTTAACGATTCAATTTGTTGGATACTAAATGTTTCAGTAACCCAATTATCCAAATTATAATAACTCACAATTGCTTTTAAGTATTCCGTTAAACCATTACTTGCTATGTAAATTGAACAATTATTCTCTTTTAAATAACCGAAAACCTCCTTTACATTAGGATATAAAGCACCTTTCCCACTTTTTATGTTTTCAACTAATCTTTCTAGAAAATAAGCATCAGATTGTTCTCTTACTTCATTGGAATGATTAGGCAGCAAAGCTTCCCAAACTTTTGGCAATGGTACGCCCATTATTTTACGGTATTTATCAATAGGGGTATCTGTATCCCATAAGTTTAGTGACCGTAAATGGTTAAAAGTATTATCAAGTGATAATTCTAATATTTTATCTGTCTGAAATAGTGTTCCATCCATATCAAAGATTAGTGATTGAGACATTATTTTTCTCTCCCTTTTAAAATGACTGATTACTTTCAAAGTTTAGCAAAAAAATGAATATAGAATAACCAATACTTCTTAAACCGGATTTTAAGTTTAAGTGTATGTGTAATTCTCACATTCCATCAAATATAGTCCCCTAGCTTAGGTTCCATCTTCCACAAAATGGCCCGATTGCTGAACAAAATTAAAAAGCACATATTTTATTATTTGTTCCAAAACTCGTCATTTTCTGTACACTACATTATTGAATCTAGTTTTCTATATTTCTTTTGTAAATTATGTCCATTAACTCTGTTTATAAATCTATGTTTACTTGATCCCCTCGCATTAAGTTATGGTACATAAGGAAGAGGATTCTTATTTACATTATCAGTGTTATCGGTGGTTCTCTCTCGAAAAAACTAACTTACTATTTTGTTCCATAAATATCAAAACCAGAATAGTATGTGACTACCACCAATGACGTTCGTAAAAGTACACTTTTGCGAACGGGTATTTTTTGTTCAAAAATGGCTATTTTTCACGTTCGTAAAACTTAAAAAATAATTTATGGACGTTCTCTGTTTTTAACGAACTTTTACGAACGGATTATAGTAGAATAAGAGAAAAAAGAATTAAAATTAGGAGAGTTTAAAGTGGAAGTTAGAAAATTTGGATATATACGAGTCAGTAGCAAAGATCAAAATGAAATACGACAACTTGAAGCCATGAAGGAAAAAGGGATAGACGAACGAGATATCTTTATGGACAAACAAAGTGGCAAAGATTTCAAACGAGTTCAATATCAATTACTCAAGCGTATTTTACGAAAAGGGGACGTTCTCTTTATTCATTCCCTCGATCGCTTTGGACGAAACAAAGAAGAGATATTGCAGGAGTGGAATGACATTACGAAAAACATCCAGGCTGACATTGTGGTATTAGACATGCCCTTATTGGATACCACACAATTTAAAGATAGTCTAGGCACTTTTATTGCCGATCTGGTTTTACAAATTCTTTCTTGGATGGCAGAAGACGAACGCAACCGAATTCGAAAAAGGCAGCGTGAAGGTATAGATGTGGCTTTAAAAAACGGTGTAGCTTTTGGCAGACCGAAATCGATTATCACGGAAGAGTTTAAACAAGCTTATCATCGATGGAAATCAGGAGAGATGACAGCTGTGAAAGCGATGAAAGAAATTGGTGTTAGAAAGACAACTTTTTATAAGCTAGTTAAGGAGTACGAAAGAGAATCGAAAAGTATCAATATATAATAGAAGGAACTCGTCAAAAAATCTTTGCTTATCGAAAGCAAAAGGATTTTATGTCAACAAACGGGCCCGTTTGTTGAGGAACGGTATCAATAAAATTGAATATTTATGTTGAAATATAGAGTATAGATTGTGAAGGTTTTCACTTAAACTAACGGGGCAGTTTAGTTTAAGTACATCTCTTCACATAGTTAAAGAAAAGCCGATTTTCCCAAGGTGTAGCTTTTTTATGGGGAAGTTTTCATTTGAAGATAAAATGAAGGCAGTTTTTGGCTATCTTAAAGGGAAAGAACCCTATAGGGATATAGAAAGACAAATAGGTACTGATCATAAATCCATAGTAAAAGGGTAGCCCTTTATAATAAGCATGGTCCAGATGGTTTAAAATTACGGTATACAAATTACCCTGCACAATTTAAAATAGACGTACCCATGTCCATGCAGATCTGGTAAGAAGTTTAAGAATTGTCATGGTCGTAGACACGTTGCTTAGCTTAATATCTAGTTAAATATAAAATAGCCTCTTTTTGAGGCGTATAAATAAAAAAGGAGTTTGAATATTATGGCATTTAAAGAAATAAGCCCTAAAATCAATATAGAAGAAATTAAAGAGCTTGGCAAATTATCAGGAGAAGCGTTAAAACTTAAAAAGGAACGTGATAATGAACTTGAAGCAATTATTAAAGGTGAAGATGATCGCTTGCTTTTGGTAATTGGTCCTTGTTCATCTGATAATGAAGAAGCTGTTCTTGAATATGCTCGTCGCTTAGCAAAATTACGAGAAGAAGTTAAGGATAAGATTTTTATTGTAATGAGGGTATATACGGCTAAACCTCGTACCAATGGTGATGGATATAAAGGCTTAATTCATCAGCCAGATTCAAAAGGTAATCCTAGCTTGATTAACGGTATCAAGGCTGTTCGTGAATTACATTATAAAGTGATTACTGAGACTGGTTTGACAACAGCAGATGAAATGCTATATCCAGAAAATCTTCCTTTGATTGACGATCTGGTAAGCTACATCGCAGTTGGGGCACGAAGTGTAGAAGATCAACAACATCGATTTGTTGCAAGTGGTATTGATGTACCAACAGGCATGAAAAATCCAACTTCAGGTAATTTGAACGTAATGTTTAATGGTATCTATGCTGCTCAAAATGCACAAAATTTTCTATTTAATCATGCTGAAGTAGAAACTGAAGGTAATCCTCTTGCTCATGCAATTTTACGTGGAGGGTTAAATGAATACGGAAAAAATATACCGAATTACTATACAGATAATTTACTAGACGCAATCAAAATCTACGAAAAAATGCATCTTAAAAATCCATTTATCATAATTGATACGAATCATGATAATTCTGGTAAACAATATTTAGAACAAATTCGTATCGTTCGTCAAACTTTGATTAATCGTGAATGGAATGAAAAAATTAAGAAATATGTTCGCGGATTTATGATTGAATCTTATCTTGAAGAAGGACGTCAAGACGAACCAGTAGTTTTTGGTAAATCAATTACAGATCCTTGTCTTGGATGGGAAAAGACAGAAGAACTTATTCATGAAATTTATAAAACAGAAGTTAAATAACAAATAATTTCATATAAATTATTTCACATTTAGATAATCACCTTGTGAAGAGTTGTACTTAAACTATAGGGTGCTTGAGCTTCACAAAGGGTTGTTGCTGCGGCTCTTTTTTTTGTGGTGTTTAACGTGGCAGTTTAGCTCAGGATTTTGGTGCTCGTTAGGAGAAAAATAATTATGATGTTTTCTTGGGGATGTGTTTAGGAATGGAAGAGAGTTTTGTCACTGGATCGTTTGATTTCATTATTCGTGGGATAGATTTATACCCTGATGAAATATCAAAGAAGTTAAACCTTAAACCTTCAAAAGTTAGAAAAAAAGGTGAAATAATCACCAAAGACATAAAAATGAAGGATTCTTATTGGAATTATCAAGTGAAATTTAAAGGTTACGATGAATTAAATCAAGCGTTAGAGAAATTTTTAAGCATACTATTGCCTTATAAGGCTTTTATCCGTGAAATCTCTGAAGTTTATGATACTTATATATTTTTTAGTTTACGTTCAAATTTAGGACAATTAGGGTTTGATTTACACCCCAAGACTTTAAGGGCATTAGCTGATTTAAATATTAGATTTGAAGTGAATATACTTTCATATGGTGAAGTTGAGGATACTTCTTATTGAGCAAAAGTAAAGGTAAAACAAATCTGAATACAAGAACGAGTTTGTGAAAAGTTCTACTTAAACAAACGGGTGCTTGAGTTCAAGAAAAGGAGTCCAAACTTATGGAACTTTACAGTTATGAGGAATTTCTTGAATATTTAAGTATAGGTGGAGAGATTCATTTTATTTATAAAGACGAAACATATTATATAGGTTGTGGAACAGGTCAATTTATGTTTTGGAAGTTCTATGATTCAGCTAGTGAAATCATAGGAGAAGATCTTAAAGATTTACTTCTAAAAGTAAGGCTGGATAATAAATTCATTAAGGAAGTATGGGACTTAATTGAGATAGACGTTATGTAAGTAGAAGCTAAATGGATAATGCGTTGTTAAGCTAACGGGTGCTTGTGCGGCCGAGCTTAGGTCGTA
>NZ_MLYR01000043.1 GCF_001866655.1 Bacillus sp. MUM 116 | reverse complement strand
CTAGCCCCTCGAGGGAAAAAATGAACTGCTTTTTTCCTAGGTCGCTTCGGTCCAGACGATGAAGTCAAAAACCGAATTCACCGTATGGCCAGCAAGCAATTGTCGGGGCTGACCAAGGCGCTTGCGATTTTCTTAAAAAAATACAGGGAGGGACGGACACTAGTCCTTTTATATGGAAAAGAATTGGTATGTTGTTCATACTTACTCAGGTTATGAAAATAAAGTAAAAGCTAACCTAGAAAAACGCGTTGAATCAATGGGGATGGCTGATAAAATTTTCCGGGTCGTAGTTCCTGAGGAAGAAGAAACGGAAATCAAAAATGGTAAAAAGAAAGTGGTAAAACGAAAAGTTTTCCCTGGCTATGTTTTAGTTGAAATTGTTATGACGGATGATTCTTGGTATGTGGTCCGGAATACTCCTGGAGTAACTGGTTTCGTCGGCTCCGCCGGTTCAGGTTCAAAGCCAACTCCGCTTCTACCGGAAGAGGTGGCCGTACTATTGAAACGCATGGGAGTAGAAGAAAAACGTTTAGATGTGGACTTTGAAATCGGCGAAACAGTGCGTGTGAAAGAAGGCCCATTTGCCAACTTTACCGGTACAGTTGAAGAGATGGATAAAGATAAAGCTAAACTTAAAGTATTAGTCAATATGTTCGGCCGCGATACTCCGGTTGAACTTGATTTCACACAAATTGACAAACTATAAAAAGAAAAATAAAGTCGATATTGTAAAAAAACTTGAAATCAACTTTAAAAAATGTTAATATTTCATAGGTCAGTATGTCTCGAACTTTGAGACAAGACTTTGTCAAGTTCTTTATCTTTATATAAAGACAGATGCCTTGAGTGGGAGGGTGAAAACCCTATTACCACATCACGGACTTTAAGGAGGTGTGTCTCGTGGCTAAAAAAGTAATTAAAGTTGTTAAATTGCAAATCCCTGCTGGTAAAGCAAATCCTGCGCCGCCGGTTGGTCCTGCACTAGGTCAAGCTGGTGTTAATATCATGGGATTCTGTAAGGAATTTAACGCTCGTACAGCTGATCAAGCTGGTTTAATTATTCCTGTTGAAATCACGGTGTTTGAAGACCGTTCATTTACATTTATTACGAAAACTCCTCCTGCTGCCGTTCTTTTAAAAGTAGCAGCTGGAATCCAGTCAGGTTCTGGTGAACCTAACCGTAATAAAGTAGCAACAGTTAAGCGCAACACAGTGCGCGAGATTGCGGAACAGAAAATGCCTGACCTTAACGCAGCTAGCGTTGAAGCAGCAATGCGCATGGTTGAAGGTACTGCACGCAGCATGGGAATCGTTATCGAAGATTAATCCATGTAAAACTGTTTGATGAAATGAAGGGTTGCGAAGTTCTAAAATACTCGCAACCTTTTTCGTGGGAGAATTATTCGCTAAAACCACATTTTAGGAGGAAAAACAAATGGCTAAAAAAGGTAAAAAATATCTAGATGCTGTGAAGCTTGTAGATCGTACAAAAGCATATCCAATTGCTGAAGCAATTGAACTTGCAAAGAAAACAAACTTTGCAAAATTCGATGCGACTCTTGAAGTTGCTTTCCGTCTAGGTGTAGACCCTAAGAAAGCGGACCAACAAATCCGTGGTGCAGTTGTACTGCCAAACGGTACTGGTAAAACTCAACGCGTTTTAGTATTCGCGAAGGGTGAAAAAGTGAAAGAAGCTGAAGCTGCTGGTGCTGATTATGTTGGCGATACAGAATACATTAATAAAATCCAACAAGGTTGGTTTGAGTTTGATGTAATCGTTGCTACTCCAGATATGATGGGTGAAGTTGGTAAACTTGGTCGTGTATTAGGACCAAAAGGTTTAATGCCAAACCCTAAAACTGGTACTGTTACATTTGACGTAACAAGAGCAATCAATGAAATCAAAGCAGGTAAAGTGGAATACCGTGTTGATAAAGCTGGTAACATCCACGTGCCAATCGGCAAAGCATCTTTTGAAGATGAAAAACTTGTTGAAAACTTCAAAACGATTTTCGATACCTTGCTAAAAGTTAAGCCTTCTGCTGCAAAAGGTACTTACATGAAGAACGTAACTGTTACTTCAACAATGGGACCTGGTGTGAAGGTAGATCCATCTTCAGTTGCTACAAAATAATTTTTGTTGACAAACTATTATTAGTTATATATAATATATTTTGTTGTTTAAAATAAAAACATTTGTACTGTAGACAGCAGGGGCTCTTGGGCTTAATTATCCTGCCGAGGTAATGCGATAAATTGGCTGAAACGCTTCAGCTTTATGCTGCCTCCATGTCTTTGTTTGATATGGAGGTTTTTTATCTGCCTGGTATAAATGTAGATAACTACAGGAGGTGTAAAGATGAGCAGTGCAATCGAATCAAAGAAATTAATCGTTGATGAAATCGCTGATAAATTAAAAGCCAGCAAATCTACGATTGTTGTTGACTACCGTGGTCTTACTGTTGCTGAAGTGACTGAACTTCGTAAGCAACTTCGCGAAGCTGGTGTCGATTTCAAAGTTTACAAAAACTCAATGACTCGCCGTGCGGCTGATGCTGTTGAACTTTCAGGTTTAAACGAAGCTCTAACAGGTCCAAACGCAATTGCGTTCAGTACCGAAGATGTTGTAGCTCCTGCTAAAATCCTTAATGATTTTGCGAAAAAACATGAGGCTCTTGAAATTAAAGCAGGTGTAATCGAAGGTAACGTCGCTTCGGTTGAAGATGTTAAAGCTCTTGCTGAACTTCCTTCACGCGAAGGTTTACTTTCTATGCTACTTTCAGTACTACAAGCTCCAATCCGCAATCTTGCTCTTGCAGCAAAAGCAGTTGCAGATCAAAAAGAAGAACAAGGCGCGTAAGTTAATCTAAATGCGTTACTAATAAATCGAATGAACACTAAGGAGGAAATTTAAAATGACTAAAGAACAAATCATTGAAGCAGTTAAATCTATGACTGTTTTAGAACTAAACGATCTAGTAAAAGCAATCGAAGAAGAATTCGGCGTAACTGCTGCTGCTCCTGTAGCTGTAGTTGGCGGTGCTGGTGCTGCTGCTGCTGAAGAACAAACTGAGTTTGATGTAATCCTTGCTGGCGCAGGAGATCAAAAAATCAAAGTTATCAAGGTTGTTCGTGAAATCACTGGTCTTGGTCTTAAAGAAGCAAAAGACCTTGTTGATAACACTCCAAAGCCTCTTAAAGAAGGCGTATCTAAAGAAGAAGCTGAACAAATCAAAGCTAAGCTTGATGAAGTTGGAGCGAACGTTGAAGTTAAGTAATTTTACTATAAAAAAGCTCGCTGTTTAAGCGGGCTTTTTTTGGCTTATTAAAAATCCTCGCCTTTCTTCAATATCATTCTCCAGGGAGTTGATTTTTTGACAGAACACTACTATTCTCGTTCCCAAAAAGTTGAAAGTGATCCGAAGTATTGGGATTATACCTTAAGGAAGCATCTTTTTCGTTTTAAAACAGATAATGGTGTTTTTTCTAAACGGGAAGTAGACTTTGGTTCGCGTTTATTAATTGAAGCATTTGAATTACCCGATGTTGAAGGATTTATTTTAGATGTGGGCTGTGGTTACGGACCCATTGGTTTATCTCTGGCACAGAGTTACCCTGAAAAAATAGTTCATATGGTGGATGTAAATGCGCGGGCAATTGAACTTGCTAAAGAAAATGCAGTGCTTAATCAGCTTCAAAATGTTGAAATTTATGAAAGCGACCGGTTAACAGCGGTTAAGGTAAACAATTTTGCGGCTGTTTTAACCAATCCGCCGATTCGGGCTGGCAAAAAAATTGTCCATGATATTTTTGAACAAAGCCATGAACACCTTGCTGCTGGCGGTGAACTTTGGATCGTTATTCAAAAGAAACAAGGAGCGCCATCGACAATTGAAAAATTGAAGGAACTATTTGCCGAGGTAGAAACGATTAATAAGTCAAAAGGTTATTTTGTCATAAAGGCTAAAAAATAGTTGACTCTAATTGGACGCTATGTTAGCATTATAAAATGCCATCATAATATTTTCCGAATTATTCCTGAAAACAATTAAAAACATTGTATAAAAATGGATAAAGTCGGAAATGATGACAAAATAATAGTCAAAATGTGAAAATGTGGTTTTTATGAAAAACCCTTTTTCTTTTTGTCTTACAAGAGGGAATTTATTTCTTCTTAAAGACGTTAATACATTTTATTATAACGCTTGATTTGAGGGGTGAATCAGTTGACAGGTCAACTAGTTCAGTATGGACGACACCGGAAGCGGAGGAGTTACGCGCGAATCAGTGAAGTTTTAGAATTACCAAATCTTATTGAAATCCAAACCTCTTCATATCAATGGTTTCTTGATGAGGGATTGCGTGAAATGTTCCAGGATATTTCACCAATTGAAGACTTTACTGGTAACCTATCACTAGAATTTATTGATTACAGCCTTGGCGATCCAAAGTATTCTGTTGAAGAGTCAAAAGAACGGGACGTTACATATTCAGCGCCTTTACGTGTAAAAGTACGTCTTGTTAACAAAGAAACAGGTGAAGTAAAGGACCAAGATGTTTTTATGGGTGATTTCCCGCTCATGACTGAAACAGGAACGTTTGTTATCAACGGTGCTGAACGTGTTATCGTTTCTCAATTAGTACGTTCACCGAGCGTATATTTCAGCGGGAAAGTTGATAAGAACGGAAAAAAAGGATTTACAGCCACTGTAATTCCGAACCGCGGCGCTTGGCTCGAGTATGAAACAGATGCCAAAGATGTCGTATATGTCAGAATAGATCGTACTCGGAAACTGCCCGTTACGGTTCTTTTGCGTGCACTTGGCTTTGGCTCTGATCAAGAAATCATTGAACTGATTGGGGACAACGAGTATATACGCAATACGCTGGAGAAAGACAATACCGAGGGTGTTGATAAAGCCCTTTTGGAAATTTACGAACGTCTTCGTCCAGGTGAACCGCCGACAGTTGATAATGCAAAAAGCTTATTAGTTTCCCGGTTCTTTGACCCTAAGCGATATGATCTTGCTAATGTTGGTCGCTACAAGATCAATAAAAAGCTTCATATTAAAAATCGCTTATTTAATCAACGTTTAGCAGAATCCCTTGTGGATCCTGAAACTGGTGAAATTATCACAGAAAAAGGAACATTACTTGACCGTAGAAATCTTGATCGGATTATTCCTGCGCTCGAAAAAAATATTAATTTTAATAGCTATAATCCAACAGGCGGCGTTGTGGAAGATGACATCATTCTTCAAGGAATCAAAATTTATGCCCCTAATGACGAAAATGAAAAAGTCATCAATGTATTGGGTAATGCGTATGTGGCTGAACCAATTAAAAATATTACTCCAGCAGATATCATTGCTTCCATTAGCTATTTCTTTAATTTGCTGCATGGTGTAGGAGATACAGATGATATTGACCATTTAGGGAACAGACGTCTTCGTTCTGTTGGTGAGTTATTGCAAAACCAATTCCGTATTGGTTTATCCCGGATGGAGCGCGTTGTACGCGAGAGAATGTCCATTCAAGATACGGCAACAATTACACCACAGCAACTCATTAATATTCGTCCTGTTATTGCATCGATTAAAGAGTTCTTTGGAAGCTCGCAATTATCGCAATTCATGGACCAAACAAACCCGCTTGCAGAATTAACTCATAAACGCCGTTTATCAGCGTTAGGACCAGGAGGATTAACACGTGAGCGTGCCGGCATGGAAGTTCGTGACGTTCACTATTCCCACTATGGTCGTATGTGTCCAATCGAAACACCAGAGGGTCCAAACATTGGTTTGATCAACTCTTTATCATCTTATGCAAAAGTAAATCGTTTTGGCTTTATTGAAACACCTTATCGTCGTGTCGATCCTGATACAGGTAAGGTAACAAGCCGAATTGATTATCTAACGGCAGATGAAGAAGATAACTATGTAGTTGCACAGGCAAATTCACGTTTAGGTGAAGACGGTGCCTTCCTTGATACGGATATCGTAGCTCGTTTCCGCGGTGAAAACACGGTGGTAAACCGTGACCGTATTGATTATATGGATGTATCACCAAAGCAGGTTGTGTCTGCGGCGACAGCATGTATTCCGTTCCTTGAAAATGACGACTCCAACCGTGCCTTAATGGGTGCGAACATGCAGCGTCAAGCAGTACCTTTGATGCAGCCGGAAGCTCCTCGTGTTGGAACTGGTATGGAATATGTATCAGGTAAAGACTCAGGTGCAGCGGTTATTTGTAAGCAGGATGGAATTGTCGAACATGTCGAAGCCCGCGAAGTTTGGGTTCGTGAATTAAAAGAAGTAGATGGCCAAGAGGTAAAAGGCGATCTTAAAAAATATCGACTCTTAAAGTTCATCCGTTCCAACCAAGGTACATGCTACAACCAACGTCCAATTGTTGCAGTAGGTAACCGTGTGAAAAAAGGAGAAATTCTCGCTGACGGTCCTTCAATGGAGTTAGGAGAATTAGCTCTTGGACGTAACGTTCTTGTTGCGTTCATGACATGGGACGGTTATAACTATGAAGATGCGATTATCATGAGTGAACGTCTTGTTAAAGATGACGTATATACATCAATTCATATTGAAGAGTATGAATCCGAATCTCGTGATACAAAGCTTGGACCAGAGGAAATTACCCGTGATATTCCAAACGTTGGGGAAGATGCCCTTCGTAATTTGGATGAGCGCGGTATTATCCGTACGGGTGCAGAAGTAAAAGATGGAGATCTTCTTGTTGGTAAAGTTACACCAAAAGGGGTTACTGAACTAACTGCTGAGGAACGTCTTTTACATGCGATTTTCGGTGAGAAGGCCCGCGAAGTCCGTGATACTTCCTTACGGGTACCACATGGCGGCGGCGGAATCGTCCATGACGTTAAAGTATTCAATCGTGAAGACGGCGATGAACTTCCTCCAGGAGTAAATCAGCTTGTCCGTGTATATATCGTTCAGAAGCGTAAGATTCACCAAGGTGATAAAATGGCAGGGCGCCATGGAAATAAAGGTGTTATCTCAAGGATTTTACCTGAAGAAGATATGCCTTATTTACCGGATGGCACACCGGTTGATATCATGTTAAACCCATTAGGGGTACCATCTCGTATGAACATCGGGCAGGTGCTTGAACTTCATTTGGGAATGGCTGCCAGATATTTAGGTATTCATGTTGCAACTCCAGTATTTGACGGAGCGCGTGAAGAGGATGTATGGTCAACGATTGAAGAGGCAGGAATGGCACGGGATGCGAAAACTGTTCTTTACGATGGTCGTTCAGGTGAACCATTTGACAACCGGGTTTCAGTTGGTGTCATGTATATGATTAAACTTGCCCACATGGTTGACGATAAATTGCATGCCCGTTCAACAGGACCATACTCACTTGTTACTCAGCAGCCACTTGGCGGTAAAGCGCAATTTGGCGGACAGCGTTTCGGTGAGATGGAGGTTTGGGCGCTTGAAGCCTATGGTGCCGCTTATACACTTCAAGAAATTCTGACTGTTAAATCAGACGACGTTGTTGGTCGTGTGAAAACATATGAAGCAATCGTTAAAGGTGAAAATGTTCCGGAACCGGGCGTTCCAGAATCATTCAAGGTTTTAATTAAAGAACTTCAAAGTCTTGGTATGGATGTGAAAATCCTCTCCGGTGATGAAGAAGAAATTGAAATGCGTGATATGGAAGACGAAGACGAATTACAACAGGTCGATACATTAAATATAGTTCCTGAAGCCCAGAACCTTGAGTCTGAAAAAGTGGGTTCAAAAGAGTAATTTTTAGCTAAGCGTACCGAGCATTAAAAAATGCTTCATAGGAACAAGTTGTACTTGTTCCTATTGCGCTTTTAGCTTTTCTTAGTGCAAAATGGGTAAAACCTGGAGATCAAAAGGGAGGTAGACCCTATGCTTGACGTTAATAATTTTGAGTACATGAAAATTGGTCTGGCTTCACCGGATAAAATCCGCTCATGGTCATTCGGAGAAGTGAAGAAACCTGAAACCATTAACTATCGTACGTTGAAGCCTGAAAAAGATGGCTTGTTCTGTGAGCGCATTTTTGGTCCTACAAAGGACTGGGAATGTCATTGCGGGAAGTATAAGCGTGTCCGTTATAAAGGTGTAGTTTGTGACCGATGTGGCGTTGAAGTAACTCGTGCAAAGGTACGCCGTGAAAGAATGGGCCATATTGAACTTGCAGCACCTGTTTCACATATCTGGTATTTTAAAGGTATTCCAAGCCGAATGGGACTTGTGTTAGACATGTCACCAAGGGCGTTGGAGGAAGTTATTTACTTTGCCTCTTATGTTGTAACGGAATCAGGAGATACAGCTCTTGATAAAAAGCAGCTTTTATCTGAAAAAGAATATCGTGCATACCGTGAAAAGTTTGGCAATAAGTTTCAAGCATCCATGGGTGCCGAAGCTATTAAGAAATTACTTTCAGACATCGATTTAAATAAAGAAGTAGATACCCTTAAGGAAGAATTAAAAACAGCACAAGGCCAACGCCGAACTCGTGCGATCAAACGCCTTGAAGTTTTAGAAGCTTTCCGTGGTTCGGGTAATGAGCCATCATGGATGGTTCTTGACGTACTTCCTGTTATTCCTCCCGAACTTCGTCCAATGGTTCAATTAGACGGAGGAAGATTCGCAACTTCTGATTTAAATGATTTATATCGCCGTGTTATTAACCGAAATAACCGCCTAAAGAGATTGTTAGACCTTGGTGCACCAAGCATTATCGTTCAAAACGAAAAGCGTATGCTCCAGGAAGCAGTAGATGCTCTTATCGATAACGGCCGTCGCGGTCGTCCTGTAACGGGACCAGGTAACCGTCCATTGAAGTCACTTTCTCACATGCTAAAAGGTAAACAAGGACGTTTCCGTCAAAACCTTTTAGGAAAACGTGTTGACTATTCTGGACGTTCTGTTATTGTTGTAGGTCCTAACTTGAAAATGTTCCAATGCGGTCTTCCAAAGGAAATGGCTCTTGAGTTATTCAAGCCGTTTGTTATGAAAGAACTTGTTGAAAAAGGCTTGGCCCATAACATTAAATCCGCAAAACGGAAAATTGAACGAGTGTCTCCTGAAGTTTGGGATGTCCTTGAAGATGTAATTAAAGAGCATCCGGTTTTATTAAACCGCGCTCCGACATTACACAGACTTGGAATTCAGGCATTTGAGCCAACCCTTGTTGAGGGCCGTGCCATTCGTCTGCACCCGCTTGTATGTACAGCTTATAACGCTGACTTTGACGGGGACCAAATGGCCGTTCACGTGCCGCTTTCTTCGGAAGCACAAGCTGAAGCAAGACTGTTAATGCTTGCTGCACAAAACATTTTGAATCCAAAGGACGGTAAGCCTGTTGTAACTCCTTCTCAGGATATGGTGCTTGGTAACTATTACCTAACGCTTGAAAGAGAAGGTACTGTAGGAGAAGGTATGGTCTTCAAAGACACGAATGAAGCACTGCTTGCGTACCAAAACGGCTTTGCTCATTACCATACTCGTGTGGCTGTCTATGCCGGTTCGTTAGGTAATGAAACCTTTACAGAAGAACAAAATAATATGCTATTAATCACAACAGTAGGTAAACTGATTTTCAATGAAATTCTGCCAAAATCTTTCCCGTATATCAATGAACCAACAAGAGATAATTTAGAAGTGAAAACTCCTGAAAAGTACTTTGTTGCTAAGGGCGAGGATGTTCGTGCAAGAATTAAAGAAATGCCTATTGTCGATCCATTTAAAAAGAAAATTCTTGGAAATATCATTGCGGAAGTATTCAAGCGTTTCAAAATTACCGAAACCTCAAAAATGCTTGACCGCATGAAGGATCTAGGATTTAAACATTCAACGAAAGCCGGTATTACGGTTGGTGTAGCTGATATCGTCGTATTAGGTGAGAAACAGCAAATCCTTCACGAAGCACAGGAAAAAGTTGATAATGTTATGAAGCAATTTAGACGTGGTTTAATTACGGAAGATGAGCGTTATGATCGTGTTATTGCGATTTGGAGTGCGTCTAAAGATACGATTCAAGGTAAACTGATGAAATCCTTGAATAAAACGAATCCAATCTTCATGATGTCTGACTCCGGAGCCCGTGGTAACGCATCGAACTTTACACAGCTTGCGGGTATGCGCGGATTGATGGCCAACCCGGCTGGACGGATTATTGAGTTACCGATTAAATCAAGTTTCCGTGAAGGTTTAACAGTTTTGGAATACTTTATCTCGACACACGGAGCCCGTAAAGGTCTTGCTGATACGGCGCTTAAGACAGCGGACTCTGGTTATTTAACACGTCGTCTTGTCGACGTTGCGCAGGATGTTATCGTTCGTGATGATGATTGCGGAACGGACCGTGGATTGCTCATTCGTGCATTAAAAGACGGAAATGAAATCATTGAGTCGTTAGAAGAACGTCTAATTGGCCTTTATGCTCGCAACCCAATTAAACATCCGGAAACGAAAGAAGTTCTTGTTCCTGAAAACGGACTGATTACTGAAGATCTGGCAGAGACCATTGTCGGTACAGGAATTGAAGAAGTAAAAATTCGTTCCGTATTTACATGTAATACCCGCCATGGCGTATGTAAGAAGTGTTATGGCCGTAACTTGGCTACTGGTCAGGAAGTGGAAGTGGGTGAAGCAGTTGGTATTATCGCTGCCCAATCCATTGGTGAACCGGGTACACAGTTAACAATGCGTACCTTCCATACAGGCGGTGTTGCCGGAGACGATATCACACAGGGTCTTCCGCGTATTCAAGAGATTTTTGAAGCACGTAACCCTAAAGGGGTAGCCGTCATTTCGGAAATTGATGGTGTTGTTGTTGGCATTAATGAGGGACGCGACCGTCAGCATGAAATTGTTGTTCAAGGTGAAGTGGAATCACGTACTTACAATGCACCGTATACTGCCCGCTTAAAGGTAGCAGTGGATGATCGTGTTAAACTTGGTCAAGAATTAACCGAAGGTTCAATCGACCCTAAAGAGTTAATTAAAGTAAAAGACGTGAACGCTGTTCAAGAATACCTATTGCGTGAGGTACAAAAGGTTTACCGTATGCAAGGGGTAGAAATCGGTGATAAACACGTTGAAGTAATGGTTCGTCAAATGCTTCGCAAGGTTCGCGTAGTAGATGCTGGGGAAACAGATGTACTACCGGGCACATTACTCGATATCCACCAGTTTACGGATGCCAATGAAAAGGCATTGTTAGCAGGTAAATTACCTGCGACAGGACGACCTGTATTACTTGGTATTACTAAGGCATCTCTTGAAACAGATTCATTCTTGTCCGCTGCATCATTCCAAGAAACAACAAGAGTTCTTACAGATGCTGCAATTAAAGGCAAACGCGATGAACTGTTGGGTCTTAAAGAGAATGTTATCATTGGTAAACTTGTTCCAGCTGGAACAGGAATGCAGCGTTATCGCAAGGCTGAGCCAGTATTCGCTGAATCAGAGTCTAACGAAACCGTTACAATTGATTAATCAAAGTTGTAAACGCGGTACTTGCCTTAAAGCAGGTACCGCATTTTAAAGAAAAATACTTTTTAAAGATTTGTTGACATCCAATTATAAAGATGTTAATATATCAAAGGTGCTCCTATTCACCTAGTACTTTGGAGGATATGAAAATGTCTTATGAAAAAGTATTACGGGCAAGCAAAGTAATTATAGGAACAAAACAAACAGCAAAGGCACTTAAAAACGGTCAGGTACAAGAATTGGTTATAGCACAGGATGCTGATCCGAAGGTGACGGAATCTGTGATTAATCAAGCCTTGCAAATGAACGTACCAATCCTTTATGTTGATTCGGCAAAAAAGCTGGGGAAAGCATGCAGGGTTGATGTCGGAGCCTCAACTGTTGCGATTATCCGTTAAAAACTGTTTTTGTAGATAGAGAAGTCTGCAAAAACTTTGTTTTTGCAAAAAAATGAACCACCTGGATGTGTGGGCTTACAAATAATGAAGGGAGGAAACATAACATGCCTACTATTAATCAATTAGTGCGCAAGCCACGTCAGGCTACTACTGAGAAGTCAAAATCTCCTGCGCTAAACAAAGGTTACAACAGCTTCAAGAAATCTCAAACAAATGTATCTTCACCACAAAAACGCGGAGTATGTACTCGTGTTGGTACAATGACTCCAAAGAAACCGAACTCAGCGTTACGTAAATATGCTCGTGTACGCTTAACAAACGGTATTGAGGTGACTGCATACATTCCTGGTATTGGTCACAACCTTCAAGAGCACAGTGTTGTTCTTATCCGTGGAGGACGTGTAAAAGACTTACCAGGGGTACGTTACCACATCGTACGTGGAGCACTTGATACTGCTGGTGTAAACAACCGCATGCAAGGACGTTCTAAATATGGTACTAAGAGACCAAAAGCAGCTAAAAAATAATCACTTTAAATAACAGCTTTCTCGAAAGGAGGAAATAATATGCCACGTAAAGGTCCTGTAGCAAAAAGAGATGTGTTACCAGATCCACTTTACAATTCAAAATTAGTTACTCGTCTAATCAACAAAATGATGGTTGACGGTAAAAGAGGTAAATCCCAAGAAATTCTTTACTCTGCGTTTGATACGATTCGTGAACGCACTGGTAAGGAACCAATGGAAATTTTCGATGCAGCTATGAAAAACATCATGCCTGTACTTGAAGTAAGAGCACGCCGTGTAGGTGGTGCGAACTACCAAGTTCCAGTTGAGGTGCGCCCTGATCGCCGTACTACTTTAGGTCTTCGTTGGTTAGTTAACTATTCACGTCTTCGCGGTGAAAAAACGATGGAAGAGCGTTTAGCTAACGAAATCATGGATGCAGCTAACAACTCTGGCGCATCTGTTAAGAAACGTGAAGATACACACAAAATGGCAGAAGCAAACAAAGCGTTTGCTCACTATCGTTGGTAATTTAACCTTCAATATAAAAACTTTCATACTAGGAAGGAGAAAGACCCAATGGCAAGAGAGTTCTCCTTAGAAAACACTCGCAATATCGGCATCATGGCTCACATCGATGCCGGTAAAACAACCACCACTGAGCGTGTACTTTACTACACTGGTAAGATTCATAAAATCGGTGAAACACACGAAGGTGCATCTCAGATGGACTGGATGGAGCAAGAACAGGAGCGCGGAATCACTATCACTTCCGCTGCCACAACAGCACAATGGAAAGGCCACCGTGTAAACATCATCGACACACCAGGACACGTAGACTTCACAGTAGAAGTTGAACGTTCCCTTCGTGTTCTTGATGGTGCAGTAGCCGTCCTTGATGCACAATCAGGTGTTGAACCGCAAACTGAAACAGTTTGGCGTCAAGCAACAACTTACGGAGTACCACGTGTTGTATTCGTAAATAAGATGGACAAAATTGGTGCTGACTTCCTATATTCTGTAGGAACAATCCATGATCGCTTACAAGCGAATGCACATCCAATTCAGTTACCAATCGGTGCTGAAGATCAGTTTGAAGCAATCATTGACCTAGTGGAAATGAATGCTGTATTCTACGGTAATGACTTAGGTACTGACATTGAAGTGCGTGAAATTCCTGAAGAATACCGTGCACAAGCTGAAGAATACCGTGAAAAATTAGTAGAAGCTGTAGCAGAACTAGATGAAGAATTAATGGAAAAATACCTTGGTGGCGAAGAAATCACCAAAGAAGAGCTTAAAGCTGGAATTCGTAAAGGTACCGTTAATGTTGAATTCTATCCTGTAATCTGTGGATCAGCTTTCAAAAACAAAGGTGTCCAGCTGATGTTAGATGCTGTTATTGACTACCTTCCATCACCGTTAGATGTACCTGCAATTAAAGGTCATGCAATTGATGATGAAGAAGAAGTCATTGAACGTCACTCTAGTGATGAAGAGCCATTCTCTGCTCTTGCATTTAAAGTTATGACTGACCCTTATGTTGGTAAATTAACATTCTTCCGTGTTTACTCTGGTATGTTAGAGTCTGGATCATATGTCCAAAACTCTACTAAAGGTAAGCGTGAACGTGTAGGACGTATCCTGCAAATGCATGCAAACAGCCGTCAAGAAATTTCTAAAGTTTATGCCGGTGACATTGCTGCAGCAGTAGGTCTGAAAGATACCACAACTGGTGATACTCTATGTGATGATAAAAACCCTGTGATCCTAGAGTCAATGAATTTCCCAGAACCGGTAATTCAACTTTCAGTAGAGCCAAAATCAAAAGCAGACCAAGACAAGATGACTACTGCACTACAAAAGCTTCAAGAAGAAGACCCAACTTTCCGTGCACATACTGACCAGGAGACTGGCCAGGTTATCATAGCGGGTATGGGTGAACTTCACCTTGATATTCTAGTTGACCGTATGCGTCGTGAATTTAAGGTTGAAGCAAATGTAGGAGCTCCTCAGGTTGCCTATCGTGAAACTTTCCGTGCTTCTGCACAAGTTGAAGGTAAATTCGCTCGTCAATCTGGTGGTCGTGGACAATACGGTCACGTTTGGATCGAATTCTCACCTAACGAAGAAGGAAAAGGATTCGAATTTGAAAACGGTATTGTCGGTGGTGTTGTTCCTCGTGAATACATCGCTCCAGTTCAAGCTGGACTTGAAGATGCTTTAAATCGTGGTGTTCTTGCTGGATATCCATTAGTTGATATTAAAGCAAGATTATTCGATGGTTCTTACCATGATGTTGACTCATCTGAAATGGCCTTTAAAATTGCTGCATCTATGGCACTTAAAAATGCTGCATCTAAATGTAGCCCAGTTATCCTTGAACCTATGATGAGGGTTGAAGTTGTTATCCCTGAAGAATATTTAGGGGATATCATGGGTCAAATCACTGCTCGTCGTGGTCGTGTTGAGGGTATGGAAGCTCGTGGTAACGCACAAGTTGTTCGCGCGATGGTTCCGCTTTCTGAAATGTTCGGATACGCAACAGCACTTCGTTCTAGTACACAAGGTCGTGGAGTATTCTCTATGCACTTTGATCACTATGAAGAAGTACCAAAATCAGTATCTGAAGAAATCATCAAAAAAAATAAAGGTGAGTAATTGATTTTCACTTATCTTTAAAGTATAACTACTAATGTAAGCAAGGAAACTGTAAGATTGGGACAACCACCTTGCGGTTTCCAAAAAATATACTTATATTTTATAATTTAGAGGAGGATTTCCTAATGGGTAAAGCTAAATTCGACCGCTCAAAACCACACGTTAACATTGGTACAATTGGTCACGTTGACCATGGTAAAACTACTTTAACAGCTGCAATCACTTCTGTACTTGCTAAATCCGGTAAAGCAGAAGCACGTGCATATGATCAAATTGATGGTGCTCCTGAAGAAAGAGAGCGTGGTATCACAATCTCTACAGCGCACGTTGAGTATGAAACTGATAATCGTCACTATGCACACGTTGACTGCCCAGGACACGCTGACTATGTTAAAAACATGATCACTGGTGCTGCGCAAATGGACGGCGGTATCCTAGTTGTATCTGCAACTGATGGTCCAATGCCACAAACTCGTGAACACATTCTTCTTTCTCGTCAAGTAGGTGTTCCTTACCTTGTTGTATTCATGAACAAATGTGACATGGTTGACGATGAAGAACTTCTTGAATTAGTAGAAATGGAAATTCGTGACCTTCTTTCTGAATACGATTTCCCTGGCGATGACACTCCAGTTATCAAAGGTTCTGCTCTTAAAGCATTAGAAGGCGATGCTGCATGGGAAGAAAAAATCTTTGAACTTATGAGCGCTGTTGATGAGTTTATCCCAACTCCAACTCGTGATACTGATAAGCCATTCATGATGCCTGTTGAGGATGTATTCTCAATCACTGGTCGTGGTACTGTTGCTACAGGACGTGTTGAGCGTGGTGTAGTAAAAGTTGGTGATGTAGTTGAAGTCGTTGGTTTCACTGAAGAACCAAAATCTACTACTGTAACAGGTGTAGAAATGTTCCGTAAACTTCTTGATTTTGCAGAAGCAGGAGACAACATTGGTGCTCTTCTTCGTGGTGTAGCACGTGAAGATATCGAACGTGGACAAGTATTGGCTAAACCTAAGTCAATTACACCACACACTAAATTCTTAGCTCAAGTTTACGTATTAACAAAAGAAGAAGGTGGACGTCATACTCCATTTTTCACAAACTACCGTCCACAATTCTATTTCCGTACTTCTGATATTACTGGTATTTGTAATCTTCCAGAAGGAACAGAAATGGTTATGCCTGGCGACCACATCGAAATGACTGTTGAGCTTATCGCTCCAGTTGCGATTGAAGAAGGAACTAAATTCTCTATCCGTGAAGGCGGACGTACTGTAGGATCTGGTACTATTACTTCAATTCAAGCGTAATAAAACAATAAAAAAAGCAGATGGGTGACGATCCATCTGCTTTCTTTATTGTTTGCTTTTTGAATAACCAGTTGAATTGCGCTCCAGGCGATTCACTCTAAACAAAATATTTATGATTTCAAAATGACTATTTAACTAAGCCTAATCGATAAAACGAGTTTCTTCTATATAAATATGTATTGTTTTATTTCACGAATTTTTAAACTTTTATAATCTAGCCCCGATTAAATTTAGGATATTAATGGAGATTGAAGTTTACTATTGAAATTGACTATAGGTGCCGTTATAATAATAAAAGTGTGCTAAGCACAAGAAACATAAAAGAAAATCGTGATAAATGTTGCGTTTGCTTTATGTTTTATGTATAATAGACAATGTTGGTCTTTGACTGCGATGATGTGGAAGGTTGCTGACACACCCGGCCGCTTTGCCATGGCGAGTGTGTGGGAAATTTTCACTGAGTATGTCTATTTAGAAAATAGGCGATAAAGGAGGGAAAATAATGGCAAAACAAAAAATTCGTATCCGTTTAAAAGCGTATGATCACAGAATTCTTGATCAATCTGCAGAAAAAATCGTGGAAACAGCAAAGCGTTCAGGTGCGGCAGTATCGGGTCCAATCCCGCTTCCAACTGAAAAATCTGTTTACACAATCCTTCGTGCGGTTCATAAGTATAAAGATTCTCGTGAGCAATTCGAAATGCGGACACATAAGCGTCTAATCGACATCGTTAATCCAACTCCACAAACAGTTGATTCATTAATGCGTTTAGATTTACCATCTGGTGTTGATATTGAAATTAAACTTTAATTACAATAAACAATCAAAAATTATAGGAGGTGTGACTAAATGACCAAAGGAATCTTAGGAAGAAAGATTGGTATGACTCAAGTATTTGTTGAAAACGGCAATTTAATCCCAGTTACTGTTGTTGAGGCAGCTGCAAACGTTGTTCTTCAAAAGAAAACTGTTGACACAGATGGCTATGAAGCAATCCAAATCGGTTTCGAAGACAAACGTGAAAAATTAGCTAACAAACCAGAAAAGGGCCATGTTGCGAAAGCAAATACTGCTCCTAAGCGCTTCGTTCGCGAAATTCGCGGAGTTGATGTGGCAGGGTATGAAGTTGGTCAAGAAGTCAAAGTTGATATTTTCGCTGCAGGCGAATCAGTAGATGTAACAGGAATTTCAAAGGGTAAAGGTTTCCAAGGCTCAATCAAACGCCACGGACAATCTCGCGGCCCAATGGCTCACGGTTCTCGTTATCATCGCCGTCCTGGTTCAATGGGACCTGTTGCTCCAAACCGTGTATTCAAAGGTAAAGCATTACCTGGACGTATGGGTGGAGAACAAGTTACTGTACAAAACCTTGAGATTGTAAAAGTTGATGTTGAACGCAATTTACTATTAATCAAAGGTAATGTTCCAGGAGCTAAAAAATCATTACTAAAAATTCAACGTGCGGTAAAAGCATAAATACTTTCTAAGAAAGGAGGAACAAAAGCATGCCTAAAGTAGCATTATTAAACCAAGCTGGATCACAAGTTGGTGAAATCGAACTTAACGAATCAGTATTTGGACTTGAGCCAAACCAACACGTATTATTTGAAGCAATTGTCATGCAACGCGCTTCTTTACGTCAAGGAACTCATAAAGTAAAAGGTCGTTCTGAAGTACGTGGTGGTGGACGTAAACCATGGCGTCAAAAAGGAACTGGTCGTGCTCGTCAAGGGTCTATCCGTTCTCCACAATGGCGCGGAGGTGGTATTGTATTTGGTCCAACACCACGCAGCTATAGCTATAAACTACCAAAAAAGGTTCGTCGCTTAGCGATCAAATCTGCACTATCTTCTAAAGTGGTAGAAGAAAATATTTTGGTGCTTGAAAGTTTGATTTTCGATGCACCAAAAACTAAAGAATTCAAATCAGTATTAGGCGGTCTTTCGGTTGAGAAGAAAGCACTAATCGTTACTGCTGACCTAGATGAAAACGTAGCATTATCTGCTCGTAACATCCCTGGCGTAACAGTTGTAACAGCTGATGGAATCAACGTATTAGACGTTGTAAATCATGATAAATTAATCATGACAAAAGCAGCGGTTGAAAAAGTAGAGGAGGTGCTTGCATAATGGATGCACGCGATATCATTAAGCGCCCCGTTATCACTGAACGTTCTACTGACCTAATGGCTGAAAAGAAATATACATTTGAAGTTGATGTTAGAGCAAATAAAACTCAAGTTAAAGATGCTATTGTAACTATCTTTGGCGTTGATGTTGAAAAAGTAAACATCATGAACTACAAAGGTAAATTCAAGCGTATGGGTAAATTCGGTGGTTACACAAATAAACGTCGTAAAGCAATTGTTAAATTAACAGCTGACAGCAAAGAAATCGAATTCTTTGAAGCATAAGAATCTAACTAGAAGAGGAGGGAAACAAAATGGCGATTAAAAAGTACAAACCTACCTCCAATGGTCGTCGTGGTATGACTACTTCTGATTTCGCAGAAATCACAACTAGCACACCAGAGAAATCTCTATTAGCACCTTTAAAGAGAAAAGGCGGCCGTAATAACCAAGGTAAGTTAACTGTTCGTCATCAAGGTGGCGGCCATAAGCGTCAATATCGTTTAATTGACTTTAAACGTACAAAAGATGGCATTCCAGGACGCGTTGCCACAATCGAGTATGATCCAAACCGTTCTGCAAACATTGCATTAATTAATTATGCGGATGGAGAAAAGCGTTATATCTTAGCTCCTAAAAACCTTCAAGTAGGTATGGAAGTAATGTCTGGTCCAGAAGCTGACATTAAAGTGGGTAATGCACTTCCATTAGCAAATATCCCTGTTGGTACCGTTGTACACAACATTGAATTGAAACCAGGAAAAGGTGGACAATTGGTACGTGCTGCCGGTACATCCGCACAAGTTCTTGGTAAAGAAGGTAAATACGTACTTGTACGTTTAAATTCTGGTGAAGTTCGTATGATTCTTTCTGAATGCCGTGCATCAATCGGTCAAGTTGGAAACGAGCAACACGAACTAATTAACATTGGTAAAGCTGGACGTTCTCGCTGGTTAGGCAAACGCCCAACTGTTCGTGGATCTGTTATGAACCCTAACGATCACCCACATGGTGGTGGTGAAGGTCGCTCTCCAATCGGACGTAAATCACCAATGTCTCCATGGGGTAAACCAACTCTTGGATACAAAACTCGTAAGAAGAAAAACAAATCGGACAAATTTATCGTTCGTCGTCGTAAAAAATAACGTGATTGAACTACGGTTCAAAGGAAGAACCGTAGACCTATCACGAAGGGAGGTTCATTCATGGGTCGCAGCTTAAAAAAAGGACCATTCGTTGATGATCATTTAATGGTTAAGATCGAAAAGTTAAATGAAACTGAAGGCAAGCAAGTTGTTAAAACTTGGTCACGCCGTTCTACGATCTTCCCACAATTTATCGGACACACTATAGCAGTTTATGATGGTCGTAAACATGTGCCTGTATATGTAACTGAAGACATGGTTGGACACAAGCTTGGAGAATTTGCTCCAACTCGTGCTTACAAAGGCCATGGTAATGATGATAAGAAAACAAGACGTTAAGAGAGGAGGCCATCCAAATGCAAGCTAAAGCTGTTGCAAGAACAGTTCGTATTGCTCCTCGTAAAGCACGTTTAGTCGTCGATTTAATCCGAGGTAAGCAAGTTGGTGAAGCGGTGGCGATTTTAAATCTCACTCCTAAGGCTGCTTCTCCAATCGTTGAGAAAGTTTTAAAATCTGCTATGGCAAACGCCGAGCACAACTATGAAATGGACGTAAATAACCTGGTAGTTGCACAGGCATTCGTTGATGAAGGACCAACTTTAAAACGTTTCCGTCCTCGCGCTATGGGCCGTGCTAGCCAAATTAACAAACGTACTAGTCATATTACAATCGTTCTATCAGAAAAGAAGGAGGGGTAGTCAGTGGGTCAAAAAGTAAATCCAGTCGGTTTGCGTATTGGAATCATCCGTGATTGGGAATCTAAATGGTACGCAGGCAAAGACTTTGCTGATCTTTTACACGAAGACCTTAAAGTTCGTGAATACATCACGAAGCGTTTAAAAGATGCTTCTGTTTCTAAAGTAGAAATCGAACGTGCTGCAAACCGTGTAAACGTAACTGTTCATACAGCTAAGCCAGGTATGGTTATCGGTAAAGGCGGTACAGAAGTTGAAGCACTTCGTAAAGCATTAAATCAACTAACTGGCAAACGTGTTCACATTAACATTCTTGAAATCAAGAGAGCGGACATTGATGCGAAATTGGTTGCAGAGAATATTGCTCGTCAATTAGAAAACCGTGTATCTTTCCGTCGTGCACAAAAGCAAGCGATTCAACGTGCTATGCGTGCTGGTGCGAAAGGTATTAAAACAATGGTATCCGGTCGTTTAGGCGGTGCAGATATTGCTCGTTCAGAACATTACAGCGAAGGAACAGTTCCACTTCATACGCTTCGCGCCGACATCGACTATGCTACAGCTGAAGCAGACACTACTTATGGTAAGCTTGGCGTAAAAGTATGGATCTATCGTGGAGAAGTCCTTCCTACTAAGAAGAAAACTGAGGAAGGAGGCAAATAATATGTTATTGCCAAAACGCGTAAAATATCGCCGTCAACACCGCGGGAAAATGCGTGGAAATGCGAAAGGCGGCACTGAAGTAACTTTCGGTGAATTCGGCCTACAAGCATTAGAAGCTTCTTGGATTACAAACCGTCAAATCGAAGCTGCACGTATCGCGATGACTCGTTACATGAAACGTGGCGGTAAAGTTTGGATTAAAATTTTCCCACATAAGCCTTATACTGCAAAGCCTCTAGAGGTGCGGATGGGTTCTGGTAAAGGTGCACCTGAAGGATGGGTAGCTGTTGTAAAACCAGGAAAAATTATGTTTGAAATCGCTGGCGTTTCGGAAGAAATCGCACGTGAAGCTCTTCGTCTTGCAATGCACAAACTTCCTGTAAAATGTAAGTTTGTAAAACGTGAAGAAATTGGTGGTGAATCAAATGAAAGCTAATGAACTTCGTGACCTTACCACTGCTGAAATTGAACAAAAAGTTAAATCTTTAAAAGAAGAGCTTTTCAACCTTCGCTTTCAATTGGCGACAGGACAACTTGAAAATACGGCTCGTATCCGTGAAGTACGCAAAGCGATTGCTCGCATGAAAACTGTGATTCGTGAGAGAGAAATCAGCGTAAACAAGTAATAGTGAGAGGAGGTTCACATAATGAGTGAACGTAACCAACGCAAAGTTTACACTGGACGCGTTGTTTCTGACAAAATGGATAAAACCGTTACAGTTTTAGTCGAAACATACAAAAAGCATCCATTATACGGTAAACGCGTTAAGTACTCTAAAAAGTATAAAGCTCATGATGAGCAAAATCAGGCAAAAGTTGGCGACATCGTACGTATCATGGAAACTCGTCCACTTTCAGCTACAAAGCGCTTCCGCCTAGTAGAAGTAGTAGAAAAAGCAGTTATTATTTAATTGTTCGGTTAAGCTTCATACCGAAGGGAGGTTACACGCATGATTCAACAAGAATCACGTTTAAAAGTTGCTGACAACTCTGGTGCTCGTGAAGTACTTACTATTAAGGTTCTCGGTGGTTCTGGTCGTAAAACTGCTGGTATCGGCGATATTATTGTATGTACAGTAAAACAAGCAACACCAGGTGGCGTTGTTAAAAAAGGTGATGTGGTTAAAGCTGTTATTGTACGTACAAAAAGCGGTGCACGTCGCACAGATGGTACCTATATTAAATTCGACGAAAACGCATGTGTAATTATCAAAGATGATAAGAGCCCACGCGGTACACGTATCTTCGGACCAGTTGCCCGCGAACTTCGCGAAAACAACTTTATGAAAATCGTTTCTTTAGCTCCAGAAGTATTATAATTTTAAATTCAAATGCCTTTAAGGAGGTGCTTAATGATGCATGTGAAAAAAGGTGACAAAGTAAGAGTCATCTCTGGTAAGGATAAAGGCAAAACAGGTGTTATTCTATCTGCTTACCCTAAAGAAGCCCGAGTGCTTGTAGAAGGCGTAAACATCGTAAAAAAACACACTAAGCCTTCTCAAGTGAATCCACAAGGTGGAATCATCAGCCAAGAGGCTCCAATTCATGTATCAAACGTTATGCCTATCGATCCTAAATCTGGTAACCCGACTCGTGTAGGTTACAAAACGGTTGATGGCAAAAAAGTACGTGTAGCAAAATCCGGTGAAGTTTTAGATAAATAGTTTAAATTAAGAAGGGAGGTACAATAAGTGAACCGCCTAAAAGACAAATTTGCAAAAGAAATTTCTCCTGCTCTAATGAGCAAATTCAATTATGAATCAGTAATGCAAGTGCCAAAAATTGATAAAATCGTTATTAACATGGGTGTTGGTGACGCAGTTCAAAATGCTAAAGCACTTGATAATGCTGTAGAAGAACTTGCTACAATTACTGGTCAAAAGCCAGTCGTAACTCGTGCGAAAAAATCTATCGCTGGTTTCCGCCTTCGTGAAGGTATGCCAATCGGTGCAAAGGTTACTCTTCGCGGAGAGCGCATGTACCAATTCTTGGACAAATTAGTTTCTGTATCATTACCTCGTGTACGTGACTTCCGTGGTGTTTCTAAGAAATCATTCGATGGTCGTGGTAACTACACTTTGGGTATTAAAGAACAGTTAATCTTCCCAGAAATTGATTACGATAAAGTAACTAAGGTTCGTGGTATGGATATCGTTATCGTAACCACTGCTAATACCGATGAAGAAGCTCGTGAGTTGTTAACTCAAGTTGGAATGCCATTCCAAAAGTAATCGCTAAATAAGGGAGGCGAAAACGTGGCTAAAAAGTCAATGATTGCGAAACAAAAGCGCGCGCCTAAATACAAAGTACAAGAGTACACACGTTGCGAACGTTGCGGACGTCCACACTCTGTATATCGTAAATTTAAGCTTTGCCGTATTTGTTTCCGTGAATTAGCATACAAAGGACAAATTCCTGGTGTTAAAAAAGCCAGCTGGTAAAATTATAGGGTTTGGAAGGAGGTAAAAATAATGGTCATGACAGATCCAATTGCTGATTTGCTTACTCGCATTCGTAATGCGAATATGGTACGTCACGAAAAGTTAGAAGTACCTGCTTCTAATATCAAAAAAGAAATCGCTGAAATTCTTAAGCGCGAAGGTTTCGTACGTGACGTTGAATTTATTGATGACAACAAACAAGGTATTATCCGTATCTTCCTTAAGTACGGTGCAAATAACGAACGTGTTATTACTGGTCTTAAACGCATAAGCAAGCCTGGTCTTCGTGTTTACGCTAAATCCACTGAAGTACCACGCGTACTAAATGGTCTTGGTATTGCACTAGTCTCTACATCATCAGGTGTTATAACTGATAAAGAAGCGCGTGCAAAACAAGTTGGCGGAGAAGTATTAGCTTACGTTTGGTAATAGAGTTTCTGAAAGAATGGAGGTGCACTAAATGTCTCGCGTAGGAAAAAAACCAATTGAAATTCCAGCTGGAGTTACAGTTGCTTTAAATAATCATACCGTTACTGTAAAAGGACCTAAAGGCGAATTGACTCGTTCTTTTAATCCTGAAATTACAATCAACGTGGAAGAAAATGTGATCAACATCACTCGTCCATCTGACGTGAAGGAACACCGTGCATTACATGGTACAACTCGTGCTGTTATTGCAAACATGGTTGAAGGTGTTTCTAAAGGCTTCGAAAGAGGTTTAGAATTAATCGGGGTTGGATACCGTGCGCAAAAACAAGGTAACAAGCTTGTTTTAAACGTTGGTTATTCTCATCCTGTTGAAATTGAGCCTGAAACAGGACTTGAAATTGAAGTTCCTTCTAATACAAAAGTTATTGTTAAAGGTTCTGACAAAGAACGCGTTGGTGCGTTAGCTGCTAACATTCGTCAAGTTCGCCCGCCAGAGCCGTATAAAGGCAAAGGTATTCGTTACGAAGGTGAATTCGTTCGTCGTAAAGAAGGTAAAACTGGTAAGTAATAACTAGCCTTATTGTTAAACGAAAGGGGTGACGTAAATGATTACGAAGCTTGATAAAAACGCTGTTCGCCTTAAAAGACATGCTCGTGTTCGTGCGAAACTTAGCGGAACTTCAGCTCGTCCACGTCTAAATGTGTTTCGTTCTAATAAACATATTTATGCTCAAATTATCGATGACATGAATGGAGTTACTTTAGCAAGTGCTTCAACTCTAGATAAAGAATTAAATCTTGAGTCTTCAAGCAATGCTGATGCTGCACAAAAGGTCGGAGAATTAGTTGCAAAACGTGCAGTTGAAAAAGGTATTACGAATGTTGTCTTTGACCGTGGAGGATACCTTTATCATGGACGTATTCAAGCGCTAGCTGATGCAGCCCGCGCGAACGGCTTACAATTTTAATAGACAAAGGAGGGACACAAAAAGATGCGTCGTATTGATCCAAACAAACTTGAACTAGAAGAACGCGTGGTTACGGTTAACCGTGTTGCGAAAGTTGTTAAAGGTGGCCGTCGTTTCCGTTTCACTGCTCTTGTAGTAGTTGGAGATAAAAACGGTCATGTCGGATTCGGTACTGGTAAAGCTCAAGAGGTACCGGATGCGATTCGTAAAGCTATCGAAGATGCGAAGAAAAACTTAGTCGAAGTACCTATGGTTGGAACTACTGTTCCTCACCAAGTAATTGGTCGTTTCGGTGCTGGCGAAATCCTTTTAAAACCTGCTTCTGAAGGTACAGGAGTTATCGCTGGTGGACCAGTTCGTGCCGTTCTTGAATTAGCTGGTGTTGCTGATATCCTTTCAAAATCTTTAGGAACAAATACACCAATTAATATGGTTCGTGCAACTGTAGAAGGTTTAAAACAATTAAAACGTGCTGAGGACGTAGCAAAATTACGTGGTAAATCAGTAGAAGAACTGTTAGGATAAGGGGGGAATTCAAATGGCGAAACTATTAATTACCCTCAACCGTAGTCTAATCGGTCGCCCTGAAGACCAACGTGCGACAGTTACTGCGCTTGGATTACGCAAATTAAATCAAACAGTTGAGCATCAAGATAACGCTGCTATTCGCGGTATGATTAACAAAGTTGCTCACCTTGTAACAGTAAAAGAACAATAATTGATTGTTTTCTTTCATAAAGGAGGTGCCAATATGAAACTTCATGATTTAAAACCTGCTGAAGGTTCTCGTAAAGAACGTAAACGTCTTGGACGCGGTATCGGTTCTGGTCAAGGTAAAACTGCTGGTAAAGGTCATAAAGGTCAAAACGCTCGTTCCGGTGGCGGTGTTCGCTTAGGATTTGAGGGTGGTCAGACACCATTATTCCGTCGTTTACCAAAACGTGGATTTACAAATATCAATCGTAAAGAATACGCTGTTGTGAACCTTGATGCTCTTAATCGCTTTGAAGAAGGTACTGAAGTTACTCCAGAACTTCTTATCGAAACAGGTGTTGTTAAGAACGAACGTGCAGGAATTAAAATTCTTGCTAATGGGAACGTAGAGAAAAAGTTGACTGTTAAAGCTCATAAATTCTCCTCTGCGGCCAAAGAAGCAATTGAAGCTGCCGGTGGAAGCACTGAGGTGATCTAATGTTCCAAACAATCTCCAATTTTATGCGCGTGGGTGATATAAGACGAAAGATTCTATTCACCCTTTTAATGTTAGTAATCTTTCGTCTAGGTACATTTATTCCTGTGCCTAATGTAAATGCTGATGTGCTTAGTGCTCAGGATAAACTTAGTGTATTCGGTGTTTTAAATACCTTTGGAGGTGGAGCATTAAAACAATTCTCCATCTTTGCAATGGGTATTATGCCGTATATCACTGCATCAATTATTATCCAGCTTTTGCAAATGGATGTTGTTCCAAAATTCACTGAATGGTCTAAGCAGGGAGAAGCTGGACGCCGGAAAACTGCTCAGTTTACTCGCTATTTTACTGTTGTGCTTGGATTTATCCAAGCATTAGGTATGTCCTACGGTTTCAATAACCTTGCAAATGGCCAATTGATTCAAAATCCGGGAATTGGTACGTATCTATTAATTGCGGTAGTTCTAACTGCCGGTACTTCATTCTTAATGTGGCTTGGTGAGCAAATAACTGAAAAAGGTGTTGGAAATGGAATTTCCATCATTATTTTTGCAGGGATTGTTGCCGGGATCCCAACCACAGTGAAACAAATTTTTGTGCAACAGTTTGAAAATGCTGGTGAAGCATTATTTATACGAATTGTTACCGTTATTTTAATTGTTATTGCTGTCATTGCTATTGTTGTGGGTGTTATTTTTATTCAACAAGCAAATCGCAAAATTCCAATCCAATATGCCAAACGTGTTGTGGCAGGACGTAATCCAGTGGGAGGACAATCCACCCATATGCCATTAAAGGTTAACGCAGCGGGAGTAATCCCTGTTATCTTTGCCATATCCTTTATTGTGACGCCGAGAACGATTGCTTCTTTCTTTCCGCAAAACAACGTAACCATTTGGATTAATAAAATATTTGATTATTCTCATCCAATTGGGATGATCATTTATGCAGCATTAATTATCGCGTTTACTTATTTCTATGCTTTTATTCAAGTTAACCCTGAACAAGCAGCGGAAAACCTGCAAAAGCAAAGTAGCTATATTCCGGGCATTCGTCCTGGAAAAAGCACACAAGAATATTTAACGCGTGTACTATATCGTTTAACTTTTGTCGGAGCACTCTTCTTAGCAGCAATTTCGGTTCTTCCGGTTATCTTTATTAAGGTAGCGAATCTTCCGCAATCTGCTCAAATAGGCGGAACAAGCTTACTGATCGTTGTCGGGGTTGCCCTTGATACGATGAAACAGCTTGAAGCTCAATTAGTTAAACGGCATTATAAAGGTTTTATTAAATAAATGGTTTTGGGGACCGTGTCCCCTTAAAGCCAAACAAAAGCACGAGGGGGAATACGTGTGAATTTAGTATTAATGGGGCTTCCGGGTGCTGGTAAAGGCACACAAGCCGAGAAAATAGTTGAAAAATACGGCATCCCTCATATCTCTACTGGAGATATGTTCCGTGCAGCGATGAAAGAAGGAACAGAACTAGGATTAAAAGCTAAATCCTTTATGGACAAAGGCGAGCTTGTTCCGGATGAAGTAACAATTGGAATTGTTCGTGAACGATTAAGTAAAGAAGACTGTCAAAAGGGATTTTTACTTGATGGCTTTCCTAGAACAGTACCTCAGGCAGAAGCATTGGAAACTCTTCTTGTTGAACTTAGCAGGTCAATCGATTATGTTATTAACATTGATGTTGACAAGAATATCCTAATGGAGCGTTTGACAGGTCGCCGAATTTGTAAAGATTGTGGCGCTACTTATCATCTTGTGTTTAACCCACCAGCTCATGAGGGGAAATGCGATCGCTGCGGCGGAGAACTATACCAACGAGCAGATGATAATGCAGAAACTGTGCAAAATCGTTTAGATGTTAATATTAAACAATCCCAACCATTGTTGGATTTCTATGAAACAAAGGGATATTTACGCACGATCAATGGCCAGCAAGATATTAATATAGTATTTGCTGACATTGAGCGATTACTTGGGAAGTAATTGAATGACGAAGTGTAAAACCAGGCTAATGTCTCTCGAACATCTCCGATAAGATTCTAACTTTTTGGATGCAAATCGTTTTTCATTGTACGTGAGTATGCAGGACACGGTGTTTGGCAAAACTTACATGGTGACGCTGGATTTTTCAGCATAGACCGCGTCTTAAAGCCTGGCATAGAAATTTAAATTTCTAATTGTTACTAAGAGACGTGATGCAGGTCATTATGTTATAATCGTATGGTTGAACTTTGATTTGCACTTTTAAAGAGTTTTTAAATAAATGACAATCTGAAAAAGAGAAGGGAGACGTGTCTAATGGCCAAAGATGATGTAATTGAAATCGAAGGTAAAGTCCTTGAAACTTTGCCGAATGCAATGTTTAAGGTAGAATTAGAAAATGGTCATACTGTGCTAGCTCATGTTTCTGGTAAAATTCGAATGCACTTCATTCGAATCCTTCCGGGTGACAAAGTGACTGTTGAGCTTTCTCCATATGACTTGACACGCGGAAGAATTACCTACCGCTTTAAATAATCTGCTTGCACTCCGTACTACTAAGGAGGTTAGGATAATGAAAGTAAGACCATCTGTTAAACCGATCTGCGAAAAGTGCAAAGTTATCCGTAGACGCGGTAAAGTCATGGTTATCTGTGAAAACCCTAAACATAAACAAAAACAAGGTTAATTTTTGAAGGAGGTGCGCTAAAATATGGCACGTATTGCTGGTGTAGATATTCCACGTGAAAAGCGTGTAGTTATCTCATTAACTTACATTTATGGTATTGGTAAAAATACAGCACAAAAAGTCTTGGCAGAAGCTGGTGTTTCTGAAGATACAAGAGTGCGTGATTTAACTGAAGACGAATTAAATAAAATCCGTGATATCATCGACAAGTTAAAAGTTGAAGGTGATCTTCGCCGTGAAGTTTCTCTTAACATTAAGCGTTTAATGGAAATCGGCTGCTACCGCGGATTACGCCATCGTCGCGGCTTACCGGTTCGTGGACAAAATACAAAAAACAACGCTCGTACACGCAAAGGTCCTCGTAAGACTGTTGCGAACAAGAAGAAGTAATCGGCAAAGGAGGTTATTTAAATGGCACGTAAAACGAATACACGTAAACGTCGTGTTAAAAAGAATATTGAATCAGGTATTGCACATATCCGTTCAACATTTAACAATACAATTGTAACAATCACTGATGTCCATGGTAATGCAATTTCATGGTCAAGTGCGGGTGCGCTTGGATTTAGAGGTTCTCGTAAATCTACTCCATTCGCAGCGCAAATGGCTGCAGAAACTGCAGCAAAAACTTCTATCGAACACGGTATGAAAACGTTAGAAGTAACGGTTAAAGGGCCTGGTGCAGGACGTGAAGCTGCAATTCGTGCTCTGCAAGCTGCTGGTCTTGAAGTAACAGCAATTAAAGATGTTACTCCTGTTCCACATAATGGATGCCGTCCACCAAAACGTCGTCGTGTTTAATTTTTCTGTATAGACTTTAATATCCTTGTCTATAATGGGATATGATACAAATTTTTCCGTTCATACAGAAGATTTATTCCAGTTGTTGTGCACAAAACGGGAACGTATACATGGGGGAATTTCGATTAGAACATTTTCTTAATCGAGGTTTTTGACGTTTTGAAGGAGGGTTAATTGATGATCGAAATAGAAAAACCAAAAATCGAAACGGTTGAGATCAGCGATGATGCCAAGTACGGGAAGTTCGTCGTAGAGCCGCTTGAGCGTGGATATGGTACCACTTTGGGTAACTCCTTACGTCGTATCCTATTATCTTCACTCCCAGGTGCCGCTGTTACATCGATTCAGGTCGATGGGGTACTTCATGAGTTCTCAACAATTGAAGGCGTCGTAGAGGATGTAACATCCATCATTTTAAACATTAAAAAATTAGCTATTAAAATCTACTCTGATGAAGAGAAGACTCTTGAAATTGATGTTCAAGGCGAAGGACCTGTCTTAGCTGGTAATATTACCCATGATAGTGATGTAGAGATTTTAAATCCAGACCTTCATATTGCAACATTAGCTTCAAACGGTCATCTACGCATGCGTTTAACTTCTAGACGCGGACGCGGCTATACACCGGCAGATCAAAATAAGCGTGAGGATCAACCGATTGGTGTGATTCCAATTGACTCTATTTATACTCCGGTATCAAGAGTGTCCTATCAGGTAGAAAATACTCGTGTAGGTCAAATGACAAATTATGATAAGCTAACGCTTGATGTTTGGACAGATGGAAGCACTGGGCCAAAAGAAGCGATTGCTCTTGGTTCGAAGATTTTGACCGAGCATTTGAATATTTTCGTTGGGTTAACTGACGAGGCTCAAAATGCTGAGATTATGATTGAAAAAGAAGAAGATCAGAAAGAAAAAGTTCTAGAGATGACAATAGAAGAACTTGATTTATCTGTTCGTTCTTATAACTGCTTAAAGCGTGCTGGCATTAATACTGTTCAGGAATTAGCTAATAAAACTGAAGAGGATATGATGAAAGTACGGAACCTTGGTCGCAAATCACTAGAAGAAGTAAAAGCGAAACTAGAAGAACTAGGATTAGGTTTACGTAAAGACGACTAGTTCAGCCGCGTATTGGCTGATTGCGAGAATTTTTTAATGACTTCAACAAAGGAGGGAACCCTTCATGGCATACAGAAAGTTAGGACGCACAAGCGCACAGCGTAAAGCTATGCTTCGTGATTTAACAACTGATTTAATCATCAACGAGCGCATTGAAACAACAGAAACTCGCGCGAAAGAAATTCGCTCAACTGTTGAAAAAATGATCACTTTAGGAAAACGCGGTGATTTACATGCTCGCCGTCAAGCTGCTTCTTACGTTCGTAATGAGGTTGCTGATGCTGAGAATAACACAAGCGCATTACAAAAACTTTTCACTGATATCGCTCCTCGTTATCAAGAGCGCCAAGGTGGATATACTCGTATTATGAAACTTGGACCACGCCGCGGTGACGGTGCGCCAATGGTTATCATCGAGTTAGTTTAATACACACTTATCTGACAACAAGGGCGCTGGACAGTTTACAATCAAACTTGTTCTTTGCCCTTTTGTTGTATCATTATTTTAATAATGTACGAACCAAGCCAAAAAGAGTGTTACGATGGGCGTGACCCTATAATTTTAGGAGCTCATAAGGAGAACCAGCATCTCCACTGGAAGAATAATGTTGATTAATATTATATTCTTTTCACGTCTCGTCTAGCTCATGCACCTCTCCCATTTCCTGAAGGAATTCCAATTAATCGGCAGATGATTTTCGTTCCTGCCAGGGAAGAGGTGCAGGCTTTTTTTGTATGTAGTAAAATATCAGTAGAGTTTAGCTTGAGTCGAGATAGGGGGAATCTTTCATGAAAAAACCTATTGTATCCCTTGATAACGTTTCTTTCAAATATGACGGTCAGGACCGCCATGCCCTTCAGAATGTAAGTTTTCAAGTTTTGGAAGGAGAGTGGCTGGCAATTGTGGGCCATAATGGCTCAGGAAAGTCCACGACAGCGAAACTTTTAAATGGGCTGCAATTTCCGCAACAAGGTGAAATTACTGTTTGTGGTAAAAAATTATCGGAAGAATCCGTTTGGGATATACGGGAAAAATTAGGGATGGTATTCCAGAACCCGGATAATCAATTTGTAGGGACCACTGTACAGGATGATGTGGCTTTTGGTTTAGAAAACCACGGCATTCCCAGAGAGGAAATGACCCAAAGGGTAGGAGACTCTTTACGAAAAGTAAAAATGGATCAATTTCTTAATCAAGAGCCCCACCATCTTTCAGGTGGCCAAAAACAGCGAGTAGCTATTGCAGGTGTACTTGCTCTAAGACCTTCGATTATTATTTTGGATGAAGCGACATCGATGCTAGATCCAAGAGGAAGAGAAGAGGTGTTAGAGACTGTTCGCGCTTTGAAGGATGAAAAGCAGCTGACCGTAATATCCATCACCCATGACTTAGAAGAAGCAGCTAAGGCTGATCGGATCATTGTGATGAACCGAGGAAAGGTTTTCCGTGAGGGAACTGCGGAAGAAATTTTTTCAATGGATGAAGAGTTAATTCAATTAGGACTGGATATCCCTTTTTCCGTGAAAATGAGTAAAGCTTTCCGTCAAGAAGGAATTGAACTATCAAAACATTATTTAACGGAAGATGAGTTGGTGACTGAGTTATGGACATCTCACTGCAGCATGTAGAATACCGTTATCAAGTAAATTCCCCATTTGAACGACTGGCCATAGAGGATGTCTCCATCGATATTAAAACTGGAACCTACCTGGCTATTATTGGCCATACTGGCTCCGGAAAGTCCACAGTATTACAGCATTTAAATGCGCTTCTGCAGCCTACTGCAGGAACGGTCGTAATTGGAACCCATGAAATTAAAGCAAAGCAGAAAAATAAAAATCTTAAACCGGTACGACAAAAGGTGGGAATTGTCTTTCAGTTTCCAGAACATCAATTGTTCGAAGAAACCGTTGAAAAGGATATTATTTTTGGTCCGATGAATTTTGGGATTTCTGAAGAAGAGGCAAAAGATAGAGCCCGGACTGCTCTTAAACAAGTGGGATTATCAGATGAAATATTGGGTAAATCGCCTTTCGACTTATCAGGAGGCCAAATGCGCCGTGTTGCCATAGCGGGTGTTCTTGCCATGGAACCGGACGTTATCGTCCTGGACGAGCCGACGGCTGGATTAGACCCAAGAGGCCGCAAAGAAATTATGGACATGTTTTATCGTTTGCATAAGGAAAGAGGATTATCAACGATTTTGGTTACTCACAGTATGGAGGATGCCGCACAATATGCGGACCAAATCGTGATTATGCAGCAAGGAAAAGTAGTAAATAAAGGTACACCAGAAGAAATTTTCACTGCAACAGAGGAATTGCTTCACATGGGGTTGGATGTTCCAGAAGTGGTCCGCTTCCAGCTTAAGCTTGAAAAAATAATGGGTAAAAAGTTGGATAAAACCTATTTAACCATTGATGAGCTGGCTTCTGCTGTTACACAATTAATAGGCAGAGGTGAGCGGGTATGATGGAAAAAATGATTTTTGGGAGATTTGTCCCCGCAGATTCTGTTGTACATCGGATGGATCCCCGTTCTAAGTTAATCATTATTTTTTTATTTGTTTGTATCATTTTTTTTGCGAACAATTGGATGACTTACGTACTTATTGGAATTTATACCTTTTTTATGATTGCCTTATCGAAAATACCTGTTCGTTTTTTGTACACTGGGCTTAAACCCATTATTTGGCTTGTGCTTTTCACATTTGTTATGCAGCTGCTGTTTACGAAGCAAGGTAACCTGTTGTTTCATATAGGGCCGTTGAAGGTTTATGAGCAAGGTCTTAGAATGGGGATCTTTATTTCCTTAAGGTTCTTTTTTTTAATTTTAATGACATCGTTATTAACGTTAACAACGACACCAATTGAAATAACGGATGGACTTGAAACAATATTACATCCATTGAAAAAAATCCGATTTCCTGTACATGAAATGGCCTTAATGATGTCGATTGCATTGAGATTCATTCCCACTCTTATGGAGGAAACTGATAAAATTATGAAGGCGCAAATTGCCAGGGGCGTTGAGTTTTCCAGTGGGCCGATCAAAGAGAGAATAAAAGCAATCATCCCGCTTTTAATTCCGCTCTTTGTGAGTTCATTTAAACGGGCAGAAGATCTTGCAATTGCCATGGAGGCAAGAGGGTACCGAGGCGGGGAAGGAAGAACGAAATATCGCCAATTAAACTGGAGTAATCGTGATTCTATCCAAATTGCCGTGTTTGTACTTTTAACTATTCTATTAATTTTATTACGTTCATAATGGAGAGAAGACCAATGCAGCGCTATAAATGCATCATATCCTATGATGGATCCGAGTTCTCAGGCTATCAGATTCAACCAAGTAAACGTACCGTTCAATTGGTGCTTGAGGACGTTTTAACCAAAATGCATAAAGGTAATGCTGTGAAAGTTAGTGCTTCGGGAAGAACAGATGCAGGAGTTCATGCAAAGGGTCAGGTCATTCATTTTGATTCACCGCTCTCCATTCCTGAAAATAAGTGGGAAGTTGCCCTTAATTCCTTACTGCCAGAGGATCTTGCGGTATTATCTGTTGAGAAGATTCATGATTCGTTTCATGCCCGTTTTGATGCTGTTGGCAAAGAATACCGCTATTTTTTGCGGCTTTCCACGAAAAGAGACCCATTTCAGAGAAAATATGCCTACCAGTATTCATTTCAGTTAAATATGGACGCAATTAGAGAGGCTATACCCAATCTCTTGGGGACTCATGATTTTACGAGCTTCTGTTCCGCAAAAACAGAAGTAGAAGATAAGATTCGAACGTTAGAATCGATTGAGATTACTGTTGACGACGATATGCTTATTTTTCGTTTTAAAGGGAATGGCTTTTTGTATAATATGGTGAGAATTTTAGTCGGAACATTGTTGGAGGTTGGATCAGGTGAACGAAACCCATCTGATTTACTCGAAATTCTGCAAGCAAAGGACCGGAAATGTGCCGGAAAAACAGCACCGGCGCAAGGATTGTATCTTTGGAAGGTATTCTATGAATAAATTTTCATTAATACAACCTAACCAGGTGTAACATTTTCTTGACATATCGCTTCCAAGTATTTATTATATTATATGTGTGTGTTTTTAATCCCACGATAAAGCCCCGGAAAGTCTTAATCGTGATTGAAAATATATGATTTGGAAAATGGCCGCACAAGGGCAGTGAATGTTCATTCCCGGAACAGAATGGACGCTTACGGCTTTGAAGGTGCGAAAGAATAATCTTTTTACGGATATAAATTAGGAGGGAAACTCATGCGTACAACATTTATGGCAAATGCCAACAATATCGAGCGTAAATGGTACGTAATTGATGCTGAAGGCAAAACTCTTGGTCGTCTTGCTTCTGAAGTTGCATCAATTCTACGTGGTAAAAATAAACCAACTTTTACACCACATGTTGACACTGGTGATCATGTGATCATTATCAACGCTTCTAAAGTTGAATTAACTGGTAAGAAATTAACTGACAAGATTTACTATCGTCACAGCTTACACCCAGGCGGTTTAAAACAAAGAACTGCTCTTGAAATGCGTACTAACTATGCTGAGAAAATGATCGAGCTTGCTGTTAAAGGTATGCTTCCAAAGAATTCTCTTGGCCGTCAAATGTTCAAAAAATTACACGTTTATGCTGGTAGCGAGCACAAGCACCAAGCACAACAACCAGAAGTTTACGAACTTCGCGGATAATTTAAAGGGAGGGAATTAACTTGGCACAAGTTCAATATATTGGTACTGGTCGTCGTAAGAGCTCTGTCGCACGTGTGCGCTTAGTTCCAGGTACAGGTAAAATTGTAATTAACAATCGTGACATTGAAAACTATATTCCATTTGAAGCTTTACGCGTTGTTGTAAGACAACCATTAGTAGCAACTGAAACAGTTGGCAGCTACGATGTTCTTGTAAACGTAAAAGGCGGTGGCTACACTGGTCAAGCTGGCGCAATCCGCCACGGTATTGCACGTGCATTACTTCAAGCTGATCCAGAATACCGTCCAACATTAAAACGCGCTGGTCTATTAACTCGTGACGCACGTATGAAAGAACGTAAGAAATACGGTCTTAAAGGCGCTCGTCGTGCACCTCAGTTCTCAAAACGTTAATATTCTTTATATATCAGCGTTTACAGCCCTTTCTCGAATTGCCGAGGAAGGGTTTTTTATTAGTATAAAACTAAGTTATTATTAACAGGACAAAATTCTCTTTTTCTTAGCATATAATTCAATTTATAATAGTGAGAGGGCTTTATTGTCAAATCAAATTAAACGTTTAGAAAAGTGCCTCAACAAAGGGGCTGATTGGTTCGTTTTTTTCGTATCGCTGGGCGATATAATGTAAATAAACTAAAAATCTTCCTATTAAATAGAAAGGAGGTATAATATGCGAGGGGATATTCAACCGAATGAACGAGCTTTCACTTCTAAGGAAGTGGCAGAAGAAGTGGGGATTGCTACACCCACTGTTCGAAAGTATGGCCAAATCTTAGAGCGGAATGGATATGAGTTTTTAAAAGATGGCGACCGACGTATCTTTGTTCAATCCGACATCGAAGCGCTTATAGCGTTACGCGATACAAAAAAGCCTCTAGATGATACAGCTAAAGACCTTGTATCCCAGCAAAATGAACGATTAGAAGGAAACAATACAACAGGAATTGCGGTATCCGATACATATAGAGATTTACCACATGACCCTAATCAATTAAAAGAGATGTTAAGGTTTTTAGTTAATGAACTTGCAGCCACACGTGAAATGAATGTCCAACTGACAAATGATATGTCACAGCTTAAAACTGCGGTTTCTCGACTCCAACAAGATCATCATGTTATAAGTTCCACTATTGGTAATTCAGCGCAAAAAACTCATGTGAAAATTGAAAAATTAGCTGAACATCAAAATATTCAATACGAAACATTGCTGGAACAAGAAAAACAAATAAGCGATTTCCTACAAAAAGAAATACAAAATCTGCGGGACGAACAGAAAAAAGAATGGTGTTCACAAAATGATTTTAATAAACGTTTAGAAGAAGCGATACAAAAGCCTAAAGAAAAATGGGAATGGCTTTTCTCTTTATTTCGAAAATAAGGGCCTACTAAGGCTTTTGGGGTAATCGTTGAGGGGAAAATTTTGATGTGGAAACAAATGTTAGTTTTTCCTGCTGCAAGCTATTTTTTGAGTATGTATCGCTGGGCGATATAACTTGGATTGGATTCAAAACCTTCATAGCTTAAAGCGTTACTTGATACAGTAAAGACCTAGACGATACAGCTGAAGACTTAATATAGATAAAAAACTGAAACAGTCATTGAGAAATGCGATACATATAAATTAAAGTTTAGATATATTGAGCCCGAAGACAACCCTCAAAAACAGAAATTCCATTGTTTTAAATAGGATTTATTATATTTCAAATTTCAACATATTCCCGGGAAATAATACAAAATCTGAGTAGATCCAATAAATCTAATCTTAGATGAAGGGATTATTCCGTTGATAGATGCTGTTGTGGTGCAAGTGATGTTTATTGGTTGAAAAATAATTAAAGATTTTAAAGTCCAGTCAAAATGGCTGGATTTTTTAAACCATAAAATTGGCAGCTGAAATTTTGCATTTCTTAGGATTAAGGGATGAAGAATAGTCCTAAGAGGTGAAAACTGTGACTGTTATTACAACCTTTAAAGAAAAGAAACGGGATAAACAAATAAAATATGAGCGTTCAGTCCTTAGAGACTTATCGATAAAAACATTAAAAGAAAGGGTTCAGCAATATTTTGGGTCCTCAAGAATCACATCAAGTTTTGTCATGCATGCAGGTGTGGAAGAGGCTTGTTACGATGTGGCGCTGGAAGCCTTTCTTTTAGGGGCTAAGTACAGTAAATTTGGTCATTATGGCGAAAATATCGAAGAAGTTAGAAAACGCTGCTACAAGGAAGAAAGGCATTTAGTTGATACCCTTTTTAATTTTTTACTTTATTGGGGTAACGGAGAGGAAGGGACGATGAGTGAATCCCTTTACTATCTTTGTGAACAATATATTAATGTCTGGTGGCTTGAAGGATACCAAAAAGGTGAACGACGGCATAAGCTACGTCTGCACTAGGTAATCCATTAGTTCTAAATCATCCCCTTGTCCCATATATTTAAATGAACATGGACGAGCGGGAAGGAATGATTTGGTTGCTAAAGAGAAGAGTAAAAATTATAGCGTTCTCTGTGGGTTTACTTTTATTGTTCCTGATTTTGCAACATGATTTTATGGAAGATAAATCATGGAAATCATGGAATCTGCCCTTATCAGGGAAAATCATTTTAATTGACCCGGGTCATGGTGGTCCTGATGGAGGCGCCGGCGATGGAAAAACCTTAGAAAAGGATATTGCTTTGGATATTTCCTTTAAGGTCAGGGATTTTCTCCAGCAGCACGGTGCCCTCGTTATGATGACGAGAGAGAAAGATGAGGACTTGGCGGACCCTACAACAAGGGGGTATAGCAGAAGAAAGGTAGAAGATCTAAAGCAAAGGCTTAAAACGATTAATAGCAATGATATAAACCTTTTTGTTAGTATTCATTTAAATGCCATTCCTTCTGCCAGATGGAGCGGAGCCCAAACCTTTTATTCCCCCCATTATAAAGAAAACGAAAAAGCAGCAAAATTTATTCAAGATGAGTTAAGGCGTAATTTGGAAAATACCAATCGAAAAGCTAAGCCTTTAGGCCATGTCTATATTTTAAAAAATGCGAAAAAGCCTGGAGTATTAGTTGAGGTCGGCTTCTTATCCAATCCTGCAGAAAAGGAATATTTAAAAACCGACGAATACCAAGAAAAAGTAGCTGCATCCATTTATAAAGGGATTATTCGTTATTTTACGTATGAAAAAGAATTAAAAGAAACAGATTAAGGGAGATGAGCATTTCGCTCATCTTTTTGATTTTGTCTAGCTTCAGCACCTAGCCCCTCTGGGGAAAAAATGAACTGTTTTTTTCCTAGGTCGCTTCGGTCCTGGCGATGAAGTCAAATGCCGACTTCACCGTCAAGCCCGCAAGCAGCAGTCGGGGCTTACCAAGGCGCTTCCGCTTTTCTTTACAATATTAGAACAGGGTTTACTGTGATTCAGTTAACTGTTTTTATTCAGAGTTATGGTATACTTGAATTTGGAAACGAATTCAATGGTGAGGTGTTTTTACATGCTAACAGAAGCAAAAGTCCGTGAAATTCTTGGCGGCTTAAAAGAACCATTTTTACATAAAACATTATTAGAATTAAATGCAATCGAGGAAATAAAAATTAAAGAAGAAAAAAACCATGTCAGCGTTAAAGTTGATATAGCAAAAACCGGAACGGCCGAGCAACTACAATTGCAAACACAAATTGTAAATGTATTAAAAGAAGCTGGAGCGGTCACTGTAGGGATTCGCTTTGGTGAATTGTCTGAAGAGGTGCTTACGGCCCATCGCCACTCAGCTGAAGAAACGGAGGATAAAGGTTTACTTTCGTCTAAAAATACAACCTTTATTGCGATTGCTTCTGGTAAAGGTGGCGTAGGTAAATCTACTGTATCAGTTAACCTTGCTGTTGCTTTAGCCCGTCTAGGTAAAAAAGTAGGGCTGATTGATGCAGATATTTACGGGTTTAGTGTACCGGATATGATGGGAATTACTAAGCGGCCTGTAGTTAGAGGAGAAAAAATTATTCCAGTTGAACGTTTCGGAGTTCAAGTCATTTCTATGGGATTCTTTGTCGAGGATAATGCGCCAATCATTTGGCGTGGACCAATGCTTGGAAAAATGCTGAACAGCTTCTTCCATGAAGTCGAATGGGGAGAAGTGGATTATTTATTGTTAGACCTTCCTCCAGGAACAGGGGACGTTGCATTAGATGTTCACACCATGCTTCCGGCATGTAAGGAAATTATCGTTACAACACCACATCCGACAGCGGCATTTGTAGCGGCCCGTGCCGGTGCAATGGCAGTTCGTACGGAACATGAAATCCTGGGTGTAATTGAAAATATGGCTTATTTTGAAAGTAAGCAGTCTGGCGAAAAAGAATACGTATTTGGCCGCGGTGGTGGAGATAAATTGGCGGAAGAATTAAATACAGAAGTACTTGGGCGTCTACCGCTAAACCAGCCTGATTGGAATGACGAAGATTTTGCCCCATCTGTGTATCAAGAGGACCATCCAATCGGAAAAATTTATATAGATATTGCTGAAAAAGTGACAAGTCTTTTAAAGAAATAACAAAAAAACCTCTTCCTTAATTGGAAGGGGCTTTTTTGGTTGATGGGAAAGCGGAATAAGGACAACACTATTCAAGTGGGCCTTTATTATGGTTAATTAGGCACCGCTGCTGCCGCCCTTACCGCTTTGCCCGCCGCTTGATTGGCTTCCGCCACTATCTTTTCCGCCGCTTGAACTATTTTTTACATCCTCTGCAGCTTTAAGCAGAAGTTCCTGCATTTTAGCTTTAAATAACGGACTCTCGATCGTTTCGGCAATTACCTTTTGAAGATGCTCACGGTATTCTTTACTTTTTAATGCATCCGCTAATTCCTTTTGGATTTCCGGCTCTTTAAAAACTTGAATCATCATACCTCTATACTGAGGGTCATTCATTAAATCCTTTAGCAGCTTTTCGTTTTCGGATCTCATGTTTTTGGCAACACCTTGAGCAAATTTTGGATCACTGAAGGTTTTTTTCCAAAAGGTTGTTGCTTTATCGGAAGTAAGGGTTTGTTCAATTGTCTGTGAAACCATCTTCTGGTCCATCACTAACTTTTCCTTCATTTTATCATCAGACATCACTTCTTGAATTGCCTTCTTACCATCATCAGTTTTTAGAATATCAACGACCATTTTTTTTGTTTGGTCATAATCAACTTGTCCACCGCTGCTGGTGTCTGTGGATGCGCAGCTGGATAACAACATCATGATGGGTAGGAGGAGCAGTATAATTTTCGCTTTCATTTGAAAAGCTCCTTTCACATAAGAATCCTTAATTTTATGATGAAGAAAATTGAGAAAGATTATGCGTGAAGGATTTTAAAATATGGATTTTTCAAAAATGGATTGGTACAATCATTAGGAATGCATATTTATTTTGGAGGTTTATGGTGTGACAAGCCGCAATTGGGTAAAACTGTTTTTGAACACTTTATTGGTGGGCGGGCTCACAACGGCTATTGTGGGTTTTATTGTTCGCTGGAGTGAATTTCAGCATTATTTTACTGAATTTAACCTAATTGATATAATATCAACAACAATATGGTTAATTGTTATGGGATTCCTTTTTAGTGTCATTAGTCAAATGGGCTTTTTTGCTTATTTAACCATACATAGGTTTGGTTTAGGGATTTTTAAGTCAACCACCCTTTGGAATGGGGTTCAAACGGTGCTCATTCTATTTTGCCTGTTTGATTTGGTTTATATGCGTTATGCAGCATTTGCAAAGCCGGGGGATTCTGTTATGCCCTATATTGGGGTAGCGTTAATTCCATTCCTCATTGGTTTGGCTGTTGCCTGGTTTAAGAGTAAACAAACGAATCTAACGGCTTTTATTCCTGCTTTATTTTTTATGGTTGTTGTAACAGTTGTGGAATGGGTTCCTGTCCTGCGGGTTAATGAAAGAAGCTGGGTATACCTTATGGTTTTTGGTCTCTTGGCCTGTAATGCGTATCAATTATTGATTCTTCAAAAATTAAATGAACGTTCCGATCAGGAAAGACAAAATCGCAAAAATGCAGCGGCTGGGAATAAGCATAAAGCTGTAAAAAATAAAACCAATAAAAAACCGTCCCTTTAGAATGAAAAGGGGCGGTTTTTGTGTGAGGTTATTTTATTTCTTTTGAACTGACATGGCCATTAGCGATCATTTCCGAAACGGAAATAAGCTTTAAGCCTTTATGGTGAATTTCTTGAATAATTGCCGGCAAAGCCTTTAAGGTTTGCTTAGCTGAATCAGATGCATGTAAAAGAACGATATCTCCTTTTTTTGCTTTTTCAACATTCGCTACAATGGTTTTAACGCCGGGATTTGTCCAATCCTGCGAATCCACACTCCAATGGACAACCGTATACCCATACACTTCAGCAATTTTTAACGTTCTTTCATCGAAGTGCCCGGTTGGAGCACGCAGAAGTTTAATATTTTTTACATTTAATTTAGTAAAAACTTCTTGGGCTTTTGAAATGTCTTTGCGAATTTTTGCATCCTCTAAACTTTTATAATTCTCATAGGCGTAGCCAAGGATGCCTATTTCGTAACCTTCTTTTACAATGCTGCTGACGATATCGGGATGACGCTCAGCCCATGATCCTGCTAAAAAGAATGTTGCAGATTTGACTCCTTCTTTTTTTAAAGTGTTTAAAATCGGTTTGGCTTTTTCATCCCCCCAGCCTATATTAAAAGATAAGGCAATGTCTTTTTCGCCGCGATAAATCGCTTTAGGACCATCTTTTGTAGAAAAAACGGGGAATTGGGCAATATTCTGCATGTAAAGGAACCACGCCGTAAAAAAAGCAGCAATTAAGATTAATGAAAAGTTTTTCAACGACTTGCCGTTTAATACATAAAAAAACTTCATCCTGACCACCTCGTCCATTACCATCCTTGTCTCAACTTATGACGCGATTTTTAAGAATATGAATAAAGTTTTTTATTATAAAATTGAATTATTTGGAAAACACTACTAGAACAGAAATTTACTGGAGGTCATTGGATGCTGGGAATACTAATTAACCAAAAAGAAGTAAAAGAGATGGAATATTTAATCAAGCGGGAAATGGATGAAATTCTCTTTGATTTAAGGGATGAGCGGATTGACCATATTGTGAAAAGAGCAATGGAAGAGAGATATAAAGTGTTATTTACTTTATTTAGACGAGTTGCTTCACCAAGTGAATGTTTGAAATATATGAGAAAAGACAAAAGAAGCAGAAAAAAAGGGTAGTTTTTTTAAAAAGAATTATTGACATATTTTTATTATCCTGTTATATTTATAAACGTCGCTGCTGACGTAATAAACAATTGAAAATAATTGTTGACAATGCGATTTGCGAGTGATATATTTAAAAAGTCGCTTTTGAGCGATAATGAGAAATTGATCTTTGAAAACTAAACAAACAAAACGTCAACAAACAATAATTATTCATTTCATTTATTGAAGTGAAGCCAACGTAAAATTCGAGCTACATCAACTTTCTTGGAGAGTTTGATCCTGGCTCAGGACGAACGCTGGCGGCGTGCCTAATACATGCAAGTCGAGCGAATCAATAGGAGCTTGCTCCTGTTGATTAGCGGCGGACGGGTGAGTAACACGTGGGCAACCTGCCTGTAAGACTGGGATAACTTCGGGAAACCGGAGCT
>NZ_MLYR01000042.1 GCF_001866655.1 Bacillus sp. MUM 116 | reverse complement strand
AAGCATTTAGTTATACGGGTTGATGAACTTATACGAAAAATAACAATTTATGCGTAAAGAGCCTTTACAAAAGAAAAAAGGAGATTAAGCTTGTGCGAATCTTAGTTATTAATCCGAATATTTCAGAGAGCGTTACAGAACTTATTGCAAATGAGTCTCGACGTGTAGCTTCCCCAGGAACAGAATTAAAGTTTGTTACTGCACCTTTTGGAGTTGCTTATATTGAAACAAGAATAGAATCCCTAATTGGAGGATACGCTGCAGCCTGTCTTGCGGCTGAACACCACGGTGAATATGATGGTGTAATTATTGATGCTTTTGGAGATCCCGGACTTTTGGGTATCAAAGAAATGCTCAATGTTCCCGTAGTAGGAATGACAGAAGCCGCTTTGGCTTCGGCATGTCTTTTGGGACAACGCTTTTCGATTATTGCAATTTCATCACGTATCAAGGCATGGTATCAAGAGACTGTTGAGCGTAGCCATTTAACAACACGTCTTGCCAGCATCAGGTCATTAAATGACCCACTCCGTGATATTGGTGCTGTTCAGGAAGATCATTCCGAGCAGTTAAAAGAGCTTGCAAAAGAGGCAGTGGAAAAGGATGGTGCTGACGTTATTATTCTTGCTGGAGCTCCTCTTGCAGGGTTAGCTCGAACCCTTGAAGGTCAATTATCTGTCCCAGTAGTGGATGGCGTGTCTAGTGCTGTACGTCATTGTGAGTCACTAATAGCTCTTAATCCTGGGAATGCAGTATCAGGAAGTTTCGCTAAACCCCCTATAAAGCCAAACAAGGGGTTACCGCCGGCCCTAGCCGCTATTCTTGATCGCACTTGCTAATTTATTAAGATAAGTAGTATTTAAATTCAATAAAACGTTTTACAGGTATAATTGTTTAAATCCATAAAAGGTAGATTCCCTCGAATACTTGAGAAATCTACCTTTGAATCTAAAATGATAAGAGGTAAAAAATTATCATAATATAATTATTTGATTTTTCAGAAAACGCTTGCAAATAAAAACAATTTAAAGTATTCTATTTATAGAAATTGTATACAATCTAGTATTCCAAAAGAGATACAATAAAGATCATTATAGTGGAGCTTTTTTATTTCTCCTTCTGGGATTCTTTGTTGATGCTTATCATATTGAATTTTAGAAGAGAGGATAATGTGAAATGAATTCCAAGGAATTAGAAGTTTACAAAAAGATAAAGCAAGCGATCCTACATCGAAAGCTCTTTCCGAATATGCAATTAGTTGAAAAGGAAATAGCTGATTCCTTTGGGGTTAGCCGAACCCCAGTCCGTAATGTGCTTCGGAAATTGTCCTATGAGAGGTTGGTAAAGATTATTGAGAACAAAGGTGCATTCGTTACTTATTCCTCAATAGAAGAAGCAAAAGAAGTATTTGAAATGAGAAGAATTCTTGAGGCTGAGGCAGTTAGAAAAGCTTGTCGATTATACAACCAGGAACAGATTCAAGAACTTGAAAATATGCTTCAAGAGGAATTAAGAGAAATTGAACAGGGAAACTACTTTGAAGCTTTGCAAATGTCAGGAGATTTTCATTTGAAAATAGCCGAAATGGCAGGTAATTCTTATTTTTATCAGTATCTTGAAGATTTAATTTCGTTAACGTATGTTATTATTTCCATTTATGGAAGGGGAGATGAGAGAAATGGTACATGTTGTCACCATCTTGAAATCTTTCATGCTATTAAAGAAAGAGATGAAGATTTAGCTGAGAAATTGACTGTCGATCATTTGAAAGAAATCGAATCGAATCTTCATTTTAACGAAAACTTTCAGCACTCTACATCTCTTTTGGAACTTCTTACCTAAAAATATAAATTTTTTTGATTGATTGAAAACGCTTACCCGACTGTGAATATAGTTGATTGCGGATGTTCATTCTTCTCCTATGTAGTAAAAGCCTGTCTTTTACTTGGAGAGGGTTTTACATATAAATATATATAGGTGGTGATGGAACGCAATAAGGAAGTAATAAAAATGTGTTTATTTTTTTTACAAAAAAGAGGAAACGTGGTTGCGTATTAAACAACAAATTGTTTAATACTGACAGAAAAAATTTTTTAGTGGTAAATTTTAAAAATTGGAAAGACGGGATCATCGTCTATTGGTAAACATCTATGACCTAACTTGTAGAGCAATGTATTTTGAAATACCGTTTTACAATGAATAAGGGGAGTTGGGTTTATAATGTCAACAAATTTACAAAAAGAAGATGTTTATGCAGAGCCACAGATCCAATTTGCTGCTAATATCGATGAATCATTAAAGCCAAAAAGTGCAAAGGATCGAACGGTAAGCCCCCGAGACTATGTTTTTATGTGGATGGGTGACGGCGTTAATTTAGGCAATATGACGCTTGGAGCGAGTTTGTTTGTAGCTGGTGTTACAACGTTAAATATCTTTCAGACATTTTTAGCTGCTTTCATATCAATCGCTATAACTTCTACAATTTTTGCTTTAAATGACAGGCTAGGGTACAAAACAGGAATTCCATATGTTGTCCATCTAAGAATGTCCTTCGGGGAGAAAGGCGCCATCATTTCCTCCCTTTTGCGGGGAATCCCCGCCATCATTTGGTACGGTTTTCAAAGTTGGATTGGAGGTACTGCCTTAAATGAAATTGCGAAGATTGCTACAAGCGGAACCTTTGATAATGTTGCCATTTGTTTTGTTGTAATTCAACTAATCCAAATTGTACTTTCGATGTATGGCTTCCATGCCATTAAATGGGTGGAAACGCTTGTATCAGTTGTGATTATTGGAGCACTTCTATATGTATTTGTCATTCTTCTAAAAGACCATAGCGCTGTCATTGCAGAAAAATGGGTTCATGCAAAAGGTACCTGGGGCTTACCGTTCTTTGGGTTCATCATGGTGTTTATGGGAAATTATGCAGCGATCTTTTTAAGTGCTGCAGACTACTCACGAGAACTCAAAGCAGGTATTAGTGATAAAAAACGAGGATTATTGTACTTTTCGCCAATTTTAGTGGTGTATAGCGTAACACTTGCCATCGGTGCAATGCTTGCCGCGGTAACCGGCATCACTAATCCTGTTAAGGCATTTGCCATCGTAGTAGATAATTCTTATATTACATTTTTTGTTTCCGTATTTATTGTACTTGGTGCGATTGCTGTAAATATGGTTGCCAATATTATTCCGCCGACCTATGTTATTACATTACTTACAAAAGCGAAATTTAAAGTTTCTGTTACAATTACTGGACTTCTTGCATTAGGCTCATTCCCTTGGCTGCTTGTTCAGGATTCTAATGCAGAAGGTCTTAATTTATTTATTCTCACCTATTCCGCATTTTTAGGACCAATCGTTTCCATTTTATTGGTAGAATACTATATTTTAAGAAAGCAAAAAATAAATATAGAGGAATTGTATCAGGAGAACGGAACATTTTCCGGTCTTAATCCTGCTGCTGTGCTTGCAATGCTTATTGGTGCCATAGGAGCCTTTTTAGTTGTAAAGCTTGCATGGATTATTGGTCTTGTTACATCAGGCATTGCTTATTATCTCCTTACGAAGTATGCATTTAAAGATTCGAAATTCAAAAAAGGCACTATATTCGAAAAAGAGAGTTGACTTCATTAAATCTATATTCTAAAGATATTTTAATAATTTTTTTCTGAATTTTCATAAAAACTGGAGGGTTAGAGGGTATGAAATATGATTTGGTAATTAAAAATGGAAATGTTGTGTTGAAGAATTCTGTGGAACAGGTTGATATTGGTATTATCAATGGCAAAATTGTTGAAATATCTAAAAATATAACCGATCCTTCAAAAGAAGTTGTTGATGCCTTTAATCAGTATGTGATGCCAGGGATGATCGATACCCATGTTCATATTTGTGAACCTGGCAGAACGGTATGGGAAGGCTTTGAAACAGGGACAAAGGCTTTGGCTGCAGGAGGAACGACCGCTTTTGTCGATATGCCTTTAAATGCTCTTCCAGCTACTACAGATAAAGAGGCTTTAAGAAAAAAATTAAAATCTGCAGAAAATAAAGCCTATGTCGATTATGCACTATATGGGGGACTAGTTCCAGGAAACATCGATGATCTAAAAGATCTCTCAGATGAAGGTGTAGTTGCTTATAAATGTTTTATGGCAACATGCGGGACTGATGAGATTGGCGATTTCAAAAACGCTGATGACTACACTCTTTATCATGGAATGAAGAAATTGGCAGAATTAGGGCATGTTTTATCCATACATGCTGAAAGCGCTGAATTTACTGATAATTACGCGCTTGATAAAATCAAGCGGGGAAAGGTAGCTATTCGGGATTATGTAGAATCCAGACCGGTGATCGCAGAAGTTGATGCCGTAAGGCGAGCTTTATTTTTAGCAAAAGAAACAGGATGCAAATTGCATTTTGTTCATATCAGCAGTAAACGAGCAGTGGAGGAAATTCAAAAGGCACGTGAAGAGGGCCAAGATGTCACATTAGAGTCTTGTCCACATTATTTTACAATTGATTTAGAAGCTTTTGAAAAAATTGGGCCTGTTGCAAAATGTGCTCCTCCATTACGTGAAAAAGCTGAACAGGATCAATTATGGGAAGCTCTTTTGGAAGGGAAAATTGATATGCTGACTTCTGATCACTCCCCATGCCCGCCTGAAATGAAGCAAAGCGATACAAATAATATTTTTGATATCTGGGGGGGAATCAGCGGCTGCCAAAATAATGTTGATTTAATGTTTGATGAAGCAGTTAAAAAGCGCGGTTTTTCTATTAACCGTTTTGCCAGGATGATCGCAACCTTCCCTTCTGAGAGATTCAATTTACCTCAAAAAGGTAGTATCGACCTAGGTAAAGATGCAGACATCATCTTCATCGACCCGAATCAGTACTATACGGTACAGAAGGAAGACTTATATTATCGTCATCAGCACAGCCCTTATATTGGCCGGACAATCAATTGCCGGGTAACGAAAACTTTTGTTAGAGGGCAGATAGTATTTGATCTTGAAGAAGGAGTAGTTGGTAAACCAATAGGAAAGTATATTTCTGCAAAAAGTAGTTTAGTAGAAATTTAATTTTTCATTGGCAATGATCAAAAATGTCCAATAACAAGGATTTGCCTATTTGGTTCTCTCTTTGTTATTGGATGGGGTTAGGCTAAAAATTATAAAAACAATATTTAGGAGAGTATATAAGATGAAAACCGAAACATTAAGTCCAGAAAAACAACAAATTATTAATTTTATTGAGGAACAACAAGAAAATTTAATTAGTTTTTTACAAGAGCTTGTATCGATTCCGTCTGATAACCCTCCAGGTGACTGTCAAAAAATTGCTGAACATATTTTTAAGCGTCTTAAAGAATTTGAATTTGAAAATGTTTCAATCAATGAAGTAGAAGAAGAAAAAGTTAAAGCGGTTGGAAGGGATAAGGTTTCCAATGTTATTGGGTTCCAAACCTTTGGAAATACCCAAGGTCCGGAAATTACTTTGAATTCTCATGGAGATGTTGTACCTCCTGGGCTTGGATGGACCCAAGATCCTTATGGAAGCAATATTGTTGATGGAAAACTTTATGGCCGCGGTGCAGCTGTATCAAAATCCGATATCGCCTCTTTTACATTCGCTACATTAGCATTGAGACAATTGAAAGAAAAATTAAACGGAAAAATTTCATTGGCTTTTACATTTGATGAAGAAACGGGCGGAGACATCGGACCAAAATGGCTTCTCGAGAAAGGGCTTATAAACCCTAATATGGCGATTTGTGCGGGATTTACCTATTCCCTTGTCAATGCTCATAATGGTTGCCTTCATTTAGAAGTAAAATTGAAAGGAAAGTCTGCTCATGCTGCGGAGCCGCAATATGGACATGATGCCTTGGAGGCAATGACAGGTGTTTTAAGTGCATTATACGAATACAGAAAAGGCTTCTCGGAGATAAAATCTACTATTCCTAATATTGGTTCTCCTAATCTAGTAGTTGGATTGATTTCAGGTGGTATTAATACGAATGTTGTTCCAGATACAGCGACCATTCGGATCGATAGAAGATTAATTCCTGAAGAAAATCCTAAGTTTGCAGAAGAAGAAATCCGTAATGTCATTGTAGAAGCACTTGAAAATTATCCAGGAGTGGAAGCAGAAGTTAATCAAATTTTATTAGCACCAAGCATGGGCCCTGTTCCAGTTAATTCTCCATTGGTACAATCTTTCACAGTTAATTGGTCAAAAATTATGGGTGGAGAAGAGCTTCCAATAGTGGGATCTCCTCTATATACGGATGCTCGTCACTTCTATGAAGCTGATATTCCTGTTGTTTTATATGGTGCTGGCCCTAGAACATTATTGGAAGCAAATGGACACCGTGCAGACGAGCACGTAAAAGTAGATGATCTAATAAAAGCAGCAAAAATTGTTGCTCTCACGTTATATGATCTTTTGCAGGGACAAAATAATTAATTGATATTTCGATAAATCCCTGGCTGTTAAAACCCAGATGATGAATTCATAAATCCTAAAAGAGGAAGAATTATTTGATTTGTTAAAGGATAAACTTATGGAGCTTGGGAAGAATGTCGCTATGCGCTAGGGATATAAAAGTAAAGAAATATAATTTGAGAGAATAATTATGAAGACATAATGAGTGTGTTATGTCTTTTTTTATGGCTTAGACTTATCTTATTAATTTTTGATGAAATATTGATTTTAATAGTAGAAATTATAAGAAAATTTCAAATAAATATTGAAAATGTTTGTTAAAGATGTTATTTTTAGTTTAGAAAAAAAAAAATGGAAACGATGTTTCTTATTAAGCAACAAAAAACGTCTCTGGTTTTAAAAATATTAAAGCCTGATCAATGTGTCTATTAACGACAAGATAGGAGAACACGATGAATTCTTTCTCTATAGAAAAACCAGTGAGATATTATGATCAGGTCTATAATTCGATTAAAGAAAAAATTGTGAAAGGAGTTTTAAAGCCTGGTGATAGTATTTTTGAATCTAGAATAGCAAAAGAATTACATATTAGCCGCAGCCCGGTAAGGGAAGCGGTCCGTGCATTGGAAAAAGAAGGATTATTGGTTATTGATGAAAAATCAAGAATAGCCGTTTATAAACCAACATTAAAGGATATTGCCGATATATATGAATGCCGTATGGCACTTGAGTCATTAGCCACTAGATTGACAACAAGGTACGCAACAAACCAGGAAATAAAAGATATTGAAAATACCGTTCTAAATGTAAAGCAGAACCTTAATGCTGAAGGTGAACGAAATAGGGATGTGCTAATTGAGGAAAATGGCCGTTTTCATGATCTGATAACAAAATATAGTCAAAATAGAAGGTTACAGAAACAACTAAGGGATTTAAAATCTCTAAGTCAATATTATCGAGTATTAAATTTTCAGGGTGATAATAGAGAGTGGATTGTTTTTAACGAACATCAAGAAATCCTTGATCAAATTAAACGAAGAAATGAAGAAAATGCTTCGTTAAAAATGAAAAAACATCTTGAAACTGATTTGCTGCATTTAAAGGAGATTTTTAATAGTCAGCTAAAACTTGGAAAAACGGAATAGGCCCTGTTTTTCTTTGTTGTTTACATATTGATAAATATTGGAGGTGGATAAATAAAGTGTCGACAGACGACATATGGTTCAGGATATGGAGAAATCTGACTTGACCATACCAAAGTACAAATTGCTAATCGTTTTGTAAGCGATGCCATTGTAAGGGTGTTTACATAGTTTAATTAAACGTTACTTGCTAAATGAAAACCTCTTGTAAAGTCCCCAGGTGTTTTTCCTAGTTATTGAAGGGGGTGATTCCTAAACATTACCTAATCTTTGGAGTAAAACACATCGTACATCTTTATCTTAAAAAGGGGGATTTTTATGGCAAGAGGTAACGTAAATTTAAATGTGCAAGAACCGCGTATTGATTTAGCGGCAAAACCAACCAATATCCGTTGGCGAGTATTCTTTATGCTGCTTATGCTCGTAACTATTAACTATGTTGACCGTGCTGTTTTGTCTATTGCAATGCCTGCTATTCAAAAGGATTTGGGGTTGGACGCGGCTGTTGTAGGTACAATCCTTAGTGCATTCTTCTGGGGCTATGCTGCAATGCAAATCCCATCCGGCTGGATTGCCGACAGAGTCCGTCCAGACAAGGTAGTTTTTGGCGCTGCGTTGGGTTGGGGGATTGTTCAGACGTTGACAGGTTTCATCACTGGTGTAAAATCACTTATGTTCTTGCGTGTATTGCTGGGAATCACTGAAGCACCTGTGATGCCGGGTTCTTCGAAACTTCAAACCATTTGGTTAAGCTCTAAGGAAAGAGGCCGCGGGGCTACGATCATCGACTCTGGTGCACCACTTGGAACAGCTGTAGGCGGACCGATTATCGTTGCTTTTATGGCTTGGTTTGGCGGCTGGCGTGGAGCATTGATTGGTGCAGGTGTCCTTACGATTGTTGTTGCTTGGCTTGTTTGGAGAGTCATTAAAGGTGGACCAGCTTCAAACTCTAAGGTTAATGCTGCTGAACGTGAATATATCCGCAAAGCTCTTGCAGAAGAATATGAAGAACACAATAAAAATGCAACCGGTATCAAAATTGGCGCTAAAGATTATTTATCAGCACGCAATTTCTGGTGCATGTGTCTCGGCTGGTTTTCCTTTAATACAGTTTTCTACGGATTACTAACTTGGGGTCCTTCTTATCTTGCGCAAACACAACATCTTGATATTAAATCGATTGGTTTCTCTACCTTAGTTATTTTTGGATGTGGGTTTGTCGGCGAAATTATCGGCGGATTAATCACTGACAAATGGCGTGACAAAGGCGGCAATTTCAATACCGTAATGAGAACGATGTTGTCAATCGCTGGTATCATGACTGCAGGAGCTATCTTTATGCTAAGCAGATCTACATCTCTTACAATGGCAATTACAACACTTTCAATAGCGTTGTTCTTCCTTCGCTGGGGCGGATTGTACTGGGCAGTACCAGCTGCGATTTCTCAGCGCGAACACGTTGGAACCATCGGCGGATGTATGAACCTTGCCGGCAATATTGCAGGAGTAATCACTCCAATCTACATCGGACTAATTGTATCTACAACTGGCTCTTACTTTATCGCACTAATGGTATTCGTTTGTGCAGGACTTCTTTTGGCAACTGTTTCAAGCTTAATTAACTACAACAAGAAAATTGGTGTATCAAATTAATATTAATAAGGGGGATTTATTTTGAAAGAACCTAAAAAAATTGGGATGTTAACACCTTCATCAAATACTGCATTGGAGCCGATTTGCTCAAGGATGCTGCATGATGTACCGGGAGTAACTTGCCATTATAGCCGATTCGAAGTTACAAAAATCTCTCTTGAGCAGGATTCCTTAAGCCAATTTAATATGGAACCAATGCTTCGGGCTGCTGAATTATTGGCACATGCCGAAGTGGATGTTATTGCCTGGAACGGAACTTCCGGCGGCTGGATTGGCTTCGATGTGGACCGCAAGCTTTGCGAAGCGATTACGGAAAGAACAGGAATTCCAGCAACAACTTCGATGCTGTCTCAGATTAGAGCATTCAAAGAGCACGATATTAAATCTGTGCATCTTGTAACTCCTTATATTCCTGAAATTAATAAATTAATTGCAAAACAATATAAGGAACAATGCGGTATCGAAACGGTTAATATTTCTGGACTTGATATCACTCACAATCGGTCATTTAGCTTAGTATCCCAGGAAAGAATTGAAGATCAAATTAAGGAAGTAACTGTTTCTCCGGCAGATGCTTTAAGTGTTGTTTGTACTAATTTCCCTGCTGTTTCAAAAGTTGAATATTATGAAGAAAAGTACAACATACCAATGTATGACACTATTAATGTACTTATGTGGGAATGTTTAAAAATGGTAGATATAGATCCTACTATACTTAAAGGATGGGGAAAAGTATTTTCCAAGGTAACGGTAAATAATTAAGTCAAAAACAGAGCATTCAACCTGTGGGGGGTTGTACTGCTCACGACATTTTTATTCTTGACATAATACAGGTATCTGCATGGTTGATTACGTAATCTTTACCGACTCCATACATTTTACGGGACAGAAGGTTTGCTGTCCCAACCCTTTATGTATGCAATTTTCAATGTGCAGATACCATTCATTATAACATACATGTTGTATTTTTTAACCTGTATACATAACAGTTATCTCCAGTAAACTTTCATTAAATTATTTAGGAGGATTTGAAAATGATCACGGTTACTTTTTATAAAAATAATCGGCTAGTTTTAGGAGTTAAAACAAATAGGGGAGTGTTAGATATTGAAGCTGCATATGCCAAGTTTCCCGATATAAATAATATACCTAAAACAGTATTTGAATTAGTTACTCTAGGAGAAAGTGCAAAACAAGGGCTTCAAAGGCTGATTGAATATTCCCTAATGGATGATGACTTATTTCACAAGGAAGATTTACTTACCTACGGACCATGTGTACCTAAGCCCCAGAAAATAATCTGCATCGGATTAAATTACAAAAAGCATGCAATCGAGTGTAATATGCCTTTCCCTGCAACTCCAATTTTATTTAGTAAATTTAATAACACGATTAATGCACATGGAAAAGATATTTTCATACCCATCACATCTTCACAAGTTGATTATGAAGCAGAATTAGCTATTGTTATCGGCCAAAAGGCGAAAAATGTAAAAGTAGAAAATGCACTATCTGTCGTTTATGGTTATTGCTCTGCGAATGATGTATCTGCCCGTGATTTACAAAATAAATCTTCACAGTGGGTGCTAGGGAAAACATGTGATGGATTTTGTCCGATTGGTCCAAATTTAGTTAGCAAAGAGGAAGTCGAAAATCCCAATAACTTAAAGATTACCTTATCCGTTAATGGAGAAATACGCCAAGATTCAAATACTTCAGATATGATATTTAGTTGTGAAGAACTAGTAAGTTATGTTTCAAACCATTTAACTCTTCAACCAGGTGATATCATTTTAACCGGAACTCCGGAAGGTGTAATTTTGGGGTATTCTGAGGACAAAAGGGTTTGGCTAAAAGATGGTGATGAAGTAACAGTTGAAATTGAAAAGCTCGGAAAATTAACAAATATATTTAGAAGGGAACAAACCGATGAATCAGTTAGAAGTGATATTTATGAAGTGAGTGGAACGATTTGAGGAAAATTAGAATTGTAAATTGAAGAAATTTTCTAAAAACACCTTGAAAGTGATTAGATAGAATGGTAAGATTTCCGTAAACAAAACAATTGTGGAACTTTGTTTCACAATAGGCAACATTTACTTTATGGAAAAAAGTAATAAGTAAATCGTTGCTTTTTTTTAAGAAATTATAGAAACGTCGTTTTGTAATAAGCAACAATGAATAGTGCAAATATTAAGCAATGGAAAGAGGGATTGTATGTCAACGTTACGTGAAGAAGCATTAAAGATACACAAAAAGTATCAAGGAAAACTGGGGGTTCATTCAAAAATTCCTGTGCAGGATGCAAATGATTTAAGTCTTGCCTACTCTCCAGGTGTTGCGGAGCCTTGCCTGGACATTTATAAGGATGAAAGCAAAGTGTATGATTACACTATGAAGGGGAATCTCGTTGCTGTTATCTCGGACGGAACTGCCGTACTTGGTCTAGGAAATATTGGCCCGAAAGCTGCTATGCCTGTTATGGAAGGAAAAGCATTATTATTCAAATCATTTGCCGGTGTCGATGCATTTCCGATTTGCCTGGATACAACGGATCCGGATAAAATCGTGGAGGTCGTCAAATTATTGGAACCGACTTTTGGTGGAGTTAACTTAGAAGATATCGCGGCACCGCAATGCTTTGAAATTGAAGAACGCTTACGAAAAGTGTGTGATATTCCTATTTTCCATGATGACCAGCATGGAACAGCCATCGTAACGGCTGCAGGGTTAATCAACGCTCTTAAATTGGCTGACAAAAAAATCGAGGATATTCGTGTCGTTGCCAACGGCGCTGGAGCAGCAGGTGTAGCGATTGTAAAGCTCTTACTTCATATGGGAGTAAATGATATCATTTTATGTGATACAAAAGGGATCATCTATGAAGGACGCCCTTTCGGGATGAATCCGTTCAAAGAGGAAATGGCTCGCATCACCAATAAAGGACAAAAGCATGGGACACTGGCTGATGCTCTTGAGGGCGCGGATGTCTTTGTTGGTGTATCGGCCGCAGGTGCTGTAACGAAAGAAATGATTCGTTCCATGAACCATCATCCGATAATTTATGCTATGGCCAATCCGGTTCCGGAAATCATGCCGGAAGATGCAAAAGAAGCCGGAGCGCTAGTCATTGGAACAGGTCGTTCTGATTTCCCGAATCAGGTCAACAACGTATTGGCGTTCCCAGGAATTTTCCGTGGTGCATTAGATGTTTGTGCAAGAGAAATCAATGAAGAAATGAAGCTGGCAGCTGTTTATGCCATTGCGGAATTGATTTCAGCTGAGGAGCTTCATGTTGATTATGTTATTCCAGATCCATTCGACCGAAGAGTAGCGGCACATGTAGCGGCAGCTGTTGCCAACGCAGCGATGGAAACAGGCGTTTCACAAAAACATGTAAATGTAGAAGAAATCAAAAAGAATCTATTATCAGTAGAAGATAAACAACCTATTTTTTTATAAAAAAGTCTATTCACTGGTATAGAAGTCTAGGAAAACCTACTTCACGCTAATTTATAAGCAGACATTGAGTATATTTTTTCGAAACCTTGGACATACGGACACCACAATATTAACAAAGATTGGCGTTAGTATGTCCAAGGATAATTTATTTTTATTAAATCTGTGCAATTTTTTAGTAGATTTTGATGGATGATGAGTAGCATTACTGGAACAACTACAGTTATGATTTCTCTTAGAAACGTTGAAGTGGATTAATTGTTACCCTTTTTGGTTTACTCTCCCCGGTTAGTTCCTCGTTCAAACTCTTCAAAATAATAAAAGTAGTGAAATACACTCCTATTTAATAAGTTATTTTCTATTTTAACCTGAAAACCTTCTCTCATTTATTTACGATAAGGATTATTGTTTTTAAAAACTAGGAATCTTTTATCTTAGTCCCATACAAAAAGGTGCTTCGTGCTTCGGTACTACGGACTGGTCAGAAGGAATATCTTTCTACCATTTCAATACGTGTTTTTTTGGAACTGAACTGCCCAAAATCCACGGTAAATAGACACGAAAGATTTGTGCTGTAGGTGATGAACAATTAAGAAGATTGTAATATTTATTCCCCTATATCGTTCAATAGAGTTTGGTTACCTTTTGTCTGAGATTTGCATAAAAGTTAATTATAATTAAAATATTTATTTAAAAATTTAAAATTTTGAAGTAAATATTTTGAATAATATTGAAATAAAATAGATAATCGTGCTATGCTGTTTTAAACAAATAATGAAACGTCGTCGCGTAATAACAAACGACGAAGCGGAAACACAAATTGTATTTCAATTAATTTGGGGGGAATCGTATCATGATGAATTACATTAATAAAGGAAAACTTCAAGTAGCTCAAGAACTCTATGAATTTATTAATTCAGAAGTCCTTCCAGAGAGCGGATTGGATACAGAGCAATTTTGGTCTGGTTTTGAAGGGTTAATCCATGATTTAACACCTCTAAACAAAAAGTTATTAAAGACACGTGAAGTTATTCAAAGCAAACTTAATGCATGGTATCGCGAGAGCAAAGGAAACTTTGACCTCGATACATATAAGTCATTTTTGAAAGAAATTGGTTATCTTGAACCGGAAGTAGAAAATTTTGAGATTGGTACAGCTGGAGTGGATGATGAAATCACCCTGCAGGCTGGCCCGCAATTAGTTGTACCGGTAAATAATGCGCGTTATGCAATTAATGCAGCCAATGCTCGTTGGGGAAGCCTTTATGATGCTTTATACGGTACAGATGCAATCAGTGAGGAGGATGGAGCCGGGCGTCAAGGTGGGTATAACCCTGTCCGCGGCAAAAAAGTAATCGAGTTTGCCAGAAATTTTTTAGACCAAGCGGCACCCTTAAATGATTTCTCTCACAAGGACGTAGATCGCTATACGGTGGGAGATGGTAAACTTAACGTTTCTTTAAGCAATGGTATCAAGACTGGTTTAAAGAATGAAGCAAAATTTGTCGGCTACCAGGGTGAGCAGGAAAACCCATCTGCTATCTTGCTGAAAAATAACGGACTTCATTTTGAAATACAAATCGACCGTAATCATCCGATCGGCAAAACGGATAAGGCTTTTGTTAAAGATGTCCTCTTAGAAGCAGCTGTTACAACGATTATCGATTGCGAAGACTCTGTTGCTGCGGTAGATGCTGAGGACAAGGTGCTAGTCTATCGAAACTGGTTGGGCCTTATGAAAGGAAACTTATCATCAACTTTCAAAAAAGGCGATAAAGTCATGACAAGGATGCTTAATTCAGATCGCTGTTACGTATCACCCGAGGGAAAAGAAATTACGTTAAAAGGCCGTTCCCTTTTATTTGTCCGTAATGTAGGACATTTGATGACAAATAGTGCAATCCTCGATCAAAACGGGGAAGAGATACAAGAAGGGATAATGGATGCTGTCATCACGAGCCTTGTCGCGAAACATACGCTGCTTGGAAATGGCCAATACCAAAACACGGCAAAGGGATCTATCTATATTGTAAAGCCGAAAATGCATGGGTCAGAAGAGGTCTCATTTGCTAATCAGCTTTTTAGTAGGGTTGAAGATTTACTTGGGCTTAAACGAAACACTCTTAAAATAGGTGTAATGGATGAAGAACGAAGAACGACATTGAATATGAAGGCATGTATTAAACAAGTGAAAGACCGGGTTGTATTTATAAATACCGGCTTTCTCGACCGTACAGGAGATGAAATTCATACCTCTATGGAAGCTGGCCCAATGATTCGTAAGAAAGATATGAAATCATCCAAATGGCTGCAGGGGTATGAACAATCAAATGTAATTGCAGGACTCTCATGCGGCTTCAAGGACCGTGCCCAGATCGGTAAAGGAATGTGGGCAATGCCAGATTTAATGTCCGAGATGCTTAAGCAAAAGATCGGTCAAGTAAAAACCGGAGCAAATACTGCTTGGGTACCATCTCCAACAGCTGCAACATTGCATGCTTTACACTACCATGAAATAGATGTAAAAGCAGTGCAGAATGAAAAACTAAATCAGTCAGCAGACTTACTGGAAGATATTTTAGAAATGCCAGTTGTTATAAACCCTAACTGGGCTGCTGAAGAAATTCAGGAAGAACTCGATAACAATTGCCAAACTCTTCTCGGCTATGTTGTCCGATGGGTTGAGCAAGGAGTCGGTTGTTCAAAAGTATTAGATATCAATAATGTGGGATTAATGGAAGATCGTGCAACATTAAGAATTTCAAGCCAGCATTTGACTAACTGGCTTCACCATGGTATTTGCACAAAAGAGCAAGTCCTTGATACATTGCAGCGCATGGCAAAAGTAGTAGACCAGCAAAATCTGGGAGATTCTTATTATCGATCTATGGCTCCCAATTTTGACGACTCAGTGGCCTTCCAAGCTGCTTGCGACTTGATTTTCGAAGGTTATGACCAGCCAAATGGCTATACTGAACCAATTCTTCATCGAAGACGTATTGAAGCCAAAGCAAAGTTTGCGATATACCAATAATTATTCATATGTATTTGATCAGAGGCATTCTATTGATTAGAATGCCTTCGTTATAACGTCTTGAATTAGTCTAATCGACAGTTCAAAAGGAGAAACACCTGAGTCAGACCTTTGCCATACAGAAGAGATTATAAAGATTTATTCACGTATCAAAGAAACGATTGAACGTGTATTTACGGATGCAAAGGAAAAGCATGGTATGCATTGGACACCCTTAAGGGGCCTTAAAAAATTGTCCATGCAGGTGATGCTTAGTTTTGCTGCAATGAGTTTAAAGAAAATGGCCAATTGGACTTGGAATAGTTCAGAAATTGCATAAAAAATGACAAAATGCCTCCGAATGGGCTAATTCGGAATGCCTTTTGTCAAGTATGGAGGGGAATTTTCATGCTTTCTTTAATGTTTTCATTAATCAAAATAAATTGAAGCCTATCATCAAATGCTTTAAGGCTCATGAAAAATATGTAATTATGGAAACAAGCACTTATCTCCCATTAAAAGTATCAGGCACCTATGGTCTAATAAATCAATACTAACAGAAAATTTAAAATAGGGATTGTAATTCCTTAGAGAAAATAATTTCTTTTAGCATATCGACATTTTTATTTGAGTATAAGTTAGTTTTTGTCACCCAGTAAAATTTTTGAGTCATTTTTTGTCCGCTAATTCTTAAGACCTTTAAGGTACCCTTTTGGATCTCCTGTTGTACTGCCGAGTAGAATACAATACCTACTCCTAACCCATTTTCTACCGAACTTTTTAGTGCCTCTGTATCTCCAATTTCCATCGAATTCGATGGAGAAAATTCAACTCCCATCCGCTTTAATGTTTCTTCGGCAAGCTTATGAGAACCGTTTTCCATAATAATGAAATTTGCTTCCAGCAGCTCTTTGATTCCTAATTCATGTTTTTTGGCCCATGGGTGATTTGGTGAGATGATTAGAACAATCTCGTCTTCCGCGAATGGTTCCGCTATCAGCGAATTCATTTGTATTTCCTCAACTATAAGTGCCACATCAATTTCATCATTTAAAAGTTTTCGAATAACTTCTTTCGTTTTTCCAACCTTCACATGAATAATATTTTCTACCATATTTCTCTTACACAGAGATATTATTCTTGGGAGAAAATAGGTACCGATGGTTAAACTTGTACCCACTTTTATTGGATTATTACTAGTCTTTTGTTCTTGAGTTGCTATAAATGATTGGTCATATAAAAAGAGAATTTTCTCTGCATAGGTTACTAATGTTTCGCCTGCAGGTGTCAATAATACATTCTTCGAGCGAATAAATAAAGGAACGTTGTACAACTTTTCCAGGTTTTTAATATGTTGACTGACAGCAGGCTGGGAAATATGTAATTTTTCTGCTACTCTAGAAAAATTCTTATCCTTAGCCAGGGTTAAAAAAATACGATACATTTGCTCAATATCCATAGCATTCCCTCTTTCTTATAACTATAAGCATAGACTTATAGGACACATAAAAAATCAGTATTTCCGTAATAATCTAATTACAATTATAATTCAATTAATTCAATATTCAATTTATATTCGAATTAAAGGAGGAGAAAAGTGAAAATAATATTAAACCTAGTAATAGTGGGTGTGATTCTTCTTATTTTTGGTTCCGATCATTCGGTCTTAGCAGCTTGTACCATCATGGGAGCAACTGGTACAGCGACCGTTGGCAGGCGTGTATTTTTGGCATCTACCAGTGATAACCCTTACCTCGAAGGTCCGAGAAAACCTGTATGTGTGACAATTCCAAAAGAAGGAGGATATAAATTTGTGCATACCCCCTGTCTTATTAAAGACACTTCCGGAGAACTAGTTAATATTGGTTCCGATAGGGGGATGAATGAAACAGGTTTTTCCTGGACTAGAGCTTGGGTTGTACCTAAAGAAGTGGAAAATCCTTATAAACTAGATGCTGTTGATTGGTTTATAAAAATGGGGGCAAATATTTCGACGGTCGATGAAGCAATTAAATTTGTTAAAGAGAATCCAAAAGGAATTGGAACCCAGGGTAATTACCTTTTTGCGGATATTAATGGGAACATGGCTGTTGTAGAAGTTGGCTATAAGACTGTTACAGTGGCAGAAATATTCACTATCAAAGACAATGGTATAGCAGCAAGAGCCAATAGGTGGGAAACTGATACGATGATACCACTCGATGATAGCAAAAGAGGAAATTCCATTCATTTTGATTCATCCGAATTCCGTTATCATCGAGCTATGAAACTCTTAAAAGAAAACTCATTCCAAATTGATTTAGAAACAATGAAAAAAATAACCAGTGATAGAACTCCCGATCCAAAAGCACCACACGAAAAGTCTATTTCCAATCACGGACTTCAAAGCGGGACAGTAAGTTCCGAGATTTATGATCCACAAAATCTTACTTTCTGGTATACATACGGCTGGCCGGATGGAGAAGTTGATAATGTCGATACAGTTATCTTTGGTGAAAATAAAAACACATGGGGCAAATGGATTCCTTTTGTACTAACTGAACTAAATGAGGAAGGTTATTATACCGATTGGACTGGGAACATCACTCCAATAGGGGCTAGATATTTAGGAAGGTAAATTCTTTGATTTAACTTCATTCACAGTATTGAAAGCTCTTATTTTTAAGGAAAATTATTTGAATGCAGGATTTAATAAAACTAGCTATTTTAGAAAACTAAAAGTTCAATATTTATTAAATTTAAAATAAGAAAATTGGTCAAACGTAAATAGATAAAAAATACAGGAGGGAATTCATAATGAAAGAACCTAAAAAAATTGGAATGCTCACACCATCATCTAATACAGCTTTGGAGCCGATTTGCTCAAGAATACTGCATGATGTTCCGGAGGTAACTTGTCATTATAGCCGTTTCGAAGTAACGAAAATTTCTCTTGAGCAGGATTCATTAAGTCAATTCAATATGGAACCAATGCTTCGGGCTGCAGAATTACTGGCACATGCAGAAGTGGATGTTATTGCATGGAACGGAACATCCGGAGGATGGATTGGTTTTGATGTAGACCGCAAGCTTTGCGAAGAGATTACGAAAAGAACAGGAATCCCGGCAACAACTTCAATGTTAGCTCAAATAAGAGCATTCAAAGAGCATGATATTAAATCAGTACACCTTGTAACTCCTTATATTCCTGAAATTAATAGATTAATTGCTGAACAATATAAGAAATACTGTGGAATAGAAACAGTTAATATTTCCGGACTTAATATAACACACAATCGTTCCTTTAGTCAGGTACCGCAGGAAAAAATAGAAGAACAAATTAAGGAAGTAACAGTTTTTCCTGCAGATGCTTTAAGTGTTGTTTGTACGAATTTTCCTCCAGTAGCTAAGGTTGAATATTATGAAGAAAAGTACAAACTGCCAATGTATGACACGATTAATGTGCTTATTTGGGAATGCTTAAAAATGGTAGATGTAGATCCTGCCAAAGTAAAAGATTGGGGAGAATTGTTTTCAAGGGCAACAGTAAACAAATAATTATAAACACATTCGACCTGTATGGGGGGCGAAATGCCCTCAACTTATATATATTTCTGGAAGATTATTAAACAGGTATCTACATAGTTGTATAGGAGTGGAAAAATGACAAAAAAGACGATTGTTTTTAAAAATGTTTATTATGACTCGGTAAAACTGATGTTAGTGACCAACGAGTTAAATACACTTGAGGGAATAAATGAAGCAGCTGTCGTAATGGGAACGGACCTTAATAAAGAGACATTGGAGAGAACCGGATTAATGACAGAAGATGCAGCAAAGACGGCCGCAACTGACATGATTGTTGCCCTTGAGGGGAAAAGTGAAAGTGCCATTGAGGAAGCACTACTAAAATTGGATTCCTTGCTAAATGCAAAAAATTCTTCAAGTTCGAATGATCAATACAGACCAAGAAGCTTGGAAACGGCGCTAAAAATGCAACCGAATAGCAACTTATCTATTATTTCCGTTACTGGAAAGTATGCGAAAGACGCGGCAATGGAAGCATTACAAAATAATTTACACGTTATGCTGTTTAGTGACAATGTTCCCTTAGATGAGGAACTTGAATTAAAAGAATATGCCGTCAAAAAAGATTTACTGGTTATGGGTCCTGATTGTGGAACTGCACTGATCAACAATACACCGCTTGCTTTTTCCAATAAGGTAAAACAAGGAGATATTGGGATTGTGGCGGCATCAGGTACAGGTGCTCAAGAAGTAATGACATTAATCTCGGCAAATGGTGGAGGTCTTAGCCAAATCATCGGCACAGGTGGAAGGGACTTAAATGAAAAAATTTCAGGGCTGATGGTGCTGCAAGGGTTGAAAGCGCTTACTAATGATGATCAAACAAAAATCATCGTATTGATTTCTAAGCCGCCTGCAAAAGTGGTACGGGATAAGGTTGTTCAATACATTCATGAAAATATCAAGAAGCCTGTTATCGTCAATTTCTTGTGTGAAAAGTTCGAGCAAAAAGAAGATGGAAACATTTATTACGTATCTACGCTAGAGGACGCAGCGTTGAAGGCGCTACAATTGGCCGGCTATCGTGAAGACATTCAGCCGCTAGTGGTTGATGAAGCAATCGATCGAATTGCTGAACAGGAATCTCGAAAATTACAAAAATCTAAAGCGTATATTAGGGGAATATTCTGCGGTGGTACGTTAGCGTATGAGTGTTTGTTCATTTTAGAAGATAAAATTGAAACCGCCCAATCCAACTTATCGAAAAAAAATAAAGTCAAAAATATTCAGAACATGACAACCCATACAATCATTGATTTCGGCGAAGATGAGTTTACCGTTGGGCGCGCCCATCCAATGATTGATCCAACATTACGCCATGAGGTTTTTGAAAACACACTTAAACATGAAGAAACAGCTGTAATCGTTCTGGATATAGTTTTGGGTTATGGGGCAAATCTCGAACCGCAAAAGATATTTGTAGAGACGTTGAAAAAATATCAAGGTCCTTATGTTTCAGTCATTGCAAATATTTGTGGCACGGAAGAGGATCCGCAAGATTATGAAACCATTGTAAGCGAATTGGAAAGCGTAGGCGTCATGATCATGCCTAGCAACCAGACAGCTGCTAAATTAGCATTAAAGATTGTCGAGAAAGTCGAGAAACTAGCATACCAGGAGGTCTAATATGGGAATTAATAATCTTTTTAACCAAAAACTTCAAATTATTAATATTGGCCTTGAGCAATTTCATGATGATTTGCAAAAACAAGGTTTAGATGTAATCCAAATGAGATGGACGATCCCTACTACGGATAATCCGAGAATCAAAAATGTATTAGAACAATTAATGCTTTTGGATGAGGAGGAATAAGCAGTGAGCAAAAGAAGTGAAGCAAATGAAAAAGTATTAAAAGTATTTCAAGATTCAGATGTGCGTTTAATGGGAATGGGAATTGCAAAAGACGTAATTCCTGGAATGCAAGACAAGATGATTCTTCATGCAGGGCCGCCAATTGAGTGGAATAGAATGTGCGGACCAATGAAAGGGGCCATTGTCGGTGCAATTCTTTATGAAGGATTGGCAAAAACTGAAGATGAGGCATATGCTTTGGCGGAATCTGGTGAAATTGAATTTGATTCCAATCATGAACATCAGTCGGTAGCGCCGATGGGCGGGATTATTTCTCCTAACATGCCAGTATTTATTATGAAAAATATGACTTATGGCAATGATTCTTATTCAAACGTAAATGAGGGACCTGGTAAAGCGTTACGTTTTGGTGCCTATGGGGAATCGGTCATCGAAAGACTGCATTGGATGAGAAATACGCTTTATCCAGTGTTAAAGCAAGCGATTGAATTATCTGGCAGCATTGATATTAAAGCGATTGCAACCCAAGCTATGCAAATGGGAGACGACAATCATAATCGCCATAAGGCATCGACCAGCTTGTTTATGCGTGAATTGGCCAAGTTCCTAGTAATGGTGGATGCCCCAAAAGAAGATGTATATGCAGTTGCTGAGCATATCGAAAAAATCGACATGTTCAACGTTAATCTTGTTATGGCTATGTGTAAAGCAATGGCAGATGCAGCTACTGGTATTGAAGGTAGTACGCTCGTTACAGTAATGGCTCGTAATGGTGTTGATTTTGGAATCAAGGTAAGCGGTACAGGCAACAAATGGTTCACAGCTCCAGCGAATATTCCAACAGGCCTTTACTTCCCTGGATTCACGGAAGACGATGCTGCTCCGGATATCGGTGACAGTGCCATTACAGAAACATATGGCATGGGTGGCTTCGCCCTTGCTGCGGCACCTGCAATTGTACAGTTTATTGGCGGAACTTATCAGGATGGAGTCAACATTACAAATGAAATGTTTGAAATCACGGCAGTAGAGAACAATAACTTTAAAATGCCAACCATGGATTTCCGTGGTACACCGACTGGAATTGATATTGTCAAAGTCTTAAAGACAGGAATTGAGCCTACGATTACCACGGGCATGGCTCACAAGGACCCAGGTATCGGACAAGTTGGGGCAGGGATTGTAAAAGCACCTATGGAATGCTTTGTCCAGGCGGCAGAGTCGTTTCTTACTCATATATAAGGGCAGTATGCTGCCGAAAATTGAAGCGAGCCTCAGCTTTTTAGAAAATGGTGGCAGAAAGGTTATTATAACTGATCCGGAAACCTTGAAGGTTGCTATGGATGGAATAGCCGGAACCAATATTATGGATATTCAAGTGATAATGAAACTCTCAAAATGAATCTGGAAATTAGTGTCGCTTTATAAAATAAAGGGGGATCTCTATTAATGACAAATCCAGTAATTCAGCCAAATCAAGGAAGTCAAGCAAAACAAGGATATGACTTTTCAGGTGTGGAAGAAAATCTACGACCAAATAGACCTGAAAAAAGAATACTCAATCCACTGAGTTTTGCGCTTATGTTCGCAGGGGATGGTGTAAGTCTAGGTAATATGGCTATAGGAACGGGTTTAGTTGTTGCTGGAACCGCAACAATGAATTTGCTGCAAACTTTAGTTTCATTACTTATTGCAACTACTATTATCGCTAGTGCTTTTCTAATTAATGATAGTTTTGGCTATCGTGCGGGAGTACCCTATGTAATTCATTTAAGAATGGCTTTTGGTATGAAGGGTGCAATTATTTCGTCAATATTGAGAGGTGTCCCTGCAATTATTTGGTATGGGTTTCAGTCGTGGATTGGAGCAACTGGATTAAGTGAGATCATAAAGATTGCAACTGGAGGAAAAATTGATAGTATACCTATTAGTTTTGTAATTCTTGTGCTCATCCAAATTATTTTATCTTTAAAAGGTTTCCATACAATTAAGTGGATGAACTCACTGATTGCAATAATACTTATGTCAGCATTTATTTATGCATTTGTAGTAGTTTTAAAAGACCATACTTCAGTAATTCATTCAACCTGGGTAGAAGCGAAAGGAACATGGGGAATCAAATTCTGGTCATTCACAATGGCATTCCTTGGGAACTACGCTGCGCTTTTCCTTAGTGCATCTGATTACTCACGTGAACTGAAAGAAGGAGTATCTGCGCCTAAGCGTTTTCTCATGTATTTTACTCCGGTTACGGTAGCATATCTTACGGTAATGAGTCTTGGAGTAATGCTTGCTTCTGCAACAGGCCTTGCGAACCCTGTTCAAGCGTTCGCAAAAATTGTAAACAATGATTATATTACGTTCTTCGTCTCAGTTTTCATCGTTCTAGGAGCAGTTGGTGTTAACTTAGTGGCAAACATTGTTCCAGCAGCATATATCATTCAATTGTTTACAAAAGTAAAATATAAAGTTTCAGTAGTTATTGCAGGCTTGCTTGCAATGGTATCCTTCCCTTGGAAATTAATTCAGCCAGGTTCATCAGATGGACTGAGAATCTTTATCCTAACTTATTCTGCATTTTTAGCACCAATCACGGCTATATTAGTTGTAGACTATTTAATTTTGCGCAAGCAAAAGGTGGATATTAATGAATTGTACAATCCGAATGGTCAGTTCAGCGGGTTAAATATGGCTGCAGTTACCGCCATGATCATTGGCGCGGCTAGTGCATTTATCGTAGTTGATCTTGGCTGGCCAATTGGATTCGTTGTAGGTGGTACCTCTTACTACTTGTTGAATAAATTTGGATTTAAACAATCCGTATTTAAAAAAGGAACAATTTTTGACAAATAGACCTTTAGTTTAAAATGGAGCTATGTAATTAAAATGTCTTATGTGATAATATCTTGAACTGCACCTCCAATTGTTAGACACAACTAACAATTGGAGGTGCAGTTTTTTAAAATCAAGTATTCATACTTTATCATTTGTTTATTAGCAGGTATTCTTATCTGCTCAGTTGTTCCGGTAAAATTTTAAAGGTATACGGGTTGATGAACTTATACGAAAAACAACAATTTATGCGAAAATAGCCTTAATTAAAGTACATCAGTCCGCCTCCAAACCAAAACATAGCTTGAAAATAAGCTCGATAGTTAATCATACGCCTTTCACCCCATGTTGATACGGTAATCCATCTGTTATCAACAGTATCTCGAGAATATCCAGTAATGGTCATCCAGTGCCATGCGTATGGATAACCTGTTTTCGGCCATAGCAGATTTAATGTAGCCACAGGACAATTATTAAGCAGTCCCTCTTTTATATACATGGTTGTATTGTCCAATGTAAACTTTGATTTATTGCTCACTCTGCTTAATGAAACATTTCTTGATAAAGCGTAACTCTCCATTTTGGACGAAAAGTCAAATAGACTCGTCATCCCAAACGCCCCAGGTTCCATGTGATGATAGAGGGATTCCATATGCATGGTAAATTCCTGCTGAGACAAATCTTGAGGAGTAAAAAGTTTTTCGTATTTTCCCTTATCTTTTTTTGCGAGATAGTATGAAATATTGGCAGCCACAACTGGTCCGCAGCCTTTTTCTATCTTTGCTTTTTCATCATACCACTGCTGATTGCCACCATAATGGCGGTGAAAAAATAACAACTCCTCATTTGCAAGTTTTATATCTTCAAGGAATACTGATGGTTTGTTTTTAGGGTTTTGGGAGAGGATCTTTTTCATTCTGCTTATAATCTTTTTATCTCTCATTTTTTTATAATTCCATTTATGTTTAAATGCTTCAACAAAATCTGAAACATTAACTTCCTCCGTACGATCAGTGGATATATCAAATAGGATTCATTCAGCTCTTCAGTGAATTTTATCAAATAGCTGAGAGGAGAAATCAATACAACTTCAATCCTTCCATTTAAATTTCACTTTGCCTGAATTTTTTCTCTTATTTTTTTCACTCTTTTTCCCACATTATGCATTTGCGTAGGCATCAATTCCATTTTTAGTTGTTTATGAAGATTTATCCTTTATAAACTTGATCTAAATTCAATGAGTGGCACCATGTACACAACTAAAAAAATAAAACAAAGGCTCCAGCATTTACAACCATGCTGGAGCCTTTCATGTTATAGAGCTTTTTTAAAAACCTTCTTGTAATATTGAACAGACAGCATTCCAAAGATAGAGTACAATGTGGCATATACAAGCATGACTACAATCATCGGTGTCCACAGTTCCGTCCCAAAGAGGAACCAGCCGGATTTGACGGCAAAGTAACTGTGTGATAAGCCAATTAATAAGGGAATCCCAAAACTAAACAGCTGTTTCCCTCGAATGCCTTTCACCAAATCCCCCCGGGTAAACCCGAGTTTCCTTAAGATTGTGTAACTAGGCATTTCCTCTTCACCTTCGCCCATTTGTTTAAAATACAAAATACAGCCAGAGGTAATCAGGAATGTTAATCCCAAAAAGCTGACGATGAACATAATCAGCCCCATGGTATGTTTCTGAAGGTTGCTCATTTCCAACCGGGAATCTATCGAGTTGTCCTCATTCCCAAACATTTCTTTGAACAGATCATTCGCTTTTGCAACATGTTCCTTATCTTTCAACGTAATCCCAATAAATAAAGAGGATTTCCTTTGGATGGCAGGGTCAAGATTATTTTTTAACTGTTTGAAAACAGAGTCGTCGACAACTGCCACAGGTAAGCCACCGGCTGTAAAATATCTTGAAACAATAAATTCTTTTTCTAAGCCTTTATACTGTAAAGAAATGTTCTCGCTTTGTCCATGCAATTTGATTTGCCCTGAATCCTTTAGTGACATAAATGACTGCAGCAAATCATTATAACCGGTAAAGATCGTTTCCTCCGGTGATAGATCCATGTCTACAGCCTTGTCACTGACGACCGGGAGAGGAACGCTGCCCGGGTTATGGGGTAATCCCTGCAATTCAGTTTCCATAATGGTCGATAAGTCAGCATTTACCTGAATGACTTCGACTCTTTTTTCATTAAATGGCAGATGATTTTCTTTTAATGCCTTTTTAAATTGTTCGGCATCCTTCGTTTTGGTGAGGGCAAAATCGGCAGCCACATTATTTTCAGCCATTTTTTCAGCAGAGTAGTAAGAAATATAACTTAACGACAACAGTCCAATGGCCAAAGCGGAAACAGTAGTGATAATTGTTAATAATAAGGCGTTTGATTTCATCCGAAACATAATGGAAGAGAGTGATAAGACCTCGTTAATGTTTAAATACCCATCTTTCTTTTTTCGAATCAAATGGAAAATAAAACTTACGGAGCCTTTGTAAAACAGATAGGTTCCGATGATGACAGAACCAAGAATTCCAATCATCGCCATGAATAATTCATTTATAGTGGTAAAATCGCCGCCAAATAATTTTGAAGAAACGTAATAGCCAACCGCTATCAGAATCATACCGGCGATTCCGATCAGGATTTCCCAAATCGATAATTTCTTTACTTTTTGTTCGGTCGAAGAGGTAATCCTAAATAAAGCCAAAATGGACTGTTTTTTAATAAATATATAATTCATCATCATTATCAACAGATAAATGGTTCCGAACACAATCAAAGTTTGCACTAATGCCTGGGGTGAAAATCGTAAAGCGGCGTTCGCATCCACTTGCGTTACTTTCAGCAGAATCATCATGATAAATCGTGAAAATGAAAAGCCAAGGAATATTCCTATCACCAAGGAGCCAAAATATAGAAAAAAGTTCTCAGTGCTCAAGATGCGGAATATTCGGCTTTTGGTCATCCCAATCAGTTGAAACAGGCCGATTTCCTTGCTGCGCCTCTTAATGAAGATCGTATTCGCGTACAGCAGAAAGATAGCCACAATGCCGACAAGCAGAGCGGATGCTGCCCGAATGGAGGCTGCGCCTTTAATGGAGCCCTTTGTCGCGTCCATTGCCGGGTCATATTGCAAAGTGACAAAGGCAAAATACAAGGCAACACTAAAGGCTAGGGCAAAAACATATAGATAGTAGTTTTTTAGATTCTTTTTCAGATTACGGATAATCAAATGATTAATGCTCATTTTGGGTGACCCCTCCCAATACACCCTGTGTTTTCATGATGTCTTTAAAAAAAGCCTGGCGTGATTGATCGCCCTTGTTCAGTTGGGTGTAAATTTGACCATCCTTAATAAAAATGACTCGGCTGCTATAGCTGGCAGCAACCGGATCGTGAGTTACCATCACAATCGTGGCTCCACTGCTGCTGTTTAACTGGTTCAGTTTATTTAATAAATCGGAGGCTGACTTGGAATCGAGTGCCCCTGTTGGTTCATCGGCAAAAATAATGCTAGGGTTATGAATAAATGCCCGTGCTGCCGAGGTGCGCTGCTTCTGGCCGCCTGATATTTCATTAGGATATTTATTGCCGATCTCGGTAATCCCCAGTTGTGACGCCACTTCGTTGAACTTTCGGTCTGCCTCTTGTTTGGAGGCATTGGTAATGGACAAAGGCAATAAAATATTTTCTTTCACCGTCAGTGTATCCAGCAAGTTGTATTCCTGAAAAATAAAGCCTAAATGGTGCTTGCGAAACTCTGCAAGCTGTTTTTCCTTCATCCGGGTGATTTCTTTTCCCTGTATCTTAATCTTCCCGCTACTCACCCTGTCAATAGAGGAAAGGACATTAAGCAGGGTTGTCTTACCGGAACCCGATGCACCCATGATACTCACGAATTCACCTTTTACAATTTTTAAATCCAATCCAGTTAATACTTCCTGTTTATTAAACTTGTTACCGTAATTTTTTTGAATATTAGTCGCTTCAAGAATTTGCATAACGACACACTCCTTTATCTGATAGCTTCATTATAGTAAGCTTAGGACTGCCGTTCCTTCGATTGGACGAACAAAACAACAAAAGCATATGACATTTTTGTCACACGCCGGTAATACGAACAAACTCATTTTTTTGCGGAAAGGTTAAGGTAAATGTCGTTCCAATTCCAAGCACAGAGTGAACGTTAATCTTGATCACCAATGGCCGGGCAGCTTTTTGGGCAAGGTATAATCCCATGCCGGTTGCCGCACTGTCCTGATGGTTGGCTGTAGAGGTAAAGCCTTTATCAAAAATGCGGGGCACGTCATTTGGAGCGATACCTCGTCCAAAATCAGTGATTTTTAAACAGGTTTGCCCGTCTTGGACATAACTATTTAAATGGATGTCAGATGCTTCGCTATATTTCACTGCATTCGTTAACAGCTGTCGGAGTATGAACGCCAGCCATTTGGCATCCGTCAGGACTTCCTCTTCTTCCAGCTCCAGTTCAAAACCAATTCCCTTTTGCATGCACCATGATTGCAAGGTTCTGATTTCGTTAAAAATTAATGGTTTTAGGTTCGTGTTTTCAATATACAAATCATTTTCCATAAAGGGGATCCGCTTTTGGTGGAGTTGCTGATCCAGCTGAAGGTGAATGCGCAGCCATTCATACCGTAAATCCAATTTCAGTTTTTCATCCTCCATGCGGTCGATGATCAGCTGCATCGCCGTTAACGGTGTCTTTACTTCATGTATCCAAGATAACATTTGGTCTTTTTCCTGTTCCAATGTCGTCCAATTAGCAGCCGCTTCCTGTGTTAAAAAATCAATTTGTTTCGTAAGGCTGTTTTCAACGATCCCTTCAAAAGGACGATAGGCACTGGGTACGCTCTTTGGATCCAGATTGTTTTCTCTTTCCTCTAAGGCTTTATAGAATACCGTTTCCTTCTGATAGCGAATAAACAAGAAAATCACAAAAATAATCAATGATATAAAAACAATATAAAAAAGTGGAAGCAATGGGATCGACGTATCAAGAAACGCAACCAAAATAACCAAAAATTCCAAGGACAAAATCAGGAGAATCCAGCTCCGCCGTTCTATGAGATACTTTTTTATCATAGCGGCTGTGCCTCTTCAACAGCGATGTAGCCTTGTCCCACTTTGGTTTCAATATATTGCCCGAGACTAAGTTCATCGAGTTTTTTCCGAAGGCGGTTGACGTTGACGGTTAAGGTATTGTCACTGACAAAGCGCTCATCGTCCCATAAGCTTTTGATTAACGCTTCACGGGTGACAATTTTATTTTTCTGCCCAATCAATTCTCTTAATATTAATATCTCATTCTTCGTAAGTTCAATCGTGCCTGCCTCATTGGTCACCGTATTTTTTTGATATTCCACAGCAGCGCCATTCCAGGTTTTGAACTCGATTTGTTCGGTATTATAATTATAGACGCGACGTAAAATCGCTTGTATCTTGGCAATCAACACTTCAAAATGAAACGGCTTTTGGACAAAGTCATCCGCGCCTAGCTGCATGGACATCACCATGTCGGAAGGGTGGTCCCGGGAAGACAGAAAAAGGATCGGCACATTCGAATGGGATCGGATCATCCGGCACCAATGAAACCCATCAAATTTGGGCAGCTGGATATCAATGATCACTAAATCAGGTTTCACATTTGTAAAGTCCTGCATCACATTGCTAAAATCCGTAACCCCATGAACCTCATAAGACCAACCTGTTAATCTTTCTTTTATCTCTTGATAAAGCGTTGAGTCATCCTCAACTAGTAATAGTTTAAACACAATGTTCACCACACTTTGTTTTAGTTCCATACTCAAATTGTATAGCAAATTTTACCTGTGTGCCAGTAGTCCATAAAGAAGCAAGGCGGTACGAATAGGGAGGGAAATTCAGTAGATAATAATTCGGACTTCCAAAATGCTTTTTAAATGGTATCCAATTTCAGGCATAATCTTTAAATGGTAGAAGAAACGTTATGCTACAAAAAATACTATTCACGGAGATGTCTAAAAACTCTCTTGAACAATATATTATCGTATCCACTTCAAAGTTGTTGTCTTCATGGGGTGAACATCCCTTCCAGCACAATTGGTTATTAAAACGTCCAATCATATAACTTCCATCTAGTAATGTTTATGGAAAGATGAATAAGCTTGGTCAAACAGCATTTTTCTGTACGTGATCATCTTCTAAAAAAGGAAGAGTCGACATAGGGGTGTACACAAGGCAAATTCCATACAGTTTCTTATAAGGGTTAGAACCACCACAAAAGCTCAAGTCAACTAAACTTTCTATAGTCTTACCAGTATCTGGTGTAAGGGAAAATGAAAAACCCCTAGATGAATAATTTTCATCTAGGGGAGGGAGTCGGATTCTACCATGTTTGAAGGGTGAACATCACAGGTTGTCTTGTTAAGCTAACTGATCAGTTTAGTAGAATAAAGAAGCGCTCATAGTTGAGGGCACTGCTAAAGTCGATATTTTAACGAAAAAAGGGTTAGTTGCTACCTTCAGTAGTGTCTAACCCTTTTTATTGCTCCATACATGTTGTGTAAAATAAATTAAATTATCCTTTTTGCGCCAAGCTCATAGTTTGAGCGCATTTTTATCTAAGGCTCTTTTCGTAAACTTTGTTGCTTTTGGACCTTAATAAGGGTCATTTACTAAATTTCTAGGCAATTTTCGCAAATGTTCTTACGAAAAGATCCCACGAAGCATTTAGTTATACGGGTTGATGAACTT
>NZ_MLYR01000041.1 GCF_001866655.1 Bacillus sp. MUM 116 | reverse complement strand
TGGAAATGAGAGTTCAAATGAAATAGCGAAATCGTTAAGGACTGATCATAAGGCAATCCTTAAATGGGTCAAACAATACGAATACAATGGTGTTGAAGCTTTTCTTAAGCCTTGTACAAATTACACACAACAGTTTAAACTAGACGTACTAAATTACATGATTGAACATGGTACGTCCTTAAACGAAACGGCAGCTATTTTTAAAATACCTGCCCCTTCAACAATTATTGCTTGGAGTATCTCTATTCCTATTGCCCTTAGAAATGCATGTTCAAGTATAGCTTTACTTCCAACGGAAGGAAGTTTCTTCTTCTCAATTTTAACGACTTTCCAAACGTTATTTTCTTTTTTTAAAGTATATAACAGATTTAATCCATCTAACTTGACTGTATGTATATAAGATATGTTTTCTTTAACATAAATCCTTGGTTCTCTAACCCATGCCCATATATCGCCCTGTAAGACTGATAAGACTGCCTTACCTAGAGGTGAAACCTGCCCTTTATCATTGTAGAAGGGAAAATGTCTAAAGAAATATATATTTTTAACCCCTTTTAAATCAACATCGAAATAATACTTATTAATAAATTCTTGATTTGGTACCTCTTGCTTTGCAAATACAGCAGTATTATTTATAAAAAACAAGACACAGAAAATTACATAGAGTTTTTTCTTCAATAGGAAACACCTACCTTTAAATTTGATAGGTATTTTGCCCAAATGCTTCTTCAACAAACCTACCACGTTCAATAAGAAAAAAGACCGCCGCAGCGATCGTCATCTTTAACAAAAGCACCCGTTAGCTGAAGAACAGCAAAAAAATGTTAGACCAATATATGTATATTCTCCTCAAAAACCCCTCATCTTTCTATGGAAAATAAAATACTAGACTGAAAAATAAAGTGTTAGACTGAGAAAATATAGTTGTAGATTAAGAAAAAAAGTATTAGACCGGCAACGGTGTAAAATAAGGAGGATTCATGGAATGGAAGAAAAAGGTGAATGGGCAGAACCTGAAAACTTTGTTTCAGTATTTCGCTGCACTACTCAAAAATATGCTGAAACTTTTTTAAAAAAAGGGGAAATCAAATTTAGTACACCAAGCTCTTGGGTTAAATATGCTTTTGAAAAAGGGGAAGGGCGTGGAGACAAGTTAGAAGGAACAATGGCAACATTTCATGTGCTTGATATTGAGCATTTGAAGGAATTGAATCAGAAATATAAAAAATATTCTGATCTGGTGCGAATCCCCATCGGCCAACGTGTTTACTTGAAGAGATCTCGGGATATGGAGTTGCCGTGTTTTTGCCTTTATATATTAAAGCAAAGTATGTTTAATTGTCCAAATGAAGAGGGAAAGCATAGATTAACAGCGACGGTACCAGCATCATATTTTAGAGATTTTATGGACAATCTGGATCCTCAAGAAGTAGAGAATTTAGATCAAAAAGATAAGCCCGCTGTTATTTTTATACATGATTACAAGGAATTTGAACAAAGAATTACCAATGCTCTTATGGCACTAGGACTAAATAGAGATGAAATAATCATTAGACGCGTTTCCTATATTGATTTTGATAAATACGGTGAATATGGTTGGTGGGATTTTGAAAAGAGACCACCTATGGAATTAGCAATTAAACATAATCGGTTTGAAAATCAAAGTGAAGCAAGAATAATCATAAATACGGATGACGAAAGGATCAGACAGATTTTGGCAAAACCAATTGAAATTGGTTCCTTAGAAGATATTGCTACGGTAAGTAATACTTATCTTCATGGAGGAATGTCGGTAGAAATTACTGCAGATTTGAAATTATTGGATTGAGGAATTTTTTTAGTGTGGCGATGAAATAAAGTTGAACTGTTTAAAATTTATCAAGACCTAAATAAAAAAAGTTAGATAAATAAAAGGACATAACATATTTTATATGACTAATATGTTATGTCCTTTCTTCTTTAATTAACGCACCCGTTACTTTAAGTGTAAATATTCACAAACTTTCATAAGTCCTATTCAAAATATCCAGTTAAAGAATGCGTAAACTCCAATTACTACAAACATAATTATTAATATTAAGATTGATATACAACCAATAGTAACTAATTTATCTTGCAATGAATCTTCGGATTCTTGTAGCAATTTTTCTTTTACCTTATTTTTTATAGGGGAAATTTCCCTGTCCAATTCCAGTCTCTTTAAAATTTCAATATCGCCTCTATACTTTAGAGTTCTAGCAATTCTATTAGGGTCATTTCCCATAGATTTTTCAAACTCTTTACACGCTTTTACCATTTCGGGTGTTTTGTTTTCTTCTAAATACCAGTATCGTCCAGCCATTGAAGGATATTTTAATTCAAAATAAATGTCTCCTAATTTTTTACGGAGTTCTAATTCATTAGGATAGGTTGATATTAACCCGTGTAGCCTATCTCTCGCTTTCCCTAAATCATTTTTATTAATGTCTTCTTCTATTTTTTTTAGTGTCTTTACAGGTATCATTTTTATAAAAAAACCTCATTTATCTTTATTCTTCTACATCTTTATTTCTCGATAGTTCATATTAATTCCTTCTTTGTCTAAACTGCTCCTTTAGTTCAATAAGAAAAGCTGCCTCAATGACAGCTTCCACTCTTAAACTCAAGCACCCGTTAGTTTAAGTGCATTCCTTCACATTCTGTTCGGATTGTTCATTAACTTTTCTCAATAACATTAATAAAAATGTCACCTGTCAAGATGACACTTAAACTCTTTTCCCTTAGTTACTCACGTATTTTATGCTAACACTTAATAACTGTAAACAAAGGCTATTTACTTGTTAAAATTAACTTTCGTGTTTTGGCATCATATATTTTATAACTAACTCCAAACTGATGGTCTTTTGTAACTGTCACTTTACAATAATAAGGGATTGACTTTCCGTAAGCATCCAGTGCAGGAATATCTCTGAAGCTAAACATTTCATCTGTATTAAGCATTTTAAAGTCCGCTTCAGAAGAACGACCTGATGAATCTATTTCGATAACACATTTCCCACTGACGACATCATATTCCTTTAGCACAACATATTTAAGGCTTGGGAGAGTAATCACTAAAAATAAAACCCCAATTAATAAGGCTACAAGGATTTTACCTACATTTAATATTGTGTACTCTTTAACACTATACATAGCAATAAAGATAAATACTGCCACTATTACTAACAAAACTCCAACAATTAGCATTGCATAATACATTAACATTTTTTCACTTCCTATAACAACTCTTCTGTGTCTTACATTATAACATCGTTCTTCCACTAACCTGCCACGATAGTTTAAGTACAACATTTCACAAATTTTTCTTGTGGAAAAAGAAAAAAAGGCGACCTTCTTCTTGAAGTATCGCACCCGTTCGTTAAACAAGGGGTAACACAATTATCGTATTATTCATTACTATTTTGTTTGAATGAATAGGTTAAACAAATACCAAACTAATCTTAAAAAAGGATGTGAAATAATGAAAAAAATAGCATTATTTCTTTTATTTTTTATAGTATCTACAATGATAATGCCAAAGGACTCAGAAGCTAACGTATTGGAAAACTTGCCTCGGACACTAGAAACAAAACAATGGAAAGTAACAGTTGGAAAGCCAGACCATAGTGACAAAAAGCTTAACCAGTCTATAAGACCAGCGTTATATAATGTATACAGCCTAGACATTAAAAATATTGGTGACGAAAATATTGAATTAGTCAGGGTTGAGGGATATAAAAACTTACCTAAGTCAGCGTCAACATTTTATGAACTGTTTACTGTCGAATGCAACGAAGGCAAGCCTTTAGAACCATCATTTCATCATTCCAATTTTCCTTTAGATACTAAGGCAACAGCATTAATGGTATCTGTAACCTGGAAACATAAAAATAGTGACCAACGAAAGTTTAAAGAACAATTCATTTTTCAACTTACAAGATAACATAGAGGGGTTTCCCTCTTTTTTTTTGAATTATGTCTGTTAATTCTCAAGTGAATAATGAGGGGCAATAACGCATTAAGCGTTTTTCTTCTTTCACTAACCTGCCAGTTACTTGAATAAGAAAAAAGCGATTGCTCTTATTGAACAATCGCACCCGTTAGTTGAACAAGAAATCACTTTTAAAAGTACCTTTCCCCCCTCATTTTTCAGGTAATTCAGGAAAAATAAGATTTACTATTAACATTGCAAAAACTAAAAACCAAAGTAATGTTATTTCGGAGAAATGGCTTCCAAAATTGAACATAGTTAGAAGAAGTAGAGTGTTTATTAGAGATTGCACCCACCTTGGAAAATATCGCTTACGATTACGATTTATTTTCTGCACAGGTTTGTATTGTAAGACTCCAACAATCACAACAGCTATAGAATTAAACAATGCTATCCACCAAGAATAGTGATTCCAAACCAAAACACCAAATATTAATAGGACTGCCACTAAATAAAAATAAAAACGGTTATTTAAAATTTTTCTCAAAAAAATGCACCCTCTTTACAGAGAATCTTATCATGAACTGTAACCGTATTCTTCATGAAAAATTCCCCAAAACTTATTACACTAAACTGCCACGTTAGTGGAACAAGAAACCTCTACATTCCGTTCAAATATTCAAGTAGTTCTTCAATGTTATTCTTTTTTGTCTCTTTTGTTAAAGCATTATTGAAAAGGTTATAAGCAACCTCATCATTCTCTCGAAGCCAACTGAATGCTTTTTTTGGTCCTAAATACCATATACCATTTAGCGAAGAATAGATTTCTAGGCTGTCTTTAAGCATCCAATGAAACCTATAATTACCCTCATTCTTATTTGACCGTAGATACATTTTTCTCAGCCAGGCTTTCAAAAACTCTTTTTCTTCATTCGATAATTTTTTTGGACCGTTATTAAAAATATTCTCAATTCCTAACAAAAACTTCTGGGCAAAACCCTTTTCAAAGTAAAAACGGATCCTCTTTAAAACTATATTGGATAATTGCAGTAAGCCAAAAGATGTAAACATAAACCGTTTAAAATTAGTAAAAATAGATAGCAATTGGATTCAAGTATCCTTTAGGTACAAGGGCGAAACCTATTTTGCTACTATTAACGGGAGTTATTACTCTAAGCAATATTTGTGGTATGTCAATGAAATGAACAAAAACGGCTCGAAAAGAAATGTGAAAAAAGAAACCATGAAAAATGTTGAATATGAAGTGATTAAACAAACATTTGAAAAACTGTACGCCCTTGAACAAAAGCACAATGAATCCTTTCATTACATCTACGATTGGGATACGAATAAGTTAAATAAGGTCTAAAAAAGCATTTTCTACTTTGGTAGAAAATACTTTAACAAATCGTTAATCGAATTAACGATTTTTTTATTTATAAAATTAGAACGTTTGTTCTATAATATTATTTAAGGAAAAGGGGGTAAACGGATGATACGTGATCGTGGGAAAATCAAATGGCAATCCGCTTTCTTCATGCCGGAGCACGTTAAGATGCTGAGTGAAGTTAGAAAAGAAGAATTAAAAGTGAAAAAGCCCATATTGGATGAATACCAAATCGAAGAATTTGAGCAAAAAATCCTGTTGGCAATAGAGTATTCTTATCAGCTGAATATAACCATATTGGAGAGTGGCTTCATTAAGGGATTTTGTGGTGTTATACAACGACTTGATGAATTAAATAAGATTATTTACCTACAAACAGATGACTTTAAACGGACAAAATTGCGATTCGATGATATTGTAGGAATCGAAGTGAAGGAAAAAGAGTAATACAGACACACAGAAATGCGTGTTTGAACATCGGAGGAGAAGAAAAAAGTAAAAAAACTCCCAACAAAATAGTGTTATAATGAAACGAAGTGGAATGCGGTTGGACGAAAGTGATATGGCGGTACGGCAGTTTATGGGAAGCGTTAAAAATGGAGGGTCTGTAGTTGATGTTAGGTTTGCTAACGATGATTATTGGGATTGCAATACTTGTAATAACAGATAAAGCTGCAAAAGCAAGACGTGAAAAAGTAGGAAAGAACTCCAAACTAGCTAAGTTTTTTTACAACGTAGGTTTTACCACGATACTCTTAGGTTTTATGTATCTTTTAGGCATCGGTATTATGCATCTAGTAGGTCAGCATGAGGATATGATGAATGCCAAGACAGTTGGCCCTCCTGATAAAGCGAATTTTCTCCCATAAACGAAAAAAAGGATGCCTGAGTTATAAAAATTTCAAGGGAGACAGCAACAAATGAATTCATTTTGGACAGGTTTTATAGTAGGAGGGTTATCATTACTAGCCTTGGTTTACGCAGGGTATCGATTAAAATCGAAATTTTTCAAACGAAAAGACACTCAATATTTCAAATTCACAATACCTGTAATTGCTATTATTATTGCCTTTATTATTATTGCCCTAAATTTGGAAGCATTAATAAAGCCAGATCCTATCGGAAAAAAAGCTATATTAAGTTATGTTCTCTCAAATAAGGCTATACTGTATTTGTTAATGTACATAGGTGTATTATTATTATGTGCAGTCGTATGGATAATAACGACGCTCCCATTTTCATTTAACGGCTTAAAAAAATTCTCCGGTTTTGGATTAACAGCAGAATTTGACCAGAAAGTAGATGCCGTTGTGGAAAGTCGCTCAATAATTAACGAAATGGCTGCAATTAGAGAAAATACACTAAATATCATCACGTCAGAGCAGTATTATAATGAAACTCTAGCGGATGTAATCAATAGTGAAGGAAACATCAACACTACCATGTTGTTTGATGCAGTATTAGATACCATTGTCAGCGTATTCAGAAAAAGCGAATCAAAAATTAAAATAAAGAAACATCTCGAACTTGTTACTCTTTCCCAAGAGGATACTGCAAAGGGGAATGTTAAAGAATTACAAAAAGAGATGTCCGTAGCATGCCTTGATGTAATTAGACACCGAAAACCATACCTTTGGGAAAAAACATTAGCCATACCTGTAAATCCTTTTGATATGGAGGATGAGTTGGATGCGTATTATATCATTTGTATCCACTCCGAGGATGTAAAATTTAGTGATAATGATGTAGATTTTCTCACTAGTTTGATTAAAGTGGTTGAAAAGTTTGTAGAGTTGGATTGGTACAAAATCGACGAATCAGAATCAGAGGAATCAAATACACAAGACCAAAACACTGGTTCCTAACCTAAATATTTAGTAAAATAAAACTTAAAGGAGGTCGAAAAAGATGCCAGATACAGATACTCTAATCATCGAAAGAAAAAATCGGTATAAAAGCAATAATAAAAAATCGAGAAGGCTAGCTGTCACTCTGCAACCTGTTAATTCTAAAGCGGCCGTTCCACAAGTAAAAGAAAATATCAATAAAATCGTTGAAGATGAAATGAGACGAAATGGTTATCGGAGGCAGGACGATCCTTTGATTCAAGAAATAAGGAAATTAGCTAAAAATTATCAAGCAAAAGTTAAAAGGTACTAAATCGATAAGGAAATTCATAAATATATGGGCAAGATAAGAAACAAGGAGGTTGATTATCTTGTCCATTATTAAATTTCCAGAAAAAAAGAACAATCACCAGAAAAAGCGGTTGGTAGTGGATTCTGAAGAAAAAGCATTTGTAAACCATGAATTTATCAGAAGTGTTATGGAAAAAAAGGGATATAGGAGAGCCGACGACATACTAGTTAAGGAGCTACGCAAATTAATAACTAATTACCATCAACTGTGAAAATAAGACCTTTTAGGTCTATTTTTTTTGCTTTCAACATAATCACTCCCATAAATGAACGTTTATGGGACATTGTCTACAACAACTTAATTTCAAGCTTTAATTGGTCCCAAAAGTCAGTTTCAAAACATTAAAAAAAAATCAGCAATTTAGCTGATATTTTTGTTTATTCCGTCATCCAGGTTCCGCCCACTAATGTTCCATTATTTCCATTTCCAGATTGATCTACAAGTGTTCCAGTATTCATATTATAATAAGTCTTCAAAACTCCGCCGTGATAAATTTTAATGCTATAAATTTTCCCTTTAGTTGAATTCGTACCATCTCCAAAGATGCCTACATTAGAATTTTCCGCTCCTCCTGTTGCTGTCAAAGTGATCGTCGTTCGAGCACCAGTAGTAAATCCTGTTTGATTGATCTGATTATCAAACAGACTTGTAGTATTCGCGTTTATCCGTAAAATAATGTTGTTTGAACCAATGATATATTGATGGCGAGGGAGAGTACCGTCGATATAACAATCGATTACCCATTTATCATAATTTATAGAAGTAGGGGCTTTTAGATAATCGGTAGAACCATTTATCGCAAGATACATCGTTTTGGTAGTGACCAGCAAAGTGGCTTGAGAACTGGAGCCATTACTATTGGTCGCTTCCCCCGTAAAGGTATAAGAAGTAGCTGCCGTTAAACCACTGGCTGTATAGGTTGTAGAAGACCCTGTATATATAATGGTTCCATTTTTTTCACTGTGTAAGACGTCGCTCCCGAGACTGCGTCCCAAGAGAGATCAACTGAGGAACCTGTCACATTGTTCGCAATAAAATGAGTGGGTGTTAAAGGCAAAAGAGAACTCAGAGGCATTTGATAATCCCCTGAATAAACCATTCCATTTTGATCTTTATCCGCTTTGATTTTAAAAACAAAACCGTTCAATTTTGAATCATCGATATAAATAAAATCCTTTAAATTGTTCGGAGCCGCCCGAAGATATTTCCGAATTTTGTTTTCATCAATAGATTTAAAGGCATTCTTTGCGACTAAATCTGCGTATGCTGACTCTTTATCATACCCTCTCTTTCCCAATTCATCTTTGATAATGTTAATCGTATCAGCAAAATCTGGATTACTTGGGTCAAATGTGCTTTTTTCTGGATAAGAACCGCTATCAAGTGAATAGCTCGCCAAAGCAGTTTCAATGGACTTAGCACTGGCTTGCATTTTACGAATGTTAGCATCATTATCATTTTTGGGTATAAAAAGAAAGGTCAGCACTCCAATGACTGCTACAACAATCAGTACTTCAATTAACGTAAACCCCTTCAACAACTTCAAAACACTAACCTCCTTTTGAACAAGATTTTTTTCTTATTCTAATAAGATACAATTTTAAGTCAAACAAAATAATAAAAATTTTAGGCGTAATTCATGGCCATTCTGTCCATACTGGGCTCAATATCTCAAAAACGTTTCAAAACTAAAAGGAGTGAAGTATATTTGATATACGGTTACGCTAGAATTTCCACACAAGATCAAAAATTAGGATTACAAACGGACGCATTAACGCAATACGGGTGCGATTTGATATTTGAAGAAGTATTATCCGGAATGAGGGTTGAGCGGCCAGAACTTGATAAACTGATGGATTTGGTCAAACCTGGAGATACCGTTGTGGTGTGGAAATTGGACAGGATCGGCCGCAGCGTGAAGCATTTGGTCGAAATCATGGCTTATTTTAAAGAAAACGATATTCATTTCGTCTCGTTGCAGGACAACATTGATACTTCTACGGCAATGGGCCGCTTTGTTTTTACGATATTTGCGGGGCTCGCTGAATTCGAAAGAGAAATGATCGTGGAAAGAACCAAAGCGGGGCTTCAAGCTGCAAAAGAACGGGGCCGACTTGGAGGCAGGCCGAGAAAATCAAAGAAAAGAATGGAAACGGCATTGAAAATGTATGAATCAAGGGAGTTCACGGTGAACGAGATTTGCCAGCAGTTAAACATTGGCAAAAGCACATTCTATCGTTATTTGAATAGGACTGAAAGGATCAAATAGTGGATTCGGTACCATTTCAGTAAAAAGAGGTAAAAAAATCGTCAGAATTCCAGATCAAGATTAGCGAAATCACAGAAATGGCGGAGGGTTTCAAAACTAGTTTGTATAAAGCATAAAAAAATAAAACACCTCTTTAATGGTGTTTTTATTTTTGACTGTTTTCGCAAAGAGTATTGTTTTTAAACAACAAGTCGGTCTGCAAATCCTTAGAGTCATTGATGAAAAGTTTTAAATTGAAAACTTCGCTTCAAACACCCGATAAACATTGGGCCTACCGTATTTAAAAAGCAACAAACTTTACGAAATGAGCCTTATTTTTTATACGTTATTGTTTTTGATTATTTTCTCACATTCAATAAAAAATGGATCCTCTTTTATTTTATTCAAATCCTCTTTTGGAATGGTTATGCATTGATTGTTCACAACATCGAATAAAGTATATCCCAATACCGCAAATAATAAGAAATCGTCAACATCTCCAGTTGCAATTCCTAGACCGGCATCTAAAGCAGTAATGATTAATCTTGCATCACTTACGCCGGGATAATGAATAATCTTACCAGATGGGGTTCTTACGCCAAATTTTTTCAAATAAGCAGAAAGAAGTCTAACCCTATGCTCTCTTTCTAATGTATAATCCCCTTCAACAATTCTTTCTTTTAATTCGTCTTTAATCGTGTGCATTTTTGTAATTTGAGATGGATTGTATTTACTAGGGACTTTTTCATGAACTTCCGTTTCTCTTATGACTTCATTAGGTAAATACAGCCGAATATTTTGTTTATCGAAGTCCTCCCAAATTTTATTCGCAATCCTTATGTACGCGTTATGTTGTAATTTTTTTTGGTCACCTTTGACCCGTTTATGAGGTTTATCCGTTTTATAAATAAGAAAATTTGTATCTACAATCATCCCTGCTACATTCATTGCCATTTGTTAATCCCCCACAAAAAAACCTACCCACTAGAGATAGGCTTAGTCAATCTCCTTACCTTTGGATAATAAGTCCATAAAAGATTGAATTTTATTGTTATTTTCTCGTATTTTCTCTTTAGTTTCAATTATGTCATGAAAATTATCTCTGTCCATGAATTGTTCTGAATCGATTAGCCATTCACCCGATTCACCGTTTCTTCTTGTGGCTATAATGCCGTTTCCCGTTTCACACATAGCAGTTACTTCGGCCATTGATTTACCTAACAATTTCGATACTTCAAAGACAGACAAAAATTCAGGGTATGGATTGCTTTCGACGATGATTGTACCACCAATGACCACCTTAACGGGTATATCAGAGGTTTCAGAAGCAGCTTTTACGAAATCATGGGCAGCCTCTACTACGGCAACAGTTTCATTATGTTCATTGTTTTTTGAAAAATGTTCCCTAATTTCTGCTTTTTTTCCCGACCGTAATATCCGAACATTACCGTCTTTTTGCTGTATCTTCACCCATAACACATCCCTTCACCTCCTATTATATAGCAAACTTTTTTTAAACACAAAACCAACTACTTATATATATTAGATAAGATTTTATAAAATGCTTTTTCTTTGTTTTGATTCTATGGGGCTGATCATCGTAGAAGAAATTGATCATAGGAATTTACCGTAAATGAGATATGCCAACAGTTAAACATTGGAAAAAGCACATTCTATCGTTATTTGAATCGTGACAAAGAGGATATAAAATAAAGGAATCAGAGAATCTTACTGTACAGTTGTTGTCAAATGGAATAAAACGGGATTTAATAAGAATGAAGGATAATAAAAAGAAGCAACACCTTACTGTTGCTTCTTTACAAAATACTTATTAATTGCTTTCATCAAACGATAAAACTTTCCATCCATCTTTTTCTTTGTAAAGGGTCACAGAAATAACCAATCTTTTTGATTCACCGTTATCTTTTAGACTAATGGTAGCATTATAAGTTTCTAATTCTGCCCCTGCTGGTAAATTTGCGAAGCTTAAAACTTTATCCGATTTCACAATATCTACAATCTCATAACTTGGAAAATTTGTCCCAAAGAATACTTCTTCAAGGTGAGTTTTTGCCTCTTCTCCAAAATCATTAACCAAATAATTACGAAATGTTTCTTTATCTTTTTTGGATCCTGCTTTAAGGACCTCTGATACTATCTTCTGATTATCCTCTTTGTTGCCTGTTAAGGAAAAGGATTTGGAAACTCGGATTAACTCAATGGTCGGGTCCAGTTCAAACATATACATATCCCAAATATGGAGTTCACTAGAAGTGACAGAAACCGCAACATCCTTTGGATTTTGAACAGGAACTTCGAAATTCCCAGCAACTAAATCAAGATTATGGTCATAAAGAGAAACTATCACTTTGTCTCCTGATTGAACGACGTACAAATCTCCGTTTGCATCTCCAATAATAGAAGTAGAACTATTATCATTAATTTCAATCTTTTTCATTTCTCCAGTTGCAAACAAAGGTTTTCCGGTTCCTAAATCCAGCTGATTAATTTCATTCGTATTTTCTCCTATAAAGTACATTTTTTTCTGTTTTATATCCACAAACACTTTTGACTCATAAAGAGATTGAGTCTGTCGAGGAACCCTTGACATGATGTGCTTAATATCTTGGAAATCCAATATTTTTTCTCCATCCACATACAAAGCATATCGATTTTCAACGTCCGGAGTAATAAAACCCTCACTTTTAGAAGTATTCACCAAATATAAATCATTTACTGGAACACTTCCTGCTTGTTGCCCTTGAGTATTGGTGTTTGAAAAATAAAAATGCCCTGAAGTGATCTTTTTATTTTCTATATCAAAAAAATAGTAACCCCGAGGGTATTGACCCACTAAATAATTGTTTTCGAATCCATCAGAAATACTTTTCCATTTTTCCAAATTTCCAGAGACTTCTCGATAATTTCCATACATATCGTCTCGAATTGTTAGAAAAACATTGCCATTCTTCTCTGAGACATAAAAACTCCCAGGTGTTTTAATTTCTTGATTTAAATTGACAGTTCCGCCTCCAAACTGTTTAATGGTTTCGAGGATTTTAAAAGATGTCTGTTCCAAATTATCTGTGTTTTTTTTGGTGTTCTTTTCTCCCTTTACTTCCTGAACAGTCGCTTTTACTGCTTCTTTTTTCTTTCCTTCTTCCTTGTTCCCGCAGCCGCTTATAATAGATAAAGCAAGTAAGGAAACTGCACCGCCCAATATTATCTTTTTCATTCTCAATCCCCCTGTTTTTTCTCCTCTTTTGTATTAAAGTTTCATACTTCCAACAGAAACTGGTTCATGGGTAAATTTTACCATGAATAACTCTATATGTGTGATATTCAATTAAATAACATTTATAGAATGTTAATGTTGGGATTCATCTTTTATAAGTTTGTTCTAATAAGGGTTTGGTTGGATGTGTATTTTTTTACTATTTTTGCAGGGTTGGCAGAATTTGAGAGAGAAATGATTGCGGAAAGAACGAAAGCCGGGCTTCAAGCTGCTAAAGAACGTGGGCGAATGGGCGGAAGACCAAAGAAGTCGCAAAAAAGAATGGAAACTGCCATGAAAATGTATAAATCCAAGGAATATACCGTCAACGAGATTTGCCAGCAACTCAATATCGGAAAAAGTACATTTTATCGTTATTTAAGAGGAGAATAATGAGATTCAACAACGAAAGCTGGTATTAGCACACATTTAAAGATTTTTAACGAAAAAATGATTATAATTGATACAGGAAAACATTAGTAAATTAACTGGGGGACATTTATGTACAATAAGCAGCTTTATTTTCGAACGCTACTTTTAATTGCATTAGGAGTATTTGTTATTATATGGGCATTTAAGGGAAGAAATTTTGACTTTAGCATTATTGGAGTGGCATTTTCAGCTGCTGGAGCAACTATGCTTATTGACCAAATATTATTTAAGCTAATCATTTGGAAATTGGCTCCAGACTTTTTTTATAAGTGGCTAACTAATATTCCATATCTAGGTGGTTGTTGGGAAGGACATTTACATTCAAGCTATGTATATCCTGAAACAGGGCAACAAGGCGATCCGATACCAGCAAAAATGGAAATAACACATGATTTTGATAGCATTCATATAAAAATGGAAACAGATAAATCCTATAGCAGCAGTTATGTTAGTGATATTAGCATCGATGAAGGTAAACAAAAGTTCTTATGTTATCTTTACGGTAATGATGCAGATAAAGATAGAGATATTAATCCGAAACACGATGGTGCAGTTAAGTTACGGATCAAACACGATGGTGAATTAAGGCTTGAGGGGCATTATTGGACGGGGCGAAAAACGACAGGAAAAATGGAATTTAAAAGAATTACAAAGAAAAACTCCCACGCGTGAAGTAATGGGAGTTTTTCTATTTAGAATAGATAAGCGTAACCATCTACTAAAAATCGATATGCATCACTACGGGTGTATTTCCTGGTTCTATTAAATAAATACAATAGATCGGATACCTCTCCCCACTCTTTGCATTTTTCAATATCCGAAGTTTGTGTGATCAGGTAATTAAAACATTGTTTCACATCTTCCGTTAGTGTTGCATTGTTGAATTTATTACTGGGCACATTCCAAATTAATGATTCTACTAGAAAAGATGATACATCCTCAACACCATAACCTTCATCAAGCAGATTATATCTTAGCCTCTTAAAAATTCGGACCATTTTTTTATAACGCCTTGAAGTCTCGTTATTTTTCCGCACACCGTTAATATAGTGCTGTTCGGGGAAATTAATAACACTTTGGTTAGTATGGCGGGTAATAAATTCAGTTCCTGTAATGAAAGTTCCGTCCTTAGAATATCGACGATGTTCAAAACACGGAACAACGTCAGCGTCCACTCGATATGAATTAGAATTGATTTGTATTGCTTTGTTTCCGAACTCGATGTTATTGCTACCGAATTTATCAATCATAGCTTGGTCAACATCACTTCGATATTGAGCAAAGGTATAATCTGCACCGCGATTACCGAAATCCGAGTTTGTTTTTCCTTCGGGATAATTTGCATAAAAAACGTCTTTTAACTTTACGGCTATATCAACGTCACTTGTTAACCTTACATTGGTGTTATTGTGATAAGAGCCTTTAGGGATTAATTGTATGTCATATTTTGATAGTACGTCTGATTTATTTAAAGCTTCTCTAATCATTCTTAGTGCGTTATCACATTTCGTTTCTTCAGTATCACTTGCTGGCTTAGACCAACTTTGAAAAGTAGCCTCTAAGCTCTCTTTTAACTCAAACATGCTATACCTCCCAAGCTACTGTATTCGTATTGTTTTAATTATACAAAAATTAAAGCAATATAAATACAAATTTCTACAACCTTTGTAGGAGGAAAAATGAATCATAGAAATTCATTCACTTTTAATTTTCTTGTAATACAACTTTGAATGAATTTCAATCCATCACTTCTAAAACAAATTGTTCTCCTGCTCGAAATACCTCAATGAAATACCTCCTATAGTTTTCCATCTAAGCATAAGCGTTATTTAAGGGGGTGTACGGCTTCGCATGGGACGATACTTCAACACATTAGATTTATTCCCATAAACAGTAAAAAACAACCATATGGGATGTTCTTCGGTGAATTGGGAATTGGTAACTGGTTAGGTCTTGAAGGGCACTATTCAGATTTAATATTCGCCTCATCCGTGGCGGCTAGCCTTTTCTTTGCTCCTGGTCTTGAACTCCATTTCATCCCGATTTCTTCAAGCAGCTTATATCGTTCTAAAGTAAGATCATTATTCTTATAACTAATTCGTTGAGTCCTGATCCAACTTCCTAACTTAAATCCATTTTCACAAATATAGGTAGATTTAACTTAGCGAAGAGGCGATTGAAAAGAGATCTAATCAAGTCCAAATTCTAATTGATTTGGTAGAATATATCGAACATTATTTCAGAATCGATGCGATAATAATGAAAACAAAAATTGTTAAAAAATTAATATGTAATCGGAAATATGTTGGTTACTCATTGCCGCCTTACTTTATAATAGAATCATAAATACTAATGATAAAAGGAAGGCAAGAGGATGAATTTGAAAATTTTTTACAAAAACCTTGCATTACAGATGGCGGGAATTTAGGGCATTGAAATCAAAACTAATGTTGAATTTGATGGAAAAGATACGCAAGTATATCTGAAAGGTCAAGATAGTGGGATATTTTGTTTAGATTCATTTTTTTACAAGCATGGAAGAGAATATGATAAAATTGCCATAAATATTTCGTCGCTGCGTTGGAAGGGGATTATAATGTTTGGGGTTGTTAAGCTTAATCAAAAAGAGTTTTTGGTAGATTTCAGCGAACATGCTATGTTGAGAACGGAGCAAAGATTAGAAGAAACGGATGTCCAAGATTTTGTCAATACACTGCACAAATTAGCTGAAGAAGATTTCGCTTTCGGAATGTATGGAGAAATGCTAGTTGTTCGGGATTTTTACAAAAATAAAGCGTTGGTTTATGTCTTAGATAGAACGGATAAAAATGATTTCGATATTTGCGATGAAGCGATTGATTTTAAAAGTAAAATCACGATTGTTACGCTTTTTCATGATGCAAAAGCATTTAAACAAAGCCCAACACAAAGAGTTGTTGTTATAGATGGAGAAAATCAATTCATAGATGATGAAACGGCTATTAGCTATTCTGAATACTTGGAATGGGTTAAAGAAAAATGAATAAGAAGGGCACTGCACTAATCAGCAGTCCCTTCTATTTTTTTTATTAAGATTTGAACCCATTCTGGCCCATTTTCTATAGGACTTGCATTTTTTTGAATGAAATAAGGCTTTTTCGCAAAGTGGTAAATCCAATGAAAATTGTTTGTAGTATGTGTAAAAATATGAAGAACTCCGCCTTCGTTATCAATGAATTTGTAAACATTATACAATTCTTTTTCTAATCCATATTTCTGTCCTTTTGAATTATCGAATTGATCCATTGAAACAAAATAATTATGTTCTTCGAGAAATTGGAACAAAACTTCCAACTCCTTTCAAATAGGATTAATTTACAATTATTAATTTAAAGACAAAAATCCTAAAATTTAGAAAACCTATGTTCAACGATGTGCGAATGATAAGGTTAGGCTACGTATGTGACGATATTTCAACAATTAGGTAATTTATTCCATAAACAGTAAAAAACAGCCGTATGGGCTGTAATTAGGGTGGAGGAGTGAGCTTTTTTAAAAGCTCATGTTTTTTGTAAATATAGATTATATTTTCATTATCATATATTTTATGCTGTTGTGTTTAACTTCTTTTTATCTTAAAATTATCTTTTTTTGTTTCATTTTTGTCGAGTGAGATTGTCAAAAAATAAAGGATTTAATAATTCTATTTTATGTGTATTCTTCGGCTCTGTCTTATCACTCCACTTTGTTCAGTGAATATTTTAAGCAATTATGTGTAAAATAATGATAATAATGAATATTTTGATTATCTTAGAGGAGGGAAAACACTGAATGATTGAAACATTAAAATTTTTGCGTTTGATTGAGTAAAAAACATCCTTTAAAATTTGTTTATGATTTTTCAAGAAAAAAAATAAAGACAAGGTACCAATCAAGACTCAAAAGCATATTTTGCTATGAGGTGATCTCATGAAAGTGAAATATGCGGAGAGAGGAACTTTTGATGCTAAAAAAGCGGCAAAAGGACTGCTTGAATTGAATAATAAAATGAAGAAACAGCGTCCTAAAGATCAAATAAAGAATGACAAGATAAATTAAACTCATGTATCATTTCGATATGTGAGTTTTTTATGATTAAAAACTTATATACCCCCTTTAATAACAAGGGAGAAATCACCGATTAAAAATAGCAAAGTTACAGACATCAAATGGCTTGATGATCGGTATGTGTACGAAGTAAATAAGAGCGATGGTCTTTTTGTTGAATCGGGCCTTCAGCTCCTTTCAGAATATGAAGGAACCGTGATGGAGCAGGAGCAAATCGATATTGAGTATAAATTTTTTTTCGGAGACTTGGTCCAGGTAAGCGGTTACGGTGCCGATTTATTCAAAATTGTCGGTTTCCGAACTGAAATCTGGCGATATAAAGAGGATGCATGGGAAGACGTAATATATGAACTTTCCAGAGTAAGTGACGGGGAGTGGCTTGAAGCAGGAGAAGAAGAGTTAACTCTTGTCGCTGATGCGGAAAGTGCTGATACATTTATTCAAAAACTAGGTCTCTTATACTTAATAAATAAACAGCAAAATCCAGACAAAACATCCAAATTACAAAACACCATTAGAAAAGCAGAATTTGAAGAAATCGAACGAAAAAAGGAAAAAAAAGAGTTAATTGATTATTTACTTGATATATTCAATGATTATCGCATATTATATGAACTCTTTCACGATCAAGAGTACTACCATGTGATGAGAGTAATCCTTAGAAAATTGGAAAGCATCGTAAATAACGATGGCAAAAGCCATGTTTAGACCTACCACCTCGTAATTTCGAATAATAAATAGAGAACCAAAGGTATGCCGCCCCATTTTATAAAAAAGAATAATATATTCGTAATCTTTTCAAATAATTGGAGGGTGTAACCATCCTCCCGGTTCACGTCTTCAATAAATTCCTCTAATTTCATTTGTAAGTTTGACATCGTTTCACCTCAGAAATGTATTTTTCACCATCTTATGCTTGTCCAAATCTAAAAAGACATGTTTTTTTAGAAAAAAATCGGTGAATAATGAAAACTATTGTTAAAAGAATTTGAAATGGTAATTTTGTGAACTAATAAGCATGAAAAAGCCTGTTTCATCATAGAGTTTTAAAAAAGGGGGCGATGCTAATGAGAGAAATTGAAGTATTTATTGATACAGAAGAAATTGCCGAATTTTTCTTTCATGAGCTTGTTAAAAGGGGATACGTTCCTAGCGATGAAGAATTGGAAGAACTCGCAGATATCACCTTCGAATATTTAATCGAAAAAAGTATAATCGATGAGGAAATTCAAGATGAATAATCTTTTAGAATACAAGCAAACAAACAAAAGCCGAGCATAACTGCTCGCTTTTTGTTTGTTAACAGAAAATTTCAATCAATTTTAAAAAATAAGGAAAATTCGACAAAATTAGAGGCTATTCACAGAAGGAATCGGCAGGGGGGTTCTTTAATTAATATAGTAAATACAATCTGAATGGAGGAATATGATGATCAGAATGCTAACTTGAAGAGCTAATATGCAATATGATGTAACGATCTTTCAAACTCCAAAGTACAGAGATAATAAAGGTTATAAAGAGGTGTATCGTACATTTGTAAAAGCAAATAACCGTGAACAATGCCTACAGGAAACCTTTAGCTGTTTTAATGTGACTGACAGAATCCCCGAAAATTATAAAGGAAGATTTCTTACCACGGGGGATATCATTTTAATTGATGAAGGCAGACGAGGGCAACATTATTTCCAATTAAAACCGGGCGGCTGGGAGCGAATCAATCGGATTTTGATTCGATAAAGAAATCAAAAACCTAAGGAAAACCTTAGGTTCTTTTTCGGCCGCCTGATGCTTGATGTTCTTTTGCATGTGCCTCATGTTCAGCCACGATTGCTTCCGGCGGGATATGATTATTTTTTTTCGGCGAACCAGTGCGGTTTCGATGCTTTTTTCCCATTTATTTTTCCTCCTCCATTTCTTCATCAAAAATTAGTTTCCCACAAATATTAAATTTCATGTCCAAACCTCTGAAAGGTTTTTCATTACAAAATGATTGTGATATATTGTCATTGGTGGGTAGAATATCCACACTAAGACATTATTGGAGGATTATCAATGAGTGTACATATTGCAGCAAAAGAAAATGATATAGCCGAAACAGTCCTGCTTCCGGGAGATCCGCTTCGGGCAAAATATATTGCAGAAACCTTTTTGGAGGGGGCTGTATGTTATAACGAAGTTCGAAATATGTTTGGTTTTACAGGTACTTATAAAGGAAAAAGAGTTTCCGTTCAAGGAACAGGAATGGGGATTCCATCTATTTCGATTTATGTAAACGAATTAATTCAAAGTTATAATGTCCAAAATTTAATCCGTGTTGGGACCTGCGGTGCCATCCAAAAGGATGTAAAGGTTCGTGACGTTATTTTAGCAATGTCAAGCTCCACTGATTCCAATATGAACCGCCTTACCTTTGGTGGAATCGACTATGCTCCAACCGCAAACTTTGAATTACTGAAAAAAGCCTATGATGCCGGTATTGAAAAAGGGTTAAATTTGAAGGTTGGCAGCGTCTTCACTGCTGATATGTTCTATAACGATAATGCAAATCATGAAAAATGGGCCCAGTATCAAATCCTGGCGCTTGAAATGGAAACAACTGCACTATATACACTTGCCGCTAAATATAGCCGCAAAGCACTTTCCGTTCTAACCGTAAGTGATCATATCCTGACGGGTGAAGAAACGACCGCTGAAGAAAGACAACTAACCTTTAATGACATGATTGAAGTAGCATTAGAGGCTGCAATTTAAGATTAAATCGCATTACCACTCCTCTTTTTCACAGAAGAGGGGTTTTTTGTTTTTTTAAAAGGAACTACATCCTCATGAGGAGAATTTAATAATGAATACCTGTGAGTATCACCGTCGAAAATTGTCGAATTCGGTGTAGAATGAATTTAATAGAAACTGTTTTATAAAAGATTGCGTGGTGATTCATTTTTATGAAAGAACAGCTGAAATTAGATATAACCGGCATGACTTGTGCTGCCTGTTCAACAAGAATTGAAAAAGTCCTCAATAAGATGGAGGGGGTTGAGGCAAATGTAAATTTGGCAATGGAATCGGCAGCAGTATCATTTGAAAGTGAAAAAGTATCGAGTAATGAAATCATCAAAAAAATAGAAAATCTTGGTTACGGAGCTAGTCAAAAAGAGGATAGGAGCGTAAAGGCACAGCATAAAGAAGAGGAATTAAATCAAAGGAAAAACAAACTTTTATTTTCCGTTATATTATCAAGCCCTTTACTCTATACAATGCTTACCCACATACCTTGGGACTTTGGATTACCAATGCCTTCCATGTTTATGAATCCGTGGTTTCAATTGCTGCTTGCGACTCCGATTCAGTTTTATATCGGTGGACCATTCTATACAAGTGCCTATAAAGCATTGAAAAATAAAAGCGCGAACATGGATGTTCTTGTTGCGTTAAGTACTTCTGCCGCATATTTTTACAGTCTTTCGGAAGGAATCAAGACAATTAAAAACCCTGATTTCGTCCCGCATCTTTATTTTGAAACCAGTGCTGTACTAATTACATTAATTCTACTAGGCAAATTATTTGAGGCCATTGCAAAAGGCCGGACGACCGAGGCGATTTCCAAGCTGTTAGGATTACAGGCAAAGGAAGCAACCATAATAAAAAAAGGAAATGAAATCAAGGTTCCGATTGATGATGTGAAGGTTATGGATATCGTGATCGTTAAACCGGGTGAAAAGATTCCAGTAGATGGAGAGGTGATTTCCGGGCAATCTTCAGTAGATGAATCGATGATTACCGGAGAATCCATTCCCATTGAAAAACTAAACGGAGATCCGGTCATTGGCTCCACGATCAATAAAAATGGAACCTTAACAATAAAGGCAACAAAAGTTGGGAAAAATACGGCGCTTGCAGGGATTATCAAAATTGTCGAGGAAGCGCAGGGCAGTAAAGCTCCGATCCAAAGAGTTGCCGATACGATTTCCGGCTATTTTGTCCCAGTAGTTGTTGCCCTATCGATTCTGACCTTTTTAATCTGGTACATTATCGTGGTACCCGGTCATTTTCCATCAGCGTTTGAAACGGCCATTGCCGTCCTTGTAATAGCCTGCCCATGTTCACTCGGCCTTGCTACCCCGACATCAATCATGGTCGGAACAGGTAAAGGAGCGGAAATGGGAATTTTATTTAAAGGCGGAGAACATTTGGAAACCGCTCATAAAATTAATACGATTGTCCTCGATAAGACCGGGACCATTACAAAAGGGCAGCCAACGGTTACCGATTTTATTGCTTATCAGGATGAAAAGAAGGTACTGCAATATCTTGTCTCTGTAGAGAAGTCCTCAGAACACCCGTTGGCAGAAGCCATTGTTCAATTTGGGCTTGCAAGACGAACAAGTACAATGCCGGTAAAACGCTTTACGGCCGTTCCCGGTCACGGAATTGAAGCAAAAATTGGTGACGAAGAGGTTGCAATTGGGACACGTATGCTAATGGAAACGAAAAACATTTCCTATCAAACGGTCCAAAAAGACTTACTTCGATTTGAAGAACAAGGGAAAACGGCGATGTTCATTGCCATTCAAGGAACCGTAATGGGAATTATCGCTGTGGCAGATACAGTAAAAGAAAATGCCAAGCTCGCAGTGGATCAATTAAAGCAGCTCGGAATTGACGTTTATATGTTAACGGGAGACAATGAGGGCACTGCTAGAGCAATCGCGGGTCAAGTAGGAATTACGAATGTAATCGCAGAAGTTCTCCCGGATGAAAAAGCAAATCATATAAAAGAACTGCAACAGCAAGGGAAAAAGGTAGCAATGGTAGGAGACGGGATTAATGATGCCCCTGCGCTTGCTCTTGCCGATATTGGAATTGCGATTGGAACAGGTACAGATGTTGCTATTGAGGTTGCAGATATCACTATCCTGGGCGGAGAATTGACTTTGATACCAAAAGCGATCTCTTTAAGTAAAAAAACAATGTTAAATATTCGTCAAAACCTTTTCTGGGCACTCATTTACAATTCTGCCGGAATACCTGTAGCTGCCTTAGGCTTACTAGCACCGTGGGTAGCCGGTGCTGCAATGGCATTTAGTTCAGTATCCGTCGTCACCAATTCATTGCGTTTAAAACGGGTAAAGATTTAAATTCATTTTTGGCACTGCCTAATAGGTGTGTGCCATTATTATTTTAAGGCACCTATCACTTTTCTTTGTTAATTTTAATAAAAAGATGTTATTCTAAACACTAAGGGCTCATTTTTTCTAAGAGAAACTCTAAAATGAGCTTTAACATTAGAAAAAAGGAAGATGATTGTTCTCAAAAACTTATTTTTATGGTAAATGAAAGTGGTGAAGGCTTTGGATGAAGAGCAAATTGGACAAGAGCAAGCAGCAGAAAACAAATCAGGCTATATTCGCTTCAAAAAATTCCATTTTATCATGCTATTGTTTTTCGTAATTTTTCTGTCTGCTGGGGTAACAGCTTTTGCGCTGGCATTTGGAAATGAAAAAGTTGTAACAGTAGGAAAAGAGAGGGCAGAATTTAAAAAATTCTATACCGCATACGATACATTAAATAATGGATATTTCAAGAATGTGAACCAGCAAAAACTAATCAATGGGGCCATTAACGGAATGGTGCAATCCTTGGATGATCCCTACTCTGATTATATGAGTGATGAAGAAGCTAAAAACTTTCACAGCACAATTTCTTCTTCTTTCGAAGGAATTGGTGCTGAAATACAGGAAAAAGATGGACATATTTTAATCGTGTCCCCTATTAAAGGATCTCCGGCAGCTAAAGCCGGTTTAAAACCAAATGATATGATTACAGCCGTAAATGGAAAAAGTCTGCAAGGAATGACTTCTACTCAGGCTGTGACATTAATTCGCGGGAAAAAAGGCACAAAGGTTGAATTAACCATTCAGCGACCTGGCTCAGATGCCCCTGTAAAAGTACCAATCGTTCGTGATGAGATTCCAATTGAAACCGTATACGGTGAAATGGTTGGCAAGGGAATTGCCAAAGTTCAGATTACCAGTTTTTCAACTAATACGGCAAAGGAACTTGTTACAACATTAAACGATTTACAAAAGAAAGGCATGAAAGGACTTGTCTTGGACTTACGTCAAAATCCGGGCGGTTTATTGGACCAAGCAATTAGTATTTCCAGCATGTTTGTTCCAAAAGGGAAAGTAGTAGTGAAAGAACAAGACCGGAATGGCAAGATTAAGGAGTTTACTTCACAAAATGAAGGAAACCCTACTCTACCTTTAGTAGTTTTAATTGATAAAGGCAGTGCAAGTGCTTCAGAAATTCTTTCTGCAGCGGTAAAAGAATCTGCCGGAATACCATTGGTGGGTGAAAAGTCATTTGGAAAAGGCACAGTACAAACCGCAGAGGATTTCCCAGATGGTTCCAATCTGAAATACACGATTGCCAAATGGTTAACACCAAATGGAAATTGGATTCATAAGAAAGGGATTATGCCTGATTATCCGGTGAAACTTCCTGATTATGCATCATTGCCAATTATCAATCCGGATAAAAAGCTGGCACTCTCCACTTCCTCGGAGGATGTGAAAACAGCACAAAAAATGTTAAAAGCAGTTGGCTTTGACCCGGGCAGGACGGATGGATTCTTCGATCAGAAGACAGAAACAGCTGTAGAAAAATTCCAAAAGGCCAATAAATTAAAAGTAAATGGATACCTACAAGACGACTCAACGATGAAGTTAATGGAGCTTGTACGAGATAAAATCCAAAAGAATGATACACAATTGAAAAAAGCAATCGAAGTATTAAAGACAAGAATGAAATAAACAGTAAAAATCCGGAATCTTTCTAACAGTAGAAGGAACCGGATTTTTTTATACGATAATGTATATTTCTTAAACGGTTTTCCGAAAATGGACAGTAACGATTTGGATAAAGTTGGTGTTTAGAATGAGGAAACTAGTACTCGTTGTCATTGTGCTTTCTTTTTTGGGGTATGGTCCATTAAAATCACTGTTCCATACTGCAAAAGAGTCGGCGAAAGAACTGCCTATTTCAGAGCAAAAGCCTGTGAATTTTTTAATTACTGAAAATAATGCAGACTCCGAGGCTTCAAAAACAATTGCAGCAGTTATTGTGCGATACGATCAAGAGAAACAAAATATAAAGGCCGCTCCTGTTTTATTACCAGTAAAAGAAACAGCAAAAAGTAAACTTAATTTCAACGAATTAAAACAAACAGTTCAAAAGAATTATGGAATTTCTATTGATCATTATTTTATGTTAAATCCTTCCGCTATCAGTAAAATGATTGATCAATTGGCGCCGGCCGGTGTAAAAATCAATCAAGAGAGCAAACCATTACATGGAAAGGAAATTCTTTCTGTTATTCAGCAAGAGGGGGTGGGCGCTGAAAATGGTGAGGAATTAAAAATGATTTTTTCTTCACTAAAAGGAGCGATAAGAAATCAGTCTTCAGACAGGTTAATATCCCTTGCTCCCTCTATCATCAATGAAGTGTTTAATAGCATTGATACTGATTTAGGTAAAGGGCAATTAGTAAGTTTAGGATTATCAACCATCATTAATCCTATCAACACCGTTGAACCATTACAAATTGTCAAAGGTAACGGAATGGGAAAATCGGCAACTGTGAATTCCATTCCAGAAGAGGAAGGTCAATCAAGATTGATTATAAATTAAAAGAGCGGATGTAGGTTTCATCCGTTTTTTTCTTTTTCCACTTTTCTATTTCCGGTATAATGAAATAATGTAAATCGAAAAAAGGCAGGAAATAAAATGAACAAATCGGAAGTTTATATTTTATCAGGATTTTTAGGAAGCGGGAAAACAACCTTTTTAAAACGCCTGCTCGAAGAGGAACATAAGCTGGGAAGAAAAGTAGCCGTCATGATGAATGAGCTGGGTGAAGTGTCCATTGATTCAAATGCTGTTGACGAGGATGTAGCGTTAAAGGAATTATTAGGTGGATGTATTTGCTGTTCAATTCAGGACAAGTTAGAGGCGCAACTTCAAGGATTATTAAAGATCGAAAAGCCCGATGTAATTTATATTGAAACAACGGGGGCAGCTCATCCTGTTGAGGTATTGGATGCCATCCTTTCACCACTTTTTGCGGATGCATTAAATATTAAAGGAATTGTCACGACCGTTGATGGATTAAGATGGTTAAATCGAAAGAGCTTGAGTCCGCAGCTGCAGCAGCTGATTTTAGAACAGGTAAGACATGCGGACTTAATAATCGTGAATAAAATGTCTGAGTTATCCGATTCTGAACAGGCAAAAATTACTTTTGAAATTCAAGCAATAAACCCAAAAGCAAGATGTCTCTTGACCGACTTTTCTAAAGTTGCAATGAATCAGTTAAAAGAACTATCTGTTTCTTTTACAGAAAAAACAAAAACTCATTTTACCCAAAACAACTTAAATTTATCTACATTTGTTTACCAATTTCAGGGGCCGGTCAGTCATATAAGGTATGAAGAGTTTTTAAAAGCCCTTCCAGATACCATCTACCGGATTAAAGGATATGTAAAATTTGATTCCCAAAGTTATCCCTATTTATTTCAATTTTCATATGGTATGCCGTTATATATGAGGGAACAAATGAATTTACCGTTAAATCTTGTTTTTATTGGCGAAAATATGGATTGGCTTCAAATTAAATTAGGACTTGAAAAACTTGAAAATGAATATAAGGATGAATGATATTTTGTTCTTCAGGTAACTCTTTAAATGTAGTTTATTTACATGAAATGGGGGGTTATATGAAGAAAGCAACTGTTTTTTTATTTTTTATTCTCATCCTCCTAAATGCTCAAGCCGCAAGAGCAGCAGATATCAGTTATAAGATTGAAATGCTTCAATGGAAAGATGTCAATCATATTTTACCAAAGTACACAAAATTCATTGTTCTGGATGTAGAGACGGGGAAACAGTTCAAGGTCCAAAGACGTGCAGGCAGTCATCATGCAGATGTACAACCTTTGACTGCAAAGGATACAAAGATTATGAAAAAAATCTATGGGGGAAAATGGAGCTGGAAACGCCGGGCAATCATCGTGATTCATAAAGATCAATGGATTGGTGCTTCGATGCATGGGATGCCGCATGGAGCCGGGGCACTTAAAAATAATTTTCCAGGTCATTTTTGTATTCATTTTTATGGGAGTACGACACATCGGACAAACAATATGGATTTATCCCATATGTTAATGGTTTTAAAGGCGTCAGGAAGATTGGATGATTATTTGGGGAAGGCAAATCCTTATGAGGTTGTAAATGCATATATTGCCGGATTTATGCAACATGATGCAAAAATCATTTCTACTCCTTCGTTGCAAAAGGTTAAGTGGAACTCTGTTCTTGCGAAAATTGAAACGGTAAGAATCTCACGATTGCCCATGCTTCCTCCGGAGGATTTAACTGAACAAATTAGCTTGGATCTTCCAATTGAGATTGATTGGTACATAAAAAATCGGGGAAGACAAACCTTTAACGGGGAAATTCATATGGTGCGGTTTTCACCGAACGAGGGGTGGAAAATTGATTCAAAACAATTTTTAAAAGAAAATTATTTACAATAATAGTAAAACACCTTTATAAATGAAGAAGACATTTATAAAGGTGTTCTTGTTTAAGGCTGTTCTCCAAATTTAATAAAAGTGCGCTCATCCTCAATTAACCCGCATGCCCCACATTGAATACGGTAGTCAGGACCCTTATAGGGGATATGAAATGGTTCTAATTCTGTTTCACCATACTCCCTCACGACTACGCCTGATTGTGGGTCAAGTTTGACCGAATGGGCTACTTGATCAATAATATTAAACCGGCTTCGATTCGTTTTACAATTTGGACATCTATACGGAGTGGACATAAATTTCTCCTTTCAAAAAAATATTCTTTATTATTTTTTACAAAATACAAGGAAATATGTAACAATGTACATGATGTTGATAATACGAGGTGAGGAAATGCCATCTGAATTAGAGTTTTTTGATGGGGTATTAAATGAATACCGAAAAGTTTGGAATAATCGTTTACTAATAATAAATGGTAAAAGCAGTGATGAAATTCTAAAAGAAGCAATCATAAGGGAATTATTAGACGAAAACTCGCACCCTCGCGTTCGGAAAAATAGATATGAAAAGTATTTTGCTGCCATCAAAAGAATAACCGGTTCAAATCTAACGCCAGAATCAAAAGTTTATTTAATTGAGGTCCATAATCAATTGATGGAAGAATTAAATAATGAAAAATAAAAAGACAGCTATTAGAAGCTGTCTTGGTCAAATTTTTATTCAGAGGATTGCTGATCAAATGAAATGGGAATTGTTTCGATTTCCTCCTTGTTAACCGGCATTAAAATGACCAATACTCCATTTCGTATTTCAGTGCGAATATTATTCACCATGACAGGATAGGGGAGGATTAATTCCTTTTTAAATGTTCGATTGGCCCTTTCCTTGATAAAATATTTTCTTCCCTCTTTTAAGGTTTTAAATTCTCCAGTAATCGTTAATAGCTGTTGAATGACAGTTATGTGCAGGTCTTCTTTACGCAACCCCGGTATTTCAGCTTCAATTATTAGAACTTCATTAGTCTCATATAAATCGCATTTTGGAAAAGAGCTCTGGATTTTTGTAAAGGTGCCAATGGAGTGATTATTTTTAACCTTCTCAACACTATTTTCATCGAAGATTTGCTCCCAAAAAGAGTCCCCTTGAAATTTTTGGGTCAATTCCAGCCATTTTTTAAGTTTATCCATTTCCATCCCATCACCGCCTATAATTCATCTTATTTTACGTAAACAAAAACATACCATAAAAATTGACGTTACATAATTTCTGTAACGTCAATTTGAGAAAATTGCATATCGATATTTTTGGGGATTCTTACCTCAAGCATTCCATCCTTATAATTTGCTGACGCCCCTTTCTTTTTAACAATTGCTGGAAGAGTAACTGTATGTTTATCTTCATATTGAGGGATATGCTCAACAATTAGCTGGTTCGAGGTATGATAAATACGCAGCTGCTTGAGCCATTCTTCACTTTTTATCGGAATTCGTACAAATACAAAGTCATGGGTTTCAAACGCCGAAGAGTTTAATGCTCCTGTGGCAGTCTGCTGGGTCGTGCCGCCTGAAGTGAATCCATTAAACATTTCATTAGGATTCATCATTCCGCGCAAAGACCCGGGAATCACCTTGCCAATCAAATCCTGGACATAATTATTTATTTCTTCAGGTTTCATATTTTGCAGGTTATTCTTCATATCCTTATTAAAAGGGAACATATTCCAAGGAAACATTTTTTTCATCCTTTCAACTGCCTAAAAGGGCCTTATTCGTCCTACATCATACTATGCAAGCGAACGCCTATCCGTTATTAAAACCTGCTTTTCAATTTTGGTGTAGAAAGGATAATGTTTAAAATTTGCATATATAATCAAATCTTTTTAACATATAGTATAGAGGTAAATTATAAAATAGAGAGGTAATGGTTTGTGAAGAAAAAAACCGCTTTGATTACCGGAGGGGCAACCGGCATTGGAAAAATCACCGCTCTACAACTTGCAGAAAAGGGATATCAGCTGATTATAAATTATCGAAATAGCGAAAAGGAAGCCAATAGGCTTGCTAAGCAAATCGAGGAAGGCTATGGTACCAAATGTCGTTTGCTTCAAGGGGATGTGGCAAAACAAGAGGATTGCGTCCGCATGATTAATCAAGCATTTGGTGAATTTCCTTCAATCGATGTTTTAATCCATAATGCAGGCCCTTACATACATGAAAGAAAGAGTTTAACGGACTACACATTTGAAGAGTGGAGTTATTTATTAAATGGAAATCTGTCCGCTGTTTTTAATTTATCAAAGCTGACTATTCCAACTATGCGCAAAAATAAATGGGGAAGAATCATTACAATGGGATTTGACAGGGTCGAAACGGCACCAGGTTGGATCTATCGCTCAGCTTTTGCAGCAGCCAAAACTGGCCTTGCCTCTTTAACTAGAACCATGGCAATTGAAGAAGCAGCAAACGGGATAACCGCTAATATGGTGAGTCCGGGTGACATTACCACTGCCTGGAAAGAAAAATTTATTGATCAATCCATATTTTCCGATGAAGAACTAGCGTGCAGACCTGGAACGGGCGAAGATATTGCGAGAGTCATTTCTTTTCTTGTTGATGAAAAATCAAGTTTTATTACAGGAAGTATTATACCGGTGACAGGGGGAATCGATGTATTAGGAAAAGCATTAAGAGACGAATAAAATATAAAAGAGTCCTAATGAAAAATATTAGGGCTCTTTTTGAATGTTAAATTGCATTTACGATTTATTGAACAATTTGATTACACGGAATGAAAATTGTTTTTTTGTGGATAATAGAAGTGTATCATCTATGGAAAGGAGCAAAGTAAAATGAGCTTTAATATTAATCGAATTAACCCGAATCAAACCCAGGTATTTTTTCATGATGGTCGCTTTGAAACGTTAACGAATGAGGAATTAGAAGATTTTTTGCTCCAGATGGGTATAAGTGACACGAATGAAACAATTGAGCAAAGCGTCATAGATTAATAAAAGGATATCAAAAAAGACAATGACTATGCACCGAAGGGCGCTTAGTCTTTTTTCTTAGGCTTTATTAAAATTGGCTGCTGATTTCCGCTCCAGGTGCGAGCGGTTCGTGGAGCCTCCTCATCGCTTGCGCTCCTGCGGGGTCTTCTCTGCTCCGTATTCCCACAGGAGTCTTCGCACCTTCCACTTCAATCAACAGGGTTAAGAAATCAACAATTACCTTTAACATTGCCTTTACTTAAAAGAGAAAGCAATCGGCAGCTTCCGATTGCTTTTTAAGCTTCTAATAAATGGGTGGAATCTGAGCCTAATGAGTCGTTTCTCATTAGATAGAAAGTATATTGATCCTTTGAAATTTCATATAAATCATATACCACACCATTGGCATTTAATTGCTCATAGAGTGATTTTCTTGTTTCATTAGCTTTCATTACATAAGGAAGTTTTTCAGCCGCTTTAATAGAGCGAATATTTACATTGCGGATACGCATATAAATGGTTTCAATTCCTAATTCATAGAAAAGTTCACTAAAGAATGCCTCTTTTGCTGCATTATTATACCCTTTTCCATGAAACGGTTTACCTAGCCATGTTCCCAAAAATCCGGCATTGTCTTCAATATCAAACAAATTAATTGTTCCAATAGGGGAACCCCATTCATCAAGAATGGTGCGGGAAATTAATTCACCGCGTTCTTCCGCTTCCATGGTTTGTTTTGTTACGAATACAAATTCGTCATGGGATGAAGCTTTTTGGCGTACAAAAGGGAAGACATCTGGATGCGTCATTAGTTCATAAAGTGTGTGGCTCTCATGAAGATCTCTTTTTTTGAGCATGAATACCCCTCCATTAGGGCAATCCGCTCCCATGTCAAAAGAAAACGGCCCACCCTCGAAATTTTTTATTAGAATTGCTAAAAAATTTCGGGGTGGGAATCGAACCCACTAGAACCAGTAAACTGGTGGCGCACCATTTGCCTTCCCTATATCGTTTTTTTGTCAAACAAAAATTAACATAATCACCTAGATTCAAGTTACAATTCGTCTCATTAAAAGTATGATACCATAAAAAAAAGATAAAAATAAATAGGTTTTTGATTGTTTTTCTACAAAAATTTTTGGCAATTTTCTACAAGGTTTTTGTCTCTTCATAAACCATTACTCCGCCAATCATTGTCCATTTTGGTTTTGAAAGATAGTGGAAAGGATGATGGCTCCATAAAACCAAATCAGCATCTTTTCCTTCTTCAATACTTCCAAGACGGTCGTCAATTTTTAAATTTTTTGCCGGAAAAATCGTTATCCCTTCTAAAGCTTTTTGTTCGGGCAATCCTTCTCTTACTGCAATTCCAGCACAAATATTCAAATATTGAATTGGTGTATAAGGATGGTCGGTTGTAATCGAAACTTCTACGCCATGATTGGTAAGTTCATGATAGGTTTTCCACGTTTTATTTTTTAGCTCGACTTTCGACCTTCTTGTTAACGTTGGTCCTACCGATACTTTAAGGCCCATTTCGGCTAATTCACTGGCAATGAGATGGCCCTCTGTACAATGCTCAATTCTCAGGTCAAGGTTAAATTCTTCTGCAAAACGAATAGCGGTAATTATATCATCAGCACGATGTGCATGGATTCGAACAGGAATTTCCCTTTTTAAGGCCATAATAATCGGTGCAATCCTTAAATCTTCCGAATTATCCGCGTATATTGCCTGATAAAAAGCCTCGCGAAGCTTGCCCATTATCCCCATTCTTGTAATGGAGTCGCTATTTCCATGACTGTGGATTCTTTTTGGATTTTCTCCTAAAGCAATTTTTAAGCCCGCGATTTCTTTAACAAGCATTTTCTTAATATTTTTACCGGTCGTTTTAATCACCGCTGTGGTTCCACCGATTATATTTGCGCTTCCAGGCATAATATGCACCGTGGTGATTCCGCTTCTGACTGCATCCGTAAACCCGGCATCCAATGGATAAGCACCGTCAAAAGCCCGAATATGCGGAGTTAGAGCTTCCGCTGTTTCATTCGCATCATTTCCAGCCCAACCTGTTCCTTCATCATAAAGTCCAAGATGGGTATGGACATCAATAAACCCTGGAAAAAGGTAGCCCTTTCCGCAATCGATTACTCTTACGTCCGAGTCCGTCCTGATATTATGCCCAATACTTATAATTTTTCCTTCATTTATTAAGACATCCCCTGAATGAATCGGATTGGTGGTAACCGGGTATACCGTTGCATTTTTTAAAAGTATTTTTGTCATAATGAAACCTTTCTTCCTATTTTTCATGTATTTGCATTTTACCAATTAGCGTATTTTCAGAAGAGTTTAAATTTTAGCGGGTTTTTATTTAAATATATGCACAAGTGCCCAATGCGGAAACTTGTGTTCAGTAATATATTTTTAGGTTATTTTGCCCTGTTCCAAGAAAGCAAGCCCCTAAAAATAATAAGCGGATTTTACCAGAAAAAATGAAATCTTCCACTGTTAGGTGCGTACATATAAATGAGGAATAATTACAACATTATTTATAGGGGGATGAAAATGGCAACAAGCGAAGAAAGGTTGTTGGCGGTATGTCTATATATAGTAAGTTTTATTTTTCCGATTATTGGTCCATTGGTGATTTGGTTAATTAAAAAAGATGAATCATCTTTCGTTGATTATCACGGTAAAGAGTATTTTAACTTTTTTATTTCCTATACAGTGTATAGCATCATCAGTGGAATTTTAACCATTATCGTAATCGGGATTATTGCCTTATGGGTTTTGGGAATTGCAGCGGTTGTCTTTACCATCATTGCTGCGATTAAAGCATATGAAGGCAAGGAATATCGTTTTCCTTGGATTTTTCGTTTAATTAATTGAAAAATATAAATTACAGCCCGGCAAAAATTTTTTGCCGGGTTTTTAGATTTTGCCCGCCTTAAGTATTTTTTTTAGAAAAGGCTCTTTTCGTAAACTTTGTTCCTTTCGGACCTTAATAAGGGTCAAATACTTAAGTTTCTAG
>NZ_MLYR01000040.1 GCF_001866655.1 Bacillus sp. MUM 116 | reverse complement strand
TTTTTTCAGATTATGTTATATTTATATTTAAAATTTATAGAATTTTTTGATTAAGGGAAGGTGAGAGTATGGCAACAGAATTAAAAGTAAATGACAGCAGTCTTCCATTGCGTAGAGATGTCAAATTACTTGGCCAAATGCTTGGTGAAATCCTGATTAATCATGGTGGGGCAGAATTATTCGACAAAGTCGAAAAAATAAGAAACATGTGTAAATCCCTCCGAACTCAATATGAAGAAGAAACTTATGCCGCTTTAAAAACGGAAATCTCCACTTTAAGCAACCCAATGCGTGTGCAGGTGGTCCGTGCTTTTTCTATGTATTTCCATTTAATCAATGCAGCAGAACTAAACCAACGGATTCGCAGACGCAGACAGTATCAACTACAGGCTGAAAAAAACGTTCAACCTGCATCAATTGAAAGTGCGATCCTCTCATTAAAAGAAAACCATATCTCAGAAGAAGTTATTCAGGATGTTCTAAAAACATTGTCATTGGAGCTTGTGATCACAGCCCATCCTACAGAGGCAACTAAGCGGTCGATTCTTGAAATTCAACAGCGAATTGCAGTGATTTTAGAAAAGCTTGATCATCCGCTGCTGACAAAAAGAGAAAAAAACAAGCTTGAAGAGAGCTTGTTTAATGAAGTAACCATTCTGTGGCAGACCGATGAATTGCGTCATACCAAGCCGACAGTAATGGATGAAGTCCGTAACGGTCTTTATTATTTTGATCAAACCCTTTTTGAGGTTCTTCCTGAAATCCATTATGAGGTAAAAGAAAGCCTTGAAAGAAATTACCCTGAAACAAAATGGAATGTTCCTAATTTTCTTCGATTTGGTTCATGGATTGGCGGCGATCGCGATGGAAACCCGAATGTTACCCATGACGTAACGTGGGAGACATTAATTCGTCAAAGAAGAATTGTGTTAAAGAAATATAAAGGGGTACTGAACGATTTAATGAAACGGTACAGCCACTCCACTACTAGGGTAGGAGTAAGTGAAGAACTCCTGCAATTACTAGAAGAACAAGAAGACAAGTATTTAACGGAAGATAAAAATTGGCCAGTCAAAACAGAGGTTTACCGCAGAGTATTTGCGATTATGATTGAGCGGGTTAGACAGGTAGGAAAATCTGAAGTTGGTTATCAATCAGCTGAAGAGTTATTAAAAGATTTGTCCGTCATTCAAAGCAGCTTAAAGAGCCACCATCCTGCCGCCCATGAACTAAAAACAATTCAAAAGTTGATCCGCCAAGTCCAGTTGTTTGGCTTCCACCTTGCGACTCTCGATATCCGAAATCATAGTGGTGAGCACGAAGCAGCGATTACGGAAATCTTAAGGAAAGTAAGAATCACAGAAAATTATGCTGAGCTATCCGAAGAGGAGAAGCTTAAAATTCTGCAAAATATCTTAATTGACCCGCGTCCACTTCTTTTACTAAATGAAGATTATTCGGAAGAAACGCAGGAAATGATTAAAGTGTTCCAAATGATTAAAAAAGCGCATGAAGAGTTTGGGAAACGTTCCATTTCCGTCTATCTCGTAAGTATGACTAAATCTCCAAGTGACCTGTTGGAAGTACTTGTCCTGGCCAAAGAGGCTGGTATCTACAGACTTCATGCAGATGGCACGTTAGAAAGTCATTTAAATTTGGCGCCGCTGCTTGAAACGATTGATGATTTAACCGCTGGACCAAAGATTATGGAAACACTGTTTAAAATGCCATTGTATCGTAATCATTTGCGGATTTTGGGCGACCGCCAGGAAATTATGCTTGGGTATTCAGATGGAAGCAAAGATGGCGGAACTCTTACCGCGAACTGGAAACTGTATAAGGCTCAGATTGAAATTCATGAGATGGCCAAGCGCTATCAGATTGGTCTGAAATTTTTCCATGGCCGCGGCGGTTCACTCGGACGCGGGGGCGGCCCGTTAAACAAAAGTATTCTATCACAGCCTGCTGAAACAATCGGTGATGGAGTGAAAATTACCGAACAAGGTGAAGTATTATCCTCAAGATACTTACTTGAGGACATAGCTTACCGAAGTCTTGAACAAGCGATTTCCACTCTTCTTAGGGTTGCTACACATGTCTTAAAAGAAGCGGATCACGGGGAATTACGTCATGCAGAATGGGAAAAAGCCCTCGACGAAATTTCAGGGGATGCTTTAGCTAAATATCAATCCCTTGTGTTTCATGACCCTGATTTTCTTACTTATTTTAACCAGGCAACCCCACTTAGGGAACTAGGAGATTTAAATATTGGTTCCAGACCGATGAGCCGAAAAAAACAGGGACGATTTGAAGATTTACGGGCGATTCCATGGGTGTTTGCATGGACACAAAGCCGTCAGCTGCTGCCTGCCTGGTTTGCTGCCGGGACGGGTTTAGACAGCTTTGTATCAAAGGATGAAAAGAATCTGACGCTTTTACAGGAAATGTACGAAAAATGGCCGTTCTTCCAATCAACCATTGATAACCTGCATATGGCTTTGATGAAAGCGGATATTACAACTGCTAAGGAATATTTAACACTTGTTGAGGATCAAACGATCGCAGAAAGAATTTTTACAAATATCCTTGATGAATATGAAAAAACGAAGGCCATCCTTTTAAAAATAACAGGTGATGAGGAATTGCTTGATCATACGCCTAATATCAAGGAATCGGTATTTAGACGTAATCCATATGTTGATCCATTGAACTTTTTACAGGTTGAGTTAATTAAACAATTGCGCAGCCAGGAAGAGCCGAATGAAGAATTGCTAACGGAGGTTTTATTAACCATTAGCGGAATCTCGGCAGGACTTCGGAATACTGGTTGATTTTAAAAAACAAACTCTTGATTACAAGAGTTTGTTTTTTAACTCTCAGAAAAAAATAGTCTTTGAAATATAAATGTAATATTTCTCTAACTTTTTTGACAAAATTAGATGTTATACTACTAATTACAACAAAATATTTTTATAATTGGTCGTTTTATGTTAATGGCCATATACATAATGATTAAAAACAATGATTAATAGAATACATAGAAATTTGTCGATAGGAAAGCAGGGAATCAATTGAAAAAGAAACTAACCGCACTAAGTACCATTCTAATGCTTGGTCTTGGAAGTGCTTACTCTCTTCCAGCTGTAAAAGCTGCACCAAATAATAATTTGCAAACTATTAAAGGCCAGCGCTCGGGAATTCAAGCTGGAATTTCAAAAGCAAATTCGGAAATCTCAAAGGTTCAAAATAATCTTGCCAGATTAATAGAACAAGCGAATCGAGTCGATCAAGCAATTAAAGATAATAATTCGATGATGGTAAAAACAGAGAATAACATTAAAGATTCAAATGAGCAAGTTCAGCAATTGGAAAAAGAGGTTGCTGTTTTAAAAGAAAGAATTGCAAAACGAAACGAAATTTTAAAAAAGCGTGCCGTATCCTTCCAAGAGAGTGGCGGAACCGTTAGTTATCTTGATGTCTTATTAGGCGCATCAAGCTTTAGTGATTTTATTGATCGAATTGGTGCTGTTTCAACATTTGTTCAAGCTGATCAGGATTTTATCAAACAGTATGAAGCGGATAAAAAGGAAGTCGAAGTGAAACAAACGACAGTTCAGAAAAAGCTGACAGAGCTTAAGGATATGAAAACTGAACTTCAGGGTATGCATGAGCAGATTTTGGGTCAAAAAAAGGAAAATGAATCTTTAAAGAAAGAATTGAAACAAAAAGAACAAGAGCAATTGGATCGAATTGCAAAACTAAAAGGTAAAGACAGGGAATTGGCTTTAAAAGAATATCAAGTGATTCATGCAAAAGCTGTTGCTCCTGTGTCTGATAACAAAAGTTCATCTAATGACAATAACGGTTCAGTGAATGAGAATAACAGTTCAAGTAACGACAACAATACTGGCAATTCATCGTCAACATCGAATGATTCTGGTTCAGATCATAACACTCCAGTAGCAACTCATTCCGGTGGAAGTGGAAGTGTTCAAACAGTCATTAATGCCGGAAATAAATATATTGGGAATTCTGTTTATGTATTTGGCGGCGGACGTACAGCATCCGATATTGCCAATGGCAGATTTGATTGCTCTAGTTTTGTTCACTGGGCCTTTGCACAAGCAGGTTATAATATTGGTTCAAGTACAGATTCCTTAAAGTACGAGGGAAGACAGGTACCTGCAAGTCAAATGAAGCCGGGAGACCTTGTATTCTTCAATACTTATAAAACAGATGGTCACGTTGGTATTTATGTTGGCGGCGGAAAGTTCATTGGCTCACAAAGCTCAACAGGTGTAGCAATTGCTTCATTGTCTAATAGCTATTGGAAATCAACATTCAATGGTCGCGTAGTACGTATTATAGATTAAATGATAAAATGAGAAGCGGGGTTTAAATCCGCTTCTCTTTATTAATGCGTTACATTGTCCTTTAACATAGCCAATAAAATAAAGACAAACTAGAAGAGGCTGATTTCCGATTTAGGGAATACGGCCTCTTTTTTGGATAAAAATAACTCATTATTGGAAACATAAGGTAACAATGTACAGGGGTTGTCATGTCCATGGTCACTTTATCATTCATTTTAATCAATGTATTTCTGACAGGACTTCTAGCTTTGTTTGACATGAAGCTTTTTGAATACAACTTTCTGGAAGCTGTCCGCGGTGTACTTTTTTCTGAAATTGCAGCTGGCAGATATATTGTTCTAGTTGGGGTGATTATTGGGTTCATTGCAAGTATTGTCATTGATATACGCATTTATATTTCTGAATCCTCACCAAGCCCGCCGCAAACGGGTATGAGCAATATGAAAAATTGACTGCGAAAATGATTGGAAAAAACATCCTGAGTAACATTAAAAAGGTTCAAAAAGAATATCAGACAGATATTTTTGGCTTTGGTGAAGAGATGTATCGTCAAGATTATCAGAATTTCAAAAAGGTTCAAGATCACTGGGATGAGCTCTTTTCGTATGCCATCGTAAAGGTCCACGTGAAAGTACAATTAAGAAGGTCGGGAATTCGGACCAAAAGTCTTTTGAGTAATTGAAATAATCTAGCCCATCTGACTGAAAAGATGGGCTTATTCTTTTTTTTCAAAATTGGGTAATAGGGATAAGTGTCTAGTGCACATTTTTGGGTACCTGAATAGGATATATAGAATTTAAAAAAGGAGGTAATAATATGACTGGTGCAGTAGGCGGCTTCGCTGGCGGCGGCTTTGCCCTTCTAGTAGTACTATTTATCTTGTTAATCATTATCGGAGCTTCATGGTGTGGCGGATTCATTTAATAAAAAATTAGGAGGTAATGAAAAATGTTTGGATATGGTGGTTTTGGCGGCGGATGCTGCGGTGGATTTGGATATGGCGGTGGATGCGGCTGGGGCGGCGGTTTCGCGTTAATCGTTGTCTTGTTCATTCTATTAATTATTGTAGGGGCAGCTTGCTTCTATTAAACCTTAATAATAAAATTTGAAAATCTAGCAGCCCTCTTGATTATTCAAGAGGGTTTTGTCTTTTTTTCCACTTGTCATACTCATTTAGCTCCCCGGATATTTTTTTGACGGCGAAACTAATTACTGCTGCATCGTCGACAAAACCTAATCCAATAATAAAGTCCGGAATCATGTCAATGGGTGAAACAAAATAGAGAATGGCGCCAATAACGGTTGCCATTGTGTTCTTGGAAATGTTTCGGTACTCACCCTTTGAATAGGATTTAATCAGCTCAATCAAAAGTTCCAATTTCCCAAGAACATCACCTAATGAATTTTTCCGTTCCTTCGCTTTACTTTTTGCCTGTTCCATTAACTCATCGATTTTTTGTTGGTGATTGATAAATTCCATTGCTTTATTTTTATATTTATTAGTTTCATTTTCGATTTTTTCCTTTTTGCTAAACAAAAATAATCACTTCTTTCTAAGGAATACATGTTTAGTTTGCCACGAAAACTAAATCCAATGAGTATTAAAAAACACGAGGTGCGCTTTGCACCTCGTGCTCATCATTTAGGCTGAGACCAATTTTCCTAGCACAATCTCATCCACTTCGCTGCCTTCGAGAGTTTCTTTTTTTAATAAAGCATCGACTAATTGCTGATACTGTTGATGATGGTTTTGAATTAGTGCGTCAGCCTTTTCTAATCCTTTATCAAAAAGTTCCTGCATTTTTGTTTCTTTATCCGTTTTATTAAAGGTAAGGGTAAATCCGTCCTGAAGCATTCCGGTATCAACCATTTGTTCAATTATTTGTTTCGCCTGCTGAACATCACCACTAACTCCGATACTGTGTTCACCTAGCATTAATCTTTCAGCAACACCGCCTGCCAAAATCATGGCAATTCGGTCAAGCAAATCGCTGGTTGTTGATAAATGCAATTCCTTTGGTATCGGTGCTACATAGCCCAGCGCATCTCCACGCGGAATAATGGTAGCCTTTCTAACCGAACCCGGTTTCGTTTTAGAAGCAACCAGGGCATGTCCTGCTTCGTGAATGGCCACGCGGCGTTTTGTTTCAGAATCTTGCAAAGAACGGGAAGTACTTCCTAATATTGTACGATCAAGGGCATAATCAAGATCTTCTTTATAGATCATATCTTTGCCATTTCGAACAGCACGTCTACTTGCTGTTTCAAACAGTGATTGAAGCTCGGCACCAGAAAAGCCTGAGGTGCTTTCTGCTAAATCATTTAAAGAAGTAAGCACATCTGCTGCAAGCGCCTTTCCTTTTGTATGGATGGCGATAATTTCCTTTCTTCCTTTGGTATCAGGAAGTGGTACATGGAAGGAGAAGTCAATCCTTCCTGGACGTAAAAATGCATCATCAAGCATGTCTTTTCGGTTCGTTGCGGCGATAAAAAGAATACCATCATTTTTAAAACCGCCATCCATCTGGACAAGAAGCTCTGTTAAGGTTTTTTCAGCTTCTTCACCGCCATGTGCTTTTCTTCTTCCGGCAAGTGCATCTACTTCATCAATGAAAATAACAGATGGACTATGCTTTCTCGCTTCCTGGAACAATGAACGAACCCGGCTTGCTCCGACCCCAACAAAAAGTTCGTTAAATGCTGAACCGCTTGCGGAGAAAAATGATGCATTCAGTTCGCGGGCGATAGCTTGTGCTAATAATGTTTTACCAGTACCCGGAGGTCCATATAATAAAATCCCCTTTGGCGGTTTAATCCCTAGTTTTAGGGCACGTTCCGGTTCTTTTAAGGTGGAAAGGGTTTGTAAAATTTCTTCCTTCATTTCATCCCCAATTCCTCCGACATCATCTAACGTCGTTGACGGAAGAGTGCGTTGTTTTGCTACACTATTTTTCATTGAGTTTGTAAGCCCGAAACCACCTTTCGTCTTTTGCAGAGTGAATGCGGCTCCGGCTAACAGAATGATGACACCGCCGAGAATCCATTTTCCGTATGGGCTGCTATTCGAATAGGAATAATTAATTTTATATTTTTCTACTAGCTTATCGACCATCTGGCTGTTGGGAGGAACATGGGAAATATATTGAGCATTCCCTGCTTTAATGTGGATACTGCCATCAGCACGTTCAGTTAAAGTGACAGTTTTACCATGCTGATTTTGAATGGTTTTCTCCACTGATGAGAAGGGGATTGCCACTTCTGCCTTCGAACTTTGAACAACCCAAACAATTCCAGCTATGACGAATATTAACGCTACAAAGAGCGGAATAAACTTTGAAACTATTTTTTTTGTTTTTTCATTCAATGGTCTTCATCTCCTTTAACCAGAGTACTTCTCTATTATAAATGGGATCTTAGAAAAAAGGATGTGGGAATCGGAGGAAAAAGCATAGATATTTTGAAAAAGCCCCCCTTCTTATATTCAGAAAGGAAGCTTTATCGTTATAACTAAGGCTATTTTCGTATAGATTGTTGTTTTTCGTATAAGTTCATCAACCCGTATAACAAAATGCTTCGTGGCATCTTTTCGTAAGAATATTTGCGGAAATTGCCTAGAAACTTAAGTATTTGACCCTTATTAAGGTCCAAAAGAAACAAAGTTTACGAAAAGAGCCTTAACTAAAGGTTTCGAAGGGTTGGAATGATGGGTGCCAAAACACTTTGAGCGAGAACACCAATACTCACTCCAAGGCTTTGTGCTTTGCTCCATTTGAAAACATGAACTTTTTCTGACTTACCTTCATACAAAAATAATAACTGATCGCCATCTTCGACAATCCCGATTTTTTTATATGGTATATGATGGTCTTTAAGGATAATTTCAAAAGCTTTATGTATCAAATGCAAGGTAGCTTGATCAATCGATGTAATATTCATATTTCCTCCAATAAAAAAATTGATAAAATGCTTTCTTCATTATATTCTTATTTCCGATGATAAAATAGATTTAAATGGTGTCGATGAATTGAAGATTGCAAAGTAATCCTAAGACATATAAGATTGAAGTTATGGACAAAAACTAATTGTCAAAAAAGAGAGGAAGTCAAGATGGGAAACAAATTTACAGAAGAAGTATTATCGCGCCGGACCTTTGCTATTATCTCTCACCCAGATGCCGGTAAAACAACATTGACTGAAAAATTATTATTATTCGGTGGAGCCATTCGGGATGCAGGAACGGTAAAAGCAAAAAAAACCGGGAAATTTGCCACAAGTGACTGGATGGAAATTGAAAAGCAGCGGGGAATTTCTGTTACATCCAGTGTCATGCAATTTGATTATGATGGATTTCGTGTCAATATTTTGGATACTCCTGGACACCAAGATTTTAGTGAAGATACCTATCGTACCTTAATGGCCGTTGACAGCGCCGTGATGATTATCGATTCGGCAAAAGGGATTGAGGAACAAACACTAAAATTATTTAAAGTTTGCCGGATGCGGGGAATTCCAATTTTCACGTTTATGAATAAGCTTGACCGACAAGGAAAACCACCACTGGAACTTCTTGCTGAGTTGGAAGAAGTTCTTGGCATCGAGTCTTATCCGATGAATTGGCCGATTGGAATGGGAAAAGAATTTCTGGGCATTTATGATCGTTATCATAATCGTGTTGAGCAATTTCGTGTGAGTAATGAAGATCGTTTTATTTCTTTAAATAATGACGGGGAGATTGAGGGGAATCACTCAATTAAGAATTCCGGTCTTTATGAACAGACAATAGAGGAAATCTTGCTCCTGAATGAGGCAGGAAATGAATTTTCTGCGGAAAAAGTTGCTGCCGGTAAGTTAACGCCTGTTTTCTTTGGCAGTGCTTTAACCAATTTTGGTGTGCAGACATTTTTGGAGTCCTATCTCCAATTTGCGCCGCCTCCGAAAGCACGTAATTCATCCGTTGGGGAAATTAATCCACTTGGAGAGAATTTTTCAGGATTTGTCTTTAAAATTCAAGCAAATATGAATCCTGCACACCGCGACCGGATTGCCTTTGTTCGGATTTGTTCAGGTAAATTTGAACGTGGAATGAGCGTGAATATCCCTCGCATTGAAAAACAAATCAAGCTTTCACAATCGACATCCTTTATGGCGGAAGAAAGAAATACGGTGGATGAGGCCGTGAGCGGTGATATTATTGGACTTTATGATACAGGTACCTATCAAATTGGCGATACTTTGACAACCGGCAAGGATAATTTTCAATATGAAAGACTGCCACAATTTACACCAGAGCTTTATGTAAAAGTATCTGCTAAAAACGTCATGAAACAAAAGTCTTTTTATAAAGGAATACAGCAGCTTGTACAAGAAGGAGCCATTCAGCTCTTTAAAACCATTAGAATGGAAGAATATTTGTTAGGTGCAGTCGGACAGCTGCAATATGAAGTTTTTGAGCATCGCATGAAAAATGAATACAATGCGGAAGTCATTATGGAACGCTTAGGATCAAAGATTGCCAGATGGGTTGAAGGAGATGTAGTGGATGAAAATTTATCCAGCTCCCGTAGCTTGCTTGTGAAGGACCGCTATGACCATCATGTATTTTTATTTGAAAACGACTTCGCACTAAGATGGTTCCAAGAAAAGAATCCAACAATAAAACTATATAATCCAATGGATAAACATGAATAAAAAACGACGGGAAGCTCCCGTCGTTTTTTTTGTAATGAATTTGGAAATTTTATTTTACACACCCCCACAAATCCTGTAACAAAAAACGTATTTTTGTAATGAAAAGCGATCGCATAAAAAATTTTCAAGAGAGGAAGAAGGTTAAATAAGAAAACGATTTTATTTTGGGCAATAAACGGATCATGACATTCGGAATCAAGCTGTTTTTTCGAATGGTAATGACCCCCTGAAATCTATTACACCTTCTGTATGGTATAATTGGGTGAATAGAGAGGTGAGTCTAATGCTCAGTTTGTTGTTCATGACCAAGAAGAAGAAAAAAACGCTAGAAGAGTCGGTAATATTAATTCAGCAAGGTGACCGTATTCTTCTTAATGAACTGATTGAATCGTACAAACCATTTATTGCAAAAACAGTTTCGTCTGTATGCAAAAGATATATCTATGAAACGGATGATGAATTCAGCATTGGGCTGTTAGCCTTTAATGAAGCGATTGAAAAATATTCATCTGAACGGGGAAGTTCTCTTTTAAGTTTTGCTGAGGTTTTAATAAAAAGAAGAGTAATAGATTACATTCGTAAACAAACAAAGAATCAATATATAAGTCTTGATTTCCAAACCGCGTCCATTGAGGAAGAGTCTCCCGGTACGGTAATTGTAAACGAACTTTCACTTGAAAATTATCATAAAAAAACGGATGAGCAGTTAAGAAAAGATGAAATTATTCAATTTCAACAACTGCTTAAAACCTTTGATTTAAACTTCAGTGATTTAGTGGAAAATTCGCCAAAGCATGCAGATGCACGAAAAAATGCAATTCTTGCCGCTAAAATGATTGTTGATCACCCTGAACTTAAGGAGATATTACTTGAGAAAAAACGGCTCCCCATCAAACAGTTAGAAAAAATGGTGGAGACAAGCAGAAAAACAATCGAACGAAATCGTAAGTATATTATAGCCATTGTACTTATTTTATCTGGTGATTATGTTTTTCTAAAAGATTATATAAAGGGGGTGCTTGAATCATGAAAAAAGGTATAGTTATGGAAATTGAAGATGCGTTTCTATTGCTGTTAACTCCGGAGGGTGAATTTTTACGTGCAAGAAAAAGGAATCAAACCTATGAAATCGGTGAAGAAATTCACTTTTTTCCCATTGAAAATAATGATTTGCGTCCATCCCAAACAGGACGTTCAGTAAAGTACCTGTTAAAAAACCTATTAAAAATGAAACCTTTATGGGCAGGACTGACAGTTCTTCTTTTAATTCTCGGTTTCTTTATTCCTTCTTACCAAGATAAGAAAGCGTATGCCTATATGTCGATCGATGTAAATCCAAGTATTGAACTTGGCGTAAATAAAAAGATGCAGGTAGTCGAATTAACTGGCTTTAATAAAGAGGGAAAAGAAATTATTGCGAAAATTCCTGACTGGGAGAAAAAAGATGTTTCTGACCTTACTGAAAATCTCCTTGGTGAAATGAAAAAGGAAGGCTATTTCAAAGAAACTGAACAAGTAATTATATCAACTGTTCGTACTGAAGAGGCGGAAGAACAGGCTGAGGATAAACTGAAAAAAAACATCGAGGAAATTAAAGAAAAAGTAAATAAACAACATTTAGAAGCTACTGTCCTTAGCGGTACGGAAAAAGAAAGAAAAGAAGCTCATCAATTAGGACTTACTACAGGGAAGTATAAAGAGAAAAAGATTCAATCCACTCAAAGTGTTGTAAATAAAGAATCACAATTGAATAATGGAAAGTCTAAAGTGCAGCAAGATATTCCAGATTCTCTAGTTAAGGCAACAAAACCTCCTGTTAAGCAAAATAAACAAAGTGGAACCGGAAAAATTCCAATAAATCATTCTAGTAAAGAGAAACAATCTTCAAAATGGTCTCATGATTCACAAGAGCAGATAAAAAAGCAACAGCAACAGAAACCAAAAAAACAAGCAATTAATAATAATGATCGGAATAAAAACGAGGGACTACATAAAAACAAAACAGAACATAAGGAAAAATGGCATCAACAAGATAAATCGAATAATACAGGATGGGACCATCAAAATCACCAGAAAGATGATGGAAAATGGAACCGTGAAAATCAACAGAATGACAACGGAAATTCTCGACAAAAGCACAATTTACATAACAATAAAGATGATGGAAAATGGAACCGTGAAAATCAACAAAATGACAACGGAAATTCTGGACAAAAGCACAATTTACATAACAATAAAGATGATGGAAAATGGAACCGTGAAAACCAACAGAATGACAACGGAAATTCTCGACAAAAGCACAATTTACATAACAATAAAGATGGAAATGAATAGTTTCCTTATCATTAAAATTAGAAAAAGTCCGGCATTGAACTGCCGGACTTTTTTTGCCAAAGTATTCAATTATTCTTGTGAGGGATTCCCGGATAGTTGTGCCTGAGCCTGTTTTACAAGTCGCTTCGTTATTTCTCCTCCAACGGAACCATTTGCACGGGAGACCGTATCTGATCCTAAGTGAACACCAAATTCTTGGGCAATTTCATACTTAACCTGATCCATAAATTGTTCAACACCTGGAACTAATAATTTGTTTCTGCTATTCGCCATAGTTATCAACCCCTTAAAATCGCTACAGAGAATAAATCTCTGTAAGGATAGTATTTTTAATCCATTTTATTTTCATGAGTGGTAATGTTTTTCGGATTTGGTTTTCTTTATTAGAAATTAGATAAGAAACTTTTACTTTGTGAATTGTCCAGCGCAAGCGTCCAACCCCTCGGGGTTGCTTCGGCCCGGTCGATGAAGTCAAAAAGCGACTTCACCACCCCGGCCTAAAGCCTTGTCGGGGCTGACCAAGTTGCTTCCGCTTTTCTTTTTAATCTGTCCCTTTCCCTACATCTTTCGAAGGATGCATAAAGGGATAAGCTTTTGGTTTCCGTTTGCTCTCTAGAATCTCCTTATTTTCAGTTGTATTCCAGCCAATATCATTTGTCGGATGAACCCATTCATCTCCCGACATTATGGCTGGATCCGATTCCTCTGTCCAATTTTCCAAAGGTGAATTTTTTGATGCATACATACTGTCCCCAATCACTACACCGTGCTTATTAACAAATGGTGCTTCCATTTTTATCCCAGTCCCTTCATAGCTGGGAGCACTGATTTGATGTGGCAAAGTTTCATCTATATCTAGTCTTTTTAGTGTTTTTTTATGAATTTCCTTTGTCATAAAACATTCACTCCTTTTTCTTATATTTTCCTTCAGCGAAGAAAATTTATATTAAGAAAAAAAAGGAAATGAATGATTATCGTTCTATGATGAAAACTACCTATGTAAGATTATTTTTTTGGGAGGAATAGACGATGGCAAAAAGGAAAGCTGAATTTAATGCAGTTGAAAAGTATTCAAAAACTCCACATAAAAATGTTCAGGAAAGTGAATTTTCAAGCGAATTTTCCCATGAGGAAGACGATCATTTAAGGGGTGCAAATCGAAATTCCAAATTAGGAAGAAAGGGCAGAGGATGATGAGGCCCGGAAATAAAGCACAAATTCCAAATGAGGAATTTAGTATTGAATTTGGTGATGTAAACGGAACAAAGCTTTTTGAAACACTTCAAATTCCGCATAAGGAAAAGAAGAAAAATGAGGATAAAAAACAAAAATAAGCCGGCTTAAAGCCGGCTAGATTATTTTTCTCTGAAGGAGAAAATAACGGTTTCTTCATTCGTAGCGTTAAAATAGGCAACTAAACAGGTAGGGTGATCTATAATCTTTCCTGAGGAAAGGTACTCTTTAAGGTCAAAGGAAAGTCTCTCTAGCATTGTATGCTTAAATAAATCTTTTTCATCAAGCCCTAACTCCACAAACGACTGTTCTAATAAAGCGGGATTTTCGGCGATTTGTTTATAAATATTCACGCGCTCCTCTTTATTAAAGCTAGGATCCCACCAAGGTTTTCTTGGTTTATATTTATGGTTGATTAGGTAGTCATATTTCATTAGTCCAACAACGATATCGAGGTCCTTAATAGAGATATATTCTAAGAAGGAATGCAGTCTGCGGAACAGGTCTTCAAGCTGATGCCCAATTCTTGACCACCCCTGTTCGTCCCAGTAAGTTCCAAATTGCTGGAAGAAATCAAATGGAGAAGAAAAGACGTTAGTAACCAAGTATTCAACCGTCAGGTCCATACGATGGTCATTCCAATATTTTTCTAATACATCTTCCACTTGCTTGATTTTGACAATATCATCAAAAGAAAGTACGTTATTCCCCAAAATTTCATATGGTGAATGATCCATATAAATATATCCATGGTCGGCAGCATGGAGCCGTACCCCGGTTCCCCTGAGCATTTTCAAAAATCCGAGCTGCAATTCCTCTGGCCGCAATTCAAAAACATCATTAAACGTTTTTCGGAAGGAATGGTAGTCTTCTTCCGGAAGGCCTGCAATTAAATCAAGATGCTGGTCGATTTTTCCTCCATCTTTAACCATTGTGACTGTTCGGGTTAATTTTGAAAAATTTTGTTTTCGCATCACAAGCTCGTTTGTATAATCATTGGTCGATTGAACTCCTATTTCAAAGCGAAATAGACCTTTTGGTGCTTCTTGATTAAGAAAATCAATTACTTCAGGCCGCATAATATCCGCGGTTATTTCAAACTGGAAGACAGTTCCAGGGAGATGTTCATCAATCAAAAAGCGAAACATATCCATTGCGTAGCTTCTGCTGATATTGAAGGTACGGTCTACAAACTTAATGGTTTTGGCACCATTCGCCATTAAATAACGGATATCCTCTTTTATTTTTTCTCTTTCAAAATAACGAACTCCAACTTCGATTGAGGATAAGCAAAATTGGCAGCTAAATGGACAGCCACGGCTTGTCTCAATGTAAGTGACACGTTTCCCCAGATGCGGGAGATCTTCCGGAAAACGATACGGAGAAGGGAGCTCTTTTAAATCAAGCTTGTTCATTTGCGGGGTAACCGCCACCTGATCCTCGTTCCGGAAAGCAATGCCAGGGACATTTCGATAATTTTTGTTCGTTTCAATTTCAGTAAGAAGCTGTTTAAAGGTTTGTTCCCCCTCGCCCATCACAATAAAATCGACTTGAGGAATTTTCTCCATCCATTCTGAAGTATCATATGAAACTTCAGGGCCCCCAAAAACAATGATGATGGAAGGATCAATTTTTTTAAGCATGTTCACAACTTTAATCGTTTCTTCTATATTCCAAATATAACAACTAAATCCAATAACATCCGGTTTTTGTTGATAGAGGTCAGTGACGATATTCATGACCGGATCCTTTATGGTGTATTCCTTAATTTTTATATTAAATTCAGGCAGGGCATAAGCCTTTAAATAACGAATAGCCAGGTTTGTATGAATATATTTGGCATTTAAGGTAGTGCAAATGACGTTCATAAAAAAACTCCTTTATGATAATAAAACAATATTTAATTATATCTCATTCTTGTCTAAAAGAGTAGATGCTAAACCGGCAAAAAGAGCTAGAGGGCTTCTGTTATACCACAACTTTGGTGCTGTTATATAATTGTGAAAACGCTTCAAAGTCATTTATATTAGGAAATTTTTATATGAAAATAAAGTGTTATAAAAAAATCTCTCTGTGTGTAACAATTGTCACAGATTTATTAGAAACTATTGCCTGATAATACTCTTGGGGAAGTTAATCTACTTTTATTTTGTTATAAAGGCTATTTTCGCATAGATTGTTGTTTTT
>NZ_MLYR01000004.1 GCF_001866655.1 Bacillus sp. MUM 116 | reverse complement strand
TAATCTCTGAAAAGAGTCCAACAAGTAGAATTTGACTCTTCTTTTCCACCTCCTAATTATAATAATTATTAAAAAGTATTGACTTTTAATTTATATTAATATTATTATAATAGTAACAAAAAAGGAGATATTTAGGAGGATAATCGGATGGAAGAAAAATTAGAAGTAATTGTATACAGCAGTACTGGCTGCCCTTATTGCGAAAAAGTAAAATCGGCTTTAAAAGACTGGGGAATTGAATACGAAGAAAGAAATGCTTCCATTCATAAAGAGTATTTTGATCAATTAAAAGAACGGAAAATTTACGGTACACCTGCAACCTTTATTAATGGAAAGCTTGTATTGGGCTTTCAAGAGAAAAAGTTTCGCAAGCTTCTTGATATTCCTGAAGACGGTAAGTTTTTTGCAAATAAGGATGAAACGACAGAACAGGTCAAGGGTGATGATGAATCTTCTATTTTTCAGCCTGTTATACCTAAAGTTCTCGATGAAGTTTATGATTTTGTCACGATTGGCGGTGGTCCTGCTGGTGCTTCGGCAGCAGTTTACGCAGCACGTGGAAAACTAAAAACGCTTGTCATTGATAAGGCACCTAAAGCAGGAACATTGGCCATTACCCATAAGATTGCGAACTATCCAGGTGTTCGCGAAGAACTAACAGGTCTTGAGCTTTTAACAAGAATGCAGGCGCAAGCGAAGGATTTTGGAGCAGAATTTGTTCGTTCCACAGTACTTTCTGTAGATTTCACTGGTGAAATCAAAACGATTGAGCTTCCAGAGGGAACAATTAAAGCAAAAAGCGTCTTTATCGCTGTTGGTGCTAAAGCTCCAACAAGTAAGATTAAGGGTGAAGAAGAATATACCGGACGTGGGGTGAGCTATTGCTCCACATGTGATGCTGCTTTCTATCAAGATCAGGTTGTGGCAGTCGTTGGAGATAACGAAGAAGCTATCCATGAGGCTGAAACCCTTGCAAAATATTGTAAAACCGTTAAACTATTGATTCCAATTGAGAATTTAAAAGGAGACGCCGACCTTTCAGAGCTAAAAAACAATCCAAAAGTTGAAATCTATCGCCGTCATCGTTTAAGAGAAATTATTGGAACTGATAGCGTTGAAAAAATTGTTATCCTAAATGATAAAAAAGAAGAGCAAGTTTGGGATGTGGATGGTGTCTTCTTATATCTTGGCGGGATGAAACCCGGAACTGATTTCTTAAAAGGTGCAGTATTGAGAGATGAAGAAGGTTATGTAAGCGTCGATGACCTGCTCCAAACGAGTGCGGAAGGTGTTTTTGCCGGCGGTGATGCGCGAAGAACACCGATTAAACAGGCAGTCATTTCTGCGGCAGACGGTGCGATAGCTGCATTAGGCGCAGAGCAGCACATAAATAAACGGACAAAACTCCGCCCACAATACAGTTAAATCAATCACAAACTGGCTCAGAAAAAATGAGTCAGTTTTTTTATTTCAAATTTAAAGAACAAAAACAGATATTCTTAAACATTTTTCAAGGAAATCAACCTTTGTCCATTACGCAAAAAAAAAACAAGCATAAATTATATCAATAGATGTAGGAGGTGATTTACTATGTCTGACGGACACGTACACACAAGTAGCTTTGCGCTTATTGTTGTTCTATTCATCCTGTTAATCATTGTTGGTGCATCCTTTATGATGTACTAATATGATTAAAGTAAATTCACGGTAAAAAAGAAGGAGTGGTGAACAATTGTTTCACCGCTCCTTCTTTTCGAAGACACTTTTACTTCCATTTCTGTTCATTTTGTCGCCTATCTCCTTTATTGGCGACACTTTTTAGACGAAGCCTCTTTATTTTGTCGCCTATGGTCTTTAATGGCGACACTTTTATTACGAAGACTCTCTATTTTGTCGCCTATCTCCTTTATTGGCGACACTTTTATGACGAAGTCTCTTTATTTTGTCGCCTATGGTCTTTATTGGCGACACTTTTATGACGAAGACTCTCCATTTTGTCGCCTATGCCCTTTATTGGCGACACTTTTATGACGAAGACTCTCCATTTTGTCGCCTATGCCCTTTATTGGCGACACTTTTATAACGAAGACTCTTCTTTTTGTCGCCTATGCCCTTTATTGGCGACACTTTTATGACGAAGACTCTTCATTTAACCTTTTACCTGCATGATTGTATCTATTAAAAAAATTTCATTCGAATCTTTAATTGCCTTTATAAGAACTTCTTCAAATTCATCGATATGATTAGCTCTAATACCTTTTACCCCGAAGCTTTCAGCCAATTCCACAAAATCAGGATTCGAAAACGTTACCCCATAGCTTTCACCAAATGCTTTATTCATTGTCTCCACTTCAAGCTTCAACATCGAATCATTTAATAAAATAATGATAAAATTCAGCCCCAAGCGTTTGGCTGTTTCCAATTCGGCAAAATTCATTAAAGCTCCGCCGTCCCCCGTCAACACAATCACCGTTTTTTCGGGGGCCGCTAGCTTTGCACCAACCGCACCGGGGATGGAGATTCCCATTGAAGCTAAGCCATTGGAAATCACAAGCTGCTTGGCATGTTTTGGTTGAAATGTCCTAGCTGTTGCTACCTTATGAGCCCCCACATCGGAAATGATGACAGTTTGTTCGGTAGAAAGATTCTCTATAACATGCAGAATGTTTTCAATCGTTAAATTTTCAGGATTGTCCATGTTTTTGTTAATAGAGTTGGCGTCTTCTATTCGCTTCTTTAATTCTCCGGATGGTTCCCAAGGCTTAGGAGAAACATCTTTTTCCAGCAATAAACGTAGTGTTTCTTTTAGATTTCCGACCAATTCCCCCTTTACCGGGTAGCCCTCCTCAACATCAGCAGGTAATGGATCAATATGGAGAACTGGTACTTTTTCCCCATTCCATTCATATGGAAATTTTTCATTAAAATCAAAACCAATCACTACAAGCAAATCGGATTCTTCTATCCCCCGGAGGACATAGTCCTTTTCCTTGAAACCAAGGGTATAATAATTTTGCGGATGTTCTTTTGGTAATACCCCTTTTGCCATAAAACTATTTGCAGCGGGACAGCCGAGATGCTCGATAAATGTTTGTATTTCCTTCACTGCATTTTGCCTAATTACTCCGTTTCCCAGAATAATAAATGGCTTTTTACACTGATGAAGCATTTGAACGGCTTTTATAAAGGCTTCCTCTGCCGGCACACTTTTTGGATCAGGGGGAATCGATAAAGGTTTCGTTGTGGCATTGGCTTTAGCGATATTTTCAGGTACTTCCATTACGATAGCACCCGGTTTTTCTAATGATGATAACCGAAATGATTTTCTAATAATCTCTGGAATTGTGTTGGCATCCTTTATTTGTACGCACCATTTTACTACTGGTTCAAACACCTTAACAATATCAATATATTGATGAGCATCTTTATGCTGGACATTAAGACCTTTTTGACCAGTAATCGCGATCACCGGTGAATGATCTAAATTGGCACTGGCAATTCCGGTTAACAGATTCGTTGCACCAGGTCCGAGCGTTGCAAGACACACACCAGGTTTGCCGCTAAGACGACCGTATACATCGGCCATAAAAGCAGCGCCTTGCTCGTGTCGAACGGGTATGTATGTTATTTTTTCTGATTTTGATAAAGAATTGGCCAAATCGATGACCTCACTCCCAATGATTCCAAAGATATATTCCACACCTTCATTTTCTAAGCAATTTACCAACAAATCAGAGGCTTTCATTCTTTCCCTCCATACTATTTTTTCTTACCTTTATTCTTTACCCAAATATATTTTTCAATAAAACATAAAAAGAGATTCATGCTAATACCTTTAGAGTATATGTGTGTTTTTTTAAGGGGGGATTTATGATGGTAAATCATGGATTTATGGAGCAAAACAATCAAATGTTAATTGCCCCGGAAACATTTGCAGCACAACCTGAATCCTTAACTGAACAACTTTTCATTGAGCGTTCGTTAACAGAAAATAAATTTTGGTTGAGAATCATGAAAGAACATTCATATTTTTTAGGGGAAGGCTTCAGCCGCCATGACAAACATCTGATTCAGCAGACGGATCGTTTTTATCATTATTTTGAGGAACAGGAAAAAAGGGCCTACAATACTCCAAATAACGTAACGGCTGTCCGTAAATTAAACGAAGACTCGATTAACCTCGTTTTAGGTTTACGCAATTTCAAAAGAAATCTTCTCATCTTAATCATCAATTGTAAGGTAATGGGATTCAACTTTCCGCTTCTGGTCGACCATATAGCCAGGGAAGCTGAATATTTTATGCGGACGTTAAAAAAATTCAATGAAGGAATTCTAGATCCCATTCAAGATGCGATTATTAAGGAAAATGTGTTTTGGTTACGGATTATGATGGAGCATTCCCGGTTTATTGCTTCACTATTAGATCAATCAGAACGAAATTTAGTAAGAGCGGCATTGAAATTTGGGGATGATTTTGAAGTTCTTCTCAATCAGGCAAGAGATGTTGAATCAATGCTCTATAAGAAACAACCAACCTACCCGATTATCGGAAAGTTGAATAAAGACAGCGAAAACGCTGCACAAGAAATTCGCAATTTTAAGCAGGCAGGATTAGATTTTATTAAAAATTGTCAAATCAGAAATGTCATTGATCCGTTATTGGCTGACCATGTCGTGAGAGAGGCAGACCATTTCCTTCATATGGTGCGTGTATTAGAGGAAAGGTTAAAGGTGAAGCAGCAAGAGCAGCACCAATAATAAAAAAGAAGAGACAAAGTAAAGCGTTGTCTCTTCTTTTCAATTAAAGTAAATTTAAATCTCTCCAAATATTACGTTACCCTTAAAAATTAGAGCTTCACGCTTTGGTCTTCTGGCAACTGTTTCAGCAGAACAAGATGCGTTTACTAAAATTAGGTTTGCCTCGTCCCCCTCAAGCGGCCAAGCAACCTCCCCTTCTTTTGTTAACGGTGTCAGTCCACCTGTTGCCCATTTTAGTGAAGAGGCTAGTGATCTTTCATCACTCTTCCGATAAAGTTCACAAAAATTTGTTACCTTTTCTAATACATCACCTGTTCCAAAAGGTCCCCAGGAGTCATAAAATCCATCACACCCTAAAAATACATTTACTCCTTTTTGATCTAGAATATCTATCGGAGGTATTGTTCTGGTAATTGGGATGGTTGACATAATAGACATTCCTAATTCACTTAATTTATCTGCAATCTCTTCTTGCTGATGGATTGGTACATCTCCTAAGCCAAATGCATGACTGACTGCCACGCGATTATGCCATTTTGAATCCTCAACCAACTCAGCTAATTTGTCAACCGTATAGTAACCAACATGTCCTCCATCATGTAAATGAATATCTACATCAGCATTGAATTCAGTTGCCAAATTCATAACTTCAAATAGAGATTTTTCGATATTTTTGTCAATTCCCGCCGGATCAAGTCCACCGACAAGCTGCGCACCAGATCTCATCGCTTCTTTCATAAGAGGGATCACATTGTCTCGTAACAAACCGTGCTGCGGAAAAGCAACAATCTCATAGGTCAATTTATCCGAGTAGTCCTCTAGTGCTGATTTAATACCTTCCAAGTTTTTCAAACCGATATACGGATCAATATTAACATGCGTACGGATATGTGTTGCCCCATTTGATAAAAGCAGTTCAATCATTTTGCTTGCCCGTTGCTTTGTAGTTGGTGCCAATTCTTCAAGCTCCATTGCTTCCAATCGTAAGCGGTCAGCTAAATTTTTAGACGGTTTACATGCCTTCCAATCAAGAGAAAGGTAGGTTTTGTCTAAATGGTTATGCATTTCTTTGAAGGTTGGAATCGCTAGATACCCTTTTCCATCTATCATTTTTTCTTCTGCTGGTATTTCAAAGCAATGATTCTGCTTTTCTACGATCTTACCATTCTCTATTTTTAAATGGAAAAGCTCTGTTTTTGTTTCATAAGCTCCGTTTTCGCCTTTAACAAATCCGGTTTCAAGCCGGACATTCGTTAGCCAATATGGTACACCCATATTCATTCCCCCCCTGTACTACTGTGTTACTGCAGTTTTTGAATTTTCCAATTTACTTTTAACTTTTTTCCCTTTAAAAAATAGCGATTCAACTTGAGAACGCCGAGCAACCGCTTCAGCCGAACAAGAAGCCTTTACCAACATCATCGTTGCATCATCCCCAACTTTTGGCCAAACACGTTCGCCCTTTTCGTTTAATGGTGTAATTCCGCCTGTTGCATATTTTAAGGCAGAGGATAATGTATACTCCTCTATCATGCGGAACCTTTCTGCGAGTATACTAAGTTTTTGAATGGTATTTCCCGTACCAAATGGCGACCAATGATCGGTGATGCTGTCATGTCCAACCGATACGGTGATACCTAATTTGTCAAGAGTTGGAATAGGAATTGTTGGACGATTAACAGGAACCGTTGTCGTTACATCGATTTTCTGTTCTTTCAACACCGCTGCCATCTCTGCCAGTGAATCTCCCGGTAAATCCCCTAATGCAATCCCATGACTGATTGTTGCTTTCCCCTTCAATCCTGCTTCTTTCGTATAATAAGCCATTCTTTCAAAGGTAAATGCGCCTAATGTATTCGGATCATGTAAATGAATATCCACCCCTGCATCCGCTTCAACTGCAATATCAAAGATTGTTTCGAGTGATTTTTCAATATTTCTGTCCACTGTTGCAGGATCAACCCCTCCAACCAATGTGGCACCATTTCGCATTGCATCACGAATTAATTGAACCGAATCACTTCTTAACAAACCATGCTGTGGAAAGGCAACGATTTCATAGGTTAACACATCCTTATATTTTTCAAGGGCATTGACAGTTGCCTCCAAGTTTTTCAACCCAATCACCGGATCAACATTACAATGTGTTCGAATATGGGTATGGCCATTTTGGAGAAGCAGTTCAATCATTTTCTCCGCCCGCTCTTCGGCAGTTGGCAATAATTTTGGCAGTAGTTCCTTCTCTTCTTCTAATCTTGTAAAAATTCCTTTTGTTATCGGGGTACAAGCTTTCCAAGGACCGCCATAATAAGTTTTATCAATGTGAATATGCATATCCCTTAGTGAAGGTAATAGAAGATTTTCTTTCGCATCAAACTGCGTTTCCTCAGAAAGCGGAGTTGAAGTGCTAATTTCAGCTATTTTTCCGTCTTCTATTTTCAAATGACAAATTTCCGTTTCTGTCCCAGTAATTCGACCCTCTTCAATAATGAATCCTTTTTCGAGGCGAACATTCTTTAACCAATATGAATCCATTTCAATTCCTCCTGCTTTTTATAAAATCCTATAATTTAGTAATCCTTAATAAACTAATAGAGGCACTTATCAAAATGGTAAGTGCCTCAGATGATGATTACTTCACCGTTACATCATTAATCATTAAATAGCTTGCAGGATTCATCCAGAAACCTTTGATATTTTTACTATAAGCAGCAGTGTGTTCATAGTTGCGGATTGGTACATAGACTGCATCATCTAATTCTAATTTCATGACTTTCTCGTAAAGAGCCTTCCGCTTTGACTCATTCATTTCACGACGAGCTGCTTCGATGAGTTTATCAGCTTCCGGATTGCTATAATAAAAAGTATTTCCTGCAGGACCTTGTGACGAAGAATGGAATAGGTTGTACTGGTTATAGTCTCCATCCCCAGTCGCATTTCCCCATCCGCCGATCGACATATCAAATGTACCTTTTTGAATGACATCAATATAAGCACCATATTCCATGACCTGAATTTTCACATCAATTCCAATTCCTTTTAACTGGGATTGAATTACCTCAGCCATATTAATACGCTCTTTCCGATCACTTGTTACTAAAGTTAATTTCAGACCTTTTTCATAGCCTGCTTCCTTCAATAACTTTTTTGCTTCATTTATATCATAGTCATACGGCTTGACATTTTTGCTGTATCCAAACACTTTTGGACTCATAGCTGAATTTGCAAGTGTTCCTACATTGTTGTAAACACCTTTAATGATTGCTTCCCTCTCAATCGCATGGCTGATAGCCCTACGAACCTTAACATCATCAAGCGGTTTTTTCTTCATATTAAACCCAAGATATTCAACTGCAAGTCCATCTGTACGGTATAAACCCATGGTATTAGACGACTCGATTCGATCAACCTCCGTAACAGGAACCTGGTCATTAATTTGCGCCTCTCCTGTCTCAATCATCGCTAAACGTGTGGAATCTTCAGGAACAACCTTAAAGACTACACGGTCAATCTTTGGTTTTTTCCCCCAGTATTTATCATTTTTCGTTAACGAAATTTCCTGACCTGATTTCCAAGCTTCAAATACAAATGGACCCGTACCTACCGGGTGTTCTGACAGCTCTTTAGGATTTTCTTTTATTGCTTTCGGGCTGATAATACTTCCTTCACTACTTGCAAGAATAGACAATAATGGAGCATATGGATATTTAAGCAATAACTGAACGGTATAATCATCGACAATCTTTACTTCTTTAATCATTTCAAATTTTGCACGGGAAGGCGATCCAACTTTTGGATCTAGCATTCGATTAAAAGTTGCTTTTACTGCTTCCGCATTAAATGGTGCACCATCATGGAAACTGATCCCTTTTCTTAGCTTGAACTCCCAAGTTGTATCATTTACAACTTTCCAAGATTCCGCAAGTAACGGCTGAATTTTCATATCTTTATCCGGTACTACCAATGGTTCATAAACCTTTTGATAGATAATATCATTTGACGGGATATCGGTAATAAACTGCGGATCCAACTTTGTCGCATCGGAAAGACGAACAATAGTTAAAGTCCCTCCTTCTTTTGCTGCTTCGGACTTATTACCGGCCTTATTTTCAGTGTTTGATTTTGTTGAGCATGCCTGTGTAAATAATAGAACTAATCCTATTAAAACGAGTAACATACCGCTTTTAAATATAGATTTTTTCTTCTCCATTTTTTTCTCCCCTTTTTTCGTAAGATTTCGAATGTTAATTATATGATGTTCCACCAGCCCTTCTCTGCTACTTAACTGAATTATAGAAAAATAATAAATAGAATATTTACAGAATATTTACATGTTTTTTAAATATTTTGACAACAACTTCAAAAAATATTTTACAATCCTTTAAATTTTGATAATTTGAAAATAATTCTTTTACAAAAAGAAGGCGATGAGAGGAGGTATATAACGGTATAGCACATTATTAATATAAACAATAAATTTCAGGGGGGAATTTTATGTCAGTTGAAGTGAAAACTGGACAAGCCGTTAACTTGAAACAAAGTCTTACCTATCAAAAATCATCCAAATGGAAGGAGTCTCTTTCCATATTAATGGATAATAAAGCAGCTATGGTCGGAGCCTTTATTATTATCTTTTATATTTTGGTTGCATTATTTGCTCCATTACTTGCACCATTTGATCCATACAATGTTGATTTAACACATAAGCTTCAATCTCCTTCCATCCATCACTGGATGGGAACGGATGATAAAGGAAGAGATATATTAAGCAGAATTATTTATGGCTCGCGTTTATCGATGGGAGTGGGTTTTGCAGCTGTTCTTTTCGGTGCATTTTTTGGAATAATTCTTGGACTTATTGCAGGCTACTTTGGCAAGTGGATGGATACCATCATCATGCGAATCATGGATGTTATGCTTGCATTCCCTGGTATCTTACTCGCTCTTGCTATTATTAGTGCCCTAGGACCTAGTTTAATCAACGTTACAATCGCAGTTGGAGTTTTCTCTATACCCCTTTTTGCAAGAATTGTTCGTGGTTCGACACTTGAAGTCAAACGCTTAGAGTATATTGATGCCATTCGTTCCTTAGGAGCCAATGATTTTACGATCATCACGAAACATATTTTCCCGAATATTTTGTCACCGATTATCGTACAAGGGACTTTAAGACTCGCAACTGCCATTCTATCAGCTGCAGGTTTGTCTTTCTTGGGACTTGGTGCACAACCGCCTTCTCCCGAATGGGGAACCATGCTCAGTAACGGACGGGATTTCATTTTTTCCGCACCATTTATGGCTCTCTTCCCAGGACTGGCCATCTCAATTCTCGTACTAGGCTTTAATATTTTTGGAGATGGATTACGAGATGCATTTGATCCACGGATGAAAAAATAAAAATCTTTTAAGAGGGGACTGAAAAAAATCCATGCTAATGTTTATTATCCGTCGTTTATTACAGACCATTCCGGTCATGATTGGTGTAACCCTTGTTGTCTTTTTTATTATGCATATAGTCCCGGGTGACCCTGCCGTGCTTCTTGCCGGGGAAGGAGCTTCCAAAGCAACAATCGAGGGGATTCGTGAATCATTAGGCTTAAATCAGCCATTATATATTCAATATTTCGATTACCTTATCAATATTTTTCATGGGGATTTTGGTGTTTCATTAAAAAACAGCCGCCCTGTGTTGGATGAAATTATGGTTAGGCTGCCAATTACAATGGAGCTCGCATTTTACAGTATCGTCATTACAATTATTTTGGGAATGATTGCTGGAATCATTTCTGCTATTAAACAATATACACTGACGGATATAAGTGTAATGGTTGTTGCATTACTTGGTATTTCCCTGCCAAGCTTCTGGATGGGATTGATGTTGATGTACTTCTTTTCTGTTAAACTGCAAATCTTACCTGTTGCTGGTTGGGAAAGCTGGCAAAATATTATCCTTCCTGCTATTACACTGGGTGCAGGCGGGGCCGCTATCGTAGCAAGGATGACAAGATCGAGTATGCTTGAAGTAATCCGTCAAGATTATGTCCGGACTGCTCGTGCCAAAGGATTACGGGAAAAAGTCATTATTTATAAACATGCCTTAAGAAATGCACTCATTCCTGTCATTACCGTTGTAGGTCTGGAATTTGGTTCATTGTTGGGAGGGACAGTCCTGACAGAATCCATTTTTGCCATAAACGGACTTGGAAGAATGCTTGTTGATGCCATCAGAATGAGAGATTTACCAATGGTTCAGGGCGGAGTCCTTGTTGCCTCTCTTATCTTTGTGGCTGTCAATTTATTCGTCGATATTTTCTATCGCTTTTTTAATAAACGGATTGAACTAAATTAATAGGTGGTGAACGGACTTGAAAGGAAAAAAGGAAGTTATTTTAGATGTTAAAGGACTTAAAACTCATTTCCATACAAAACGGGGAATAAGTAAAGCGGTGAATGGGATTGATTTTACCCTCCATAAAGGAGAGACATTGGGAATAGTCGGGGAATCTGGCTGCGGAAAAAGTATGACCTCACTTTCACTGTTAAGGCTTATTCCCTCTCCTCCAGGAAAAATTGCCGGTGGCTCTATACTTTTTAAAGGAAAGGATTTAGTAAGCATTTCAGAATCGGAAATGCGTAAGATTCGCGGCAACGAAATTTCGATGATTTTCCAGGAACCAATGACATCCCTTAATCCGGTCATTAGTGTCGGGGAACAAATAGCTGAAGCAGTCAGGCTTCATCAAAAAATGGGGAAAAAAGAGGCCTGGAATAAGGCTGTTGAGATGCTTAAATTGGTTGGAATTCCCTCTCCCGAAAAACGTGCTAAACAAGAGCCGTTTCAACTAAGCGGAGGAATGCGTCAGCGGGTAATGATCGCGATGGCGCTTGCCTGTACACCTGAAGTTTTAATCGCCGACGAGCCGACAACTGCATTGGATGTAACCATTCAGGCGCAAATTTTAGAACTAATTAAGGATCTACAAACAAAACTCGGTATGGGCGTTATAATGATTACACACGATTTGGGTGTTGTCGCGGAAACATGTGATACTGTTGCCGTAATGTATGCAGGGAATATTGTCGAACATGCACCAACGGAAAAGATTTTTTCCAATCCACAACATCCATATACACAGGGATTATTGGACTCCCTGCCTAAAATTCATGAAGACCGGGATGAATTACAGACCATTGAGGGTACGGTACCAAGTCCATACAATATGCCAGAAGGCTGCCGTTTTGCATCACGTTGTCCATTCAGGCAACCTCTTTGTGAAACAAAACTTCCTGATTTGATTGAACTGGAAGACAATGTGAAAGTTCGATGCTGGAAATTTACAGATCAATGGACAGCACATCCCCAAGAAGAGGAGGTTGTGTAATAATGGCGGCAACTGCGGACAAAAAACTTCTTTTACAAGTGGAGCATTTAAAACAATATTTTCCGGTTAAAACAGACTCCATGTTCAAACCAAAATCCTATGTAAAGGCCGTTGATGATGTCTCCTTTCATTTATATGAAGGGGAAACTTTAAGTATTGTCGGCGAGTCTGGGTGCGGCAAATCAACTACGGGCAGGGCGATCCTTCGGTTGGATGAACCAACAGAGGGAAAAGTTTACTTTGAAGACCGTAACGTCCTGGAGTTAAATAAAAGCCAAATGCGAAAATTACGCGGAGATCTGCAGGTTATTTTCCAAGATCCGTTCGCATCACTTAACCCGCGCCAAACAATCAAGCAAATATTGAATGAGGCAATGGCGATTCAACAAGTAGTTCCCAAAGGAAAAAGAATGGAACGGATACTTGAATTGCTTAATTATGTGGGACTGCCTCCTGAAGCACTTGATCGTTATCCGCATGAATTCAGCGGCGGACAGCGCCAGCGGATTGGTATTGCAAGAGCCCTTGCGGTAAATCCTAAATTAATCATATGTGATGAAGCGGTTTCTGCTCTAGACGTTTCCATCCAAGCGCAAATTCTAAATTTGTTAAAAAAATTGCAAAAGGAATTCCATTTAACCTTTTTGTTCATTTCACACGATTTAAGTGTGGTAAGACATATTTCGGACCGGGTAATGGTTATGTATTTAGGAAAAGTCGTAGAAATTGCGGAGAAAAAAGATTTATTCGATTCACCGCTGCACCCTTATACAAATGCATTATTATCAGCGATTCCTGTCCCAAATCCGGAGATAAAAAAGGAAAGGATTTTGCTTAAGGGAGATGTTCCGTCACCTATTAACCCTCCAATAGGGTGCCGCTTTCATACACGCTGTCCGTTTGCTACAAGTAAATGTAAAACAGAGGAACCAGCCCTTAGGGAACTGGGAAAAAACCATTATGTCAGCTGTCACTTCGCGGAGGATTTCCAACATTAATCATACTCGTCCTATTTGCAAGAAGGTTTTAATTTTATAAAATAATATTAAAATTAAAAAAGAGAGTTCCTGCTCTCTTTTTGTATTGTCTAAAGGAGAATGTTGTAAATGCTTACCTTAGATGCTTTCTCCATCTATATTATGTTGTGTATATTAGCACCATTATTAGGTGCCTTCACATTACTCTTTTTAATTATTTTTGAAAAACGAATTGATCTTCTACAAAAACAAACAAGAGAAATTGCTCTTGAACGAGAGTTGCAAACTGCTCTCTATAATCAATTAAATCAAGAAATACAACCGCATTTCTTTTTTAATACATTGAATTCCATTTTAAGTTTAGCAAGACTTGATCGAAAGACTGAATTAATCAATTCAATTGAAACTCTTTCAAAATTGCTAAAATATAAATACCAAAAAAATGAATCCACCATCACAATCGAAGAGGAATTAATTTATACAGGATATTATTTAGAAATTCAAAAAGTTCGTTTCAGAGACAGATTAAAATTTCATATTTCCATTGAACCTAATGTAAAACAAGCAGTAATGATTCCTTTTATGATTCAAACCTTTGTGGAAAATGCATTTAAACACTCATTTGAAAAAATTCCCGGAGAAGCTATTTTAAAAATCGATATTGTTCAAAAGGATCAGAATGTTCTCGTGTCAGTATGGAACAACTCCACTAATCTAGCTCAACAATTTCAGAAAAATGAAGGTGGATTAGGAATAGGTAATATTGAAAAAAGGCTAAATTTGTTATTTCCTAACGAACATACTGCAATTCAGTTATCAAATACTGGTGACGGTACAACCGTTACTGCCTTATTCCCATTTAAGTCCCTGAAGGAAATGTAAGAAAACGGAGGAACCCCCATGAATGTCTTACTTGTAGATGATGAACCATTGGAATTAGAGCAATTGGATTATTTAATTAGTAATAGATTTCCATCATGGAATCTATTCAAGGCACAGGATGCATCTCAAGCCATCCAAATCATGCATTCAAATAATATAACCCTTGCATTTCTGGATATTCACCTGCCAGGGAAAAATGGATTGGAGTTAGCAGAAGAATTATCCAAAACTTATACAATGGATATCATCATCGTAACAGCTTTCCAAGATTTCGAATATGCCCGAACATCCATTAGACTGGGTGTCGTTGATTATATTACAAAACCGGTTATTGAGGATGAACTTTATAAAGTTCTTATAAAATATGAGCGAATTGGGAGCTATTCCGATCCTATTTACCAGGCCGTACAAATTATTCAACTTGAATACAATGAAAAACTCACTTTAAATTATTTAGCTTCAAAAATCCACATAAATCCTGCTTATTTAAGCCGTAAATTTCAGGAAGAGGTCGGAATGGGATTTTCTGAATATTTAAATGAAGTTCGTTTAAAAGCAGCACAAAAACTGTTAATTGAATGTCCTGATATGAGCATTAGTGGAATATCAGAGAAATGCGGATTTAATAGTCAGCATTATTTTAGCCAAATGTTTCGTAAAATGACGGGAAAATCACCACGTGATTATCGTTTAAAGGAGATTTAAGGATTGAATAAAGAAAAATATCATATATATATTGCAGGTACAGTCAAACTTGGTGTTGGCTATGGGATTGTAAGTCTGCTAGCTAGATGGGTAACAGGGAATACGATTTTATCTTCACCAGAATCATTGATGAAATACGGGCTTTCCGGAGTAATCGGTTATTCATTAATGGGTGCTTTTGCACTTATTTTTTTCGGATTTATTGCGCAAAAAATCTGTGCCAATTACAGTGAATATCAAACGATTGGCGATGTATTACAATCGAAACTATCTCCAACCGGCTTTTGGATCATGATGACATTGTTATTAACAACAAGCCTCTATTCAATTTTTATCCAGGCACTGGGGGCAGGGATCCTTTTGCATCTTCTCTTTCCCTTTCCAATTTTCATCGGGCTCCTTATCTTTTTATTCATTTGTTTTTTATTTAGCGGTGTAGGCGGAATGCAATGGCTCCATCGGCTTTCCGGTGTGACGATTACCCTTGTTTTCGCAACTGTAATTGTTATTCCCGTCTATTTTTTCATTCAAGAAGGTGTCTACCCTGTCTACGATGGGATTAAGCTATATCATCCCTATTTGTTATATTTTAAAAATTATGATGCTATTTGGTTTTTTCTTGCAGCAATCATTATTGGGATAGGTCAAGCTTTACTCGATTGTGCTACATGGCAGAGGTTATTTATCATTCAAAAAGAAAAAATCCAAATAACCTTCACTCTTACAGGATTATTGTGGGCAACGATTCCACTCTCAGTTTCAACCCTGATTGTCATCGTCATTTTTGGAAGGGGCTTCAATAATATTTATACCATTTTAATGGAGTTAGTTAATAAAATTCAATCAAACCTATTAATTGTATTGTTTATCCTATTTTGTTTTTGTGTAATTTTGTCCGCTTTAAGTTCAGGTTTGCATTCCGTTACCGTATTGATCGTTCGAAATGTTATCGGGTATTTCCGTGAGCAAACCGAAAATGAAAAATGGAAATGGACCTATGCTTTTTCTGGTGCAGTTTGTCTTATTTTGTTAATAATTGTTAGTATCCTGCCGCCAAAACCAATTGAATTATTATTTTTCTTTGGTAATATTTACGCATCACTCATTATCCCGATGCTTTATATTATTCTAAGCAAAAAAACACTGCCTGCAACCATTCCACTTGCAGGATTGGTTGGTATAATCGCAGGCTTTCTATTCATGCCATCCGCTGGTAATTTTCAAACAATATGGATTAGTTTTTTTGTCCCATGCTGTATTTGTTTTATCCATTTTATCTCTACATTACTTTTTCATAAAATGAAACATTCTTCATAGATGTTAAAAGAGAGTGCTGATATTTCAGTACTCTCTTTTAATTTTCAGGCCCACATTTTCTAGGATTCTGCTGAAAAATTTACCAATCCTTACTTTTAATAAATGAAAAAGGAAATCTGGGCCCCCAGAGATCCTTTTTCATAAAACAAATTTATAATTATATGGAGCGAGTTTATTCGTTTAATGAACCGGAAACAAGATTTCCATTATAAAATACAGCAGTTCTTTTGGATCGTCTTGCTATCGCTTCCGCTGAACAGCTGGCATCGAGTAGAACCATATTGGCCGCATCTCCTGCTTTTGGCCAAACCTGGTTACCCTCTTTGTTTAGTGGAGTTATACCTCCGGTTATATATTTCAACGCCTGAGATAGAGATACCTCATCTGTCCATCTGAAATACTCCAAAAGGCGTCCAGCTCTTTCAAGAACATCCCCGTTTCCGGTTGGCCACCATGAATCATAAATATTGTCGTTTCCTACCGCTACTTCCACTCCCCATTCAGTTAACAATTTAACTGGCGGAATGGCCCTGCCGATTGGCACACTTGTTACAATTGAAATACCGGATTCCTTTAATATTTCTGCTACTTCATATGCTTCCCCTGTCGATACATCCCCAAGTCCAAAAGCATGGCTGATGGCCACTCTTCCTTCCCAGCCTGCTTGCTTTGTTAAATAGGCAAGACGTTTCATCGTAAAAGTTCCTAAGTGACCGGGATCATGCAAGTGGAGATCGATATCTGCATTTCCCTCCACTGCGATGTCCATTAACTGAACTAATGATTCTTCAATATTGTTATCCACCGTTGCTGGATCCACTGATCCAACAATCCCTGCTCCATTTCGTACTGCGTCTCTAATTAGCTGAATTGTACCTGGACGGAGCAAGCCATGTTGGGCAAATGCAACAATTTCAGAACTTAGTTTATTAGAATACGATTCTAATGCTAATTGAACTCCTTCTAAGTTTTGAATCCCCACTTCAGGATAAATATCTACGTGAGTTCTAACATGTGTAGAACCTGAAGCCAGCAATACCTCAAGTAAGGCTTCTGCACGTTCCCTTGTACTAGATGGAATCGATGCAAGAATCTCCTTTTCGATTTCACAGCGTTCAATCACACCTTTTGCCGGGATGCAAGCTCTCCAATTTTCACCCATGTAGGTTTTATCTAGATGAACATGCTTTTCAATAAACGAAGGAAGCAGCAACAACCCCTTTGCATCCTTCGTTGGTAAATGATTTGAAATTGGTTCCCCAGCCTTAACAACTTCAGTGATTTTTCCATCAGTAATTAATAAATTGTAAGTTTGAGTTTCTGTACCAACTACTCTTCCACTCTCTTTTTTAAAGCCAACTTCTAATCGTGCATTCATTAACCAATAACTGCTGTTCATACCCATTCTCCTTTGTTCGTTATGACAAAGACAAAAGGGAATACCTATTGGAATATCCCTTTTATCCTTTTCCTATTTTATTGATACATCATTGATTTCTAAATAGCCAGAAGGACTAATTGAAAAACCTGAGACATTTTTTGCTACTGCGGCCAAATTTTCGATGACTCTTACTGGAATATACGGAGCATCTTTCATTTCCAATTCTTGAACCTCTTTGTATAGTTCGATTCGTTTTTGCTCATCCTTTTCTTTGCGGGCTGCGTCAATTAGGTTATCAACTTGTTTATTACTATAGAAGAATGAATTACCAGCGGGCCCCTGGGATGCCGAATGCAATAGATTATATTGATTATAGTCTGCATCGCCGGTTGCATTTCTCCAGCTTGAAATAAACATTTCCGAATTCCCCTTATCTATTTGCTGAACAAATGTACCATACTCCATTACCTGAACCTTTACTGTAATTCCAATACCTTTTAGCTGCGATTGAACTACTTCCGCAAGATTTATTCTTTGTTTGTCATCCATTGTCAGTAAGGTTGTCTCAAACCCATTTGGATAACCGGCTTCAGCAAGTAATTTCTTCGCTTCATTAAGGTTGTAATCATATGCTTTTAAATCTGGGCTGTACCCCAACACCTTTGGTCCCATGAGTGAATTCGCTTTCTTTCCTACATTGTTATAGACTCCCTTTATAATGGAATCCATTTCAATTGCATGGGCAATTGCCTTTCGGACTCGAACATCCGTAAATGGTTTCTTCTTAACATTAAAACCAATAAACTCAGTTCCATATCCTTCACTGCGGTATACTTCGGATGCTTGTGAACCTTCTACCGTGTCAATCATCTCTACTGAAAGCGGTTCAGCAATTTGCGCTTCCCCTGTTTCAAGCATGGAGATTCTTGTGGTTTCTTCCGGAACTACCTTAAATACGACTTTATCAATCTTTGGTTTTGTTCCCCAGTAATTCTCGTTTTTAACTAACACAATTTCTTGTCCAGGAGTCCATGATTTAAAAGCAAAAGGGCCGGTTCCATCTGGTTCTTGAATAATTTTTTTTCCATATTTATCAATCGCTTTCGGACTGATAATGTCGCCTTCATGATTGGCCAAAATAGAAAGTAATGGTGAAAATGGTTCTTTTAAAATGAATTGAACGGTATAGTCATCTATAACTCTCACTTCTTTTACCATTTTTAATGTACCCGCTCTGGGAGAAGCAACCTTTGGGTCTAGTAATCGATCAAATGTTGCTTTTACAGCCTCGGAATTGAATGGTGTTCCATCATGGAATTTAACGCCTTTTCTAAGGTAAAATTCCCAAGTAGTGTCATTCAGCTGTTTCCACTTTTCTGCAAGTAATGGCTGAATTTCCGAATTTTGATCTCTCGCTACCAGCCCCTCATAAATTTTACCATGAGTAACACTAGCAGCATTGATCGTTGACATAAACTGTTCGTCTAAATTTTCTGCGTCTGATAAACGCGCAATGACTAATGTTTTACCTTCGGTTGAGGCTTTACTCGTTTCATTTCCTTTCGTGCTTACATCCTTATTTGTTGAACAGCCAGTAATCATAATGGCCATCAACAAAACGAGAAAATATTTTCCTAACACCTGTCTTACTTTCATTAGACATAGCCCCCTATTTTTTTTTTGTTGGCGTTTGTCTAATTATAAAAAATATTCTGACAGTTTTATTTCAAATATCTTTACTTAAATTTGCAATATCTTTACTACTTTTTTAATCAGATAGATTCTACTATATTAAAGGAAGCTGGGAACAACTCGGTTTCGGACAGCTGTTGATAATCTCTTTCTAAATATCCTTTTCTCATTTTGTCAAAATAAATTTGTCCCTTGTCTTTGATTTCATTTAAATCAATGCCCGGAATCTTTTGGTCCTTCATGACAACCCGGCCATTGATAATTGATAATTTAACATCCCTTCCTGTCCCGCTAACAAACATGGTGCGAATCGGGTCATCTAAAACTCCCATATGAAATCCATCTAAATCGATGGCAATAATATCCGCTTTTGCACCAACAGCAATGCGGCCAAGATCTTCCCTTCCAAGAAACTTAGCAGCACCAAGCGTGGCAGAACGAAAGAAATCTGCGTAGGAGGAATCCTCCACGTCCCTTTCCTGTATTCGTGAAAGCATGCTGCCGGTTCTTATATTTTGAAACATATCAGGTGGAAACGTATCTGTTCCAAGTGCCAAATTGATTCCAGCCCGTTTATATTTTGCAAAGGTTTCAAGCGCCGAACCATGCCTGCCAATAATTAAAGGACAGTGAATCACGGTTGTATTCGTTTCTTTTAATAAACGCAAATCGTCCCCCTGGCCAGCCATTGCTTCACTATAACCGGCTATAAAGTGGGCATGCGGGATACCCGTTTGTGAACCTAAGAAACCAAGGTCATGCAAATATTGAATAGGCGTTACCCCATGTTCTTTTACAATGGTATGGTATTCAAAACTTCCTTGAGCAGCGTGCAACTTTATGGGAACTCCCAATTTTTCACTATAATATTTTGTCTGCTTCAAGCTTTCTGCAGTTTGGCACTCAATGCGTTCCGGTGCAAGCATCCCTCTTACCAAGCCATTATAAGCACCATCAAATTCTTCGACAAATTGCACCGCTCTTTGTAAACCCGCTCTCCCAGCTTCTTCATCCCAGTAAAGCTTTATCGTTCCATCAGGCTGAACCACTCTAATCCCGGATTGATAACTAGGCCCGATATATAATCTGAGTCCCAGGTTTCCCGCATGCCCTGCAGCAGCCGCGATTTCTTGATACGTTTCAGCCCATTTTTTATAAAAAACAGATGTAATAGGCATGGCTGTCGTAATTCCATGTAGAATGAGCTGTGAATAAGCATATAAGGATTTAAAGGCTTCTTCTTCTTCTGTCATTACTTCATGATGACCCTTTTCGATATATCGCTCCGACCAAAGCAGGTTTTTCTGTCTATTCGTCCTTGCTTCTAAGTGTAAGATATCGTGATCAATATCCCCAAGTGCATTTAAATCGATAAATCCAGGACTAATCACTGCATTACCTGCGTCGATGATTTCATCTACTTCTCCAGCAAAGTTTTTCCCAACATAGATGATGGTATCGTCTTCATAAACAACCTCAGCATTTTTAAGCAGGACATGATCATATCCATCAAAGCCTATTACAAATTTTCCTTTTAGTTTGGTTTTCATTCAATTTCTCCTTTCTGGATAGTAAAATCATAATCCTCCTCGTTATATCTCTTTTCATCTACATAAGCACGTGTATGTCCCCAAAAATATTTTGTTGGCTGCATATATTTCTCAAGACCCGCACGCTTGATTGTGGAACGCGCCTCTTCATTGGCCTCATTTAAACTCGCCCCTTCATCAACGGTTAGAACGGTTCGCCCTTCCATGATTAGATTTCCATCAACGATTGTATGTTCTACATCATTTGCTACAGCTTGATAGACAAGTCGATGTACATGCATAAATTCAGGAGTCAAGTGGGGCTGATTTAAGTTGACGGTAATGACATCTGCTTTTTTCCCAACTTCCAGCGACCCTAATTCGTCATCCCAGCCTATGCATTTCGCGGCATCGATTGTGACCATTTCTAATAGTTTTCCAGGCGGTAAATAATATTCGTCTCTTAATGCGGCTTGATGAATAAACTGAGTTTTCCTCATAGCTTGAAAAAGATCGAAGCTTGTGGATGGTGAAGTTCCATCAGTAGAAATCGCAACTGTCGCTCCTAGTTCAAGTAATTCTATTACTGGTGTACGTGCATGTACCTGTGTAAATCCGGGTGAGGCACTCACATTTGTGCCTGTTTCAGCTAAAATTTTTGCCTCATCAAAAGAAATTCCACGGCAATGCTGGAGGTGAACATCGGGACCTAAAAGCGCGTTTTCCTTATCTTGAATGGCTAAATGAATCATTCCGCCAAAGGCATCAGAGTGAATTCTTGTATTATATTTTCTCGCAATCTCTCTAATTTTTTTCGCTTGATAGCGGTCATGATCCGTTAATCCATAAAGCCGGGGCGGTGAAGTTGGACTGGAAGGATCTACAGACGTAACGATTACAAATGGTGTAATAAAGGCTCTTGTTTTGTCATGATTGGCATGATTCAATGCCTCGATGACTGCTTCAGCCCCCTTAATTACTTCCTCGTAGGTTACTTCTTTTGTTACTCTTTTCCCATCAATCCAGCGGCTGAATAAATGCGGCCAAGGGGGATTGCAAGGACCAGTACAAACCACCTCTCTAACACCGACTTCAGCATAAGCCTTCGCATGATTGATGGCAAAAATCGGATCATCCGACCTCGGCATCGAACCTAAAACGGATACACCTGTTGTGATTCCAGCTTTTAAACGTTCTAGAGCCGAAAGCTTTCCTTCGTAATACCAAAAATCATCTGTTACAAAATGTTTATACGTATTTGTCATAATTGGCATCCAAAAGTCAATATTCTCCATTGCAATCGTCTTAAACATCGAATGGCCGCCATGACCATGAACATCAATTAATCCTGGTAAAATACATTGGTGGCTGCAATCCAACACTTTTTTCGCTTCAAATTTTCCTATTAGTCGTTCTGTCGTATCTACAGCTAAAATTCTTCCCTTATTGATTGCGACTGCACCATCTTGAAGAATTCGTCTGTCTTTGTCCATGGTGATCACGGTTCCATGTAAAAGCAGTAAGTCGATCATATATTTCCGCCTCCTTTTCCTCTAAAGACTTGTTCAAGAATTGCTTATGAACGAGTACAACACATATTTAAATTATAAAAAAAAGGGCTCTTTCATATTTTCAGAATTCATACTATTTTTTAAATTATTTTTACTAGATCCTCTCGTTGTATTTACTTCAAATATTGATTTTGATTAAAATTTAATGAAATAACGAGGGGGCTAATAGGAAATGAATGTTTTAATTGTTGATGACGAGCCATTAGAATTGGAACAAATGGAATATATGCTTCAATCAGAATGTCCCAAATGGAAGATTTACAAAGCTGCCGATGCGAACCAGGCACATGAGATTAATCGAAATTTTTCTATCCAATTGGCTTTTTTAGATATAAACCTTCCGGGAAAATCGGGGCTGGAATTTGGAGAAGAATTGCGGAAAATCAATCAGGAAGTAGACATCATTATGGTGACAGCCTGTCAGAATTTCAACTATGCACAACAATCCATTCGAATCGGAGTAGTGGATTATTTAACTAAGCCTATAATTGAAAGTGAATTATTAAGTGTCCTAGCAAAATATAAAGACAAACAGCCAGTAAAGGTATATTCCAGTCTCATAGATCGTTCACTAAAGATGATTCATGAAAAATTCCATGAAAAAATCTCCTTGTTAACTGTTGCGAATATGGTGCATGTTAATCCAACATACTTGAGCCGGAAATTTCATGAAGAAGTCGGGGTCTCATTTTCAGAATATCTAATCCAATATCGGATTCAAACAGCCAAACAATTTTTAATAACGAACATAAATTCGACAATATCGGATATTGCTGAAAAATCCGGATTCAGCAGCCAGCACTATTTTAGTACGTTATTTCGCAGAATAGTAGGAATATCTCCAACAGAATTTCGTGAAAGAGAAAATAAATCACTTTCTTCTTCCCAATAAATATGCAGGGATAAAAGAAAGTGATTTACTATTAAAGTATATCTACCAGAGGTTACTACTAATTTAAACCGATATCATATAGCCCGCACCCCAAACTGTTTCAATAAATTGAGGGTTAGATGGGTCTTTTTCAATTTTACCGCGGATTTTTCTTATATGCACCGTAATGGTGGTAATATCCCCTGATGAATCCATTCCCCAAATGCTTTCGAATAGATCCTCTTTGCTAAAGACCCGATTTGGGTGCTGGGCTAAGAAAAGTAACAAATCAAATTCTTTTGCAGTTAAAGATATCTTCTTGTCATTCACATAAACCTTTCGAGCCAATTCGTCAATGACAAGCCCTCGGATTCTTATTTCCTTTTTGGTTGTATCCATATTTCCTATTAAACGCTCATAGCGTGCCAAATGGGCCTTTACCCTGGCAACTAGCTCACTTGGACTAAACGGCTTAATAATATAATCATCGGCCCCAAGTCCCAAGCCTCTTATTTTATCAATATCTTCCTTCTTGGCAGAGACAATTAAGATGGGGATATTCTTTACAGCTCTTACTTGTTTACAAATTTCGAAGCCATCCACCTCCGGAAGCATGATATCAATGATTAATAAATCATACTCTTTATTTAATGCACGTTTTAACCCTTCCTTACCTGAGGTTTGTAATTCAACATCATATCCATTAATCTCAAGGTAATCTTGTTGTAATTCCCCAATATCAAGATCATCTTCAATGATTAAAATTTTTTTCAATGTATTCACCACTCTAAATTGTCTTCTTCAACGTAAAAAAGATACTCGTACCGAGCCCTAATTGACTTTCCACCCAAATATCGCCGCCATGCTCTGTAATAATCTGTTTTGCTATTGCAAGTCCAAGACCGCTCCCGCCGGTTGATTTATTTCTTGATGTATCAACGCGATAAAAACGTTCAAAAATATAAGGGAGTGACTCTTGTTCAATTCCTGAACCATTATCACGGACTTCAATTTCTACAAAATCCGCCTTACCTTGAATATAAATCTCTATTTGTTTTTCTACCTTTTTCATATGTTTTATGGAGTTATTAATTATATTTGACAATACTCTCCTTAACTTATCACGATCGGCAATGACCCTTACTTCGTTTTCTGTCCTATTTTCCACAAAAATTTTAATATCCTTTTCCTCTAAATCAAAACTTACTTCTTCAACAAAATTTATGATAAAACGGATTATATCAATGTCTTCGAAGTAAAATGGCAGCTTCTTTAAATCTAATTTAGAAAAGAGAAATAAATCATCAATTAATTGATCCATATCTGTCGCTTTTCGTTTGATTGTTGAGAGATATTTCTCCATTTTCCCTTGTGAATCTGCTACACCATCCTGTATTCCTTCTATATAGCCTCTAATAGCTGTTATAGGAGTTTTTAAATCATGAGAGATATTAGAAATTAATTCCTTCCTGTTTTCCTCATACTGAAGCTGGACTTCAATGGAATCCTTTAGTTTTCTTCTCATTTTGTCAAATGCATGACTAAGCTCACCTATCTCATCCTGCCTGTCATTCTCTATCTTAACATTAAGATTCCCTTCACCCATTTGTTCTGCTGCAGTTTTCAAAGAAAATAACGGCTTAATAATACTCTTGGATACAAAATAAATTAATAGACCATTTACAAGAATTAATGAAAGAAATAATAGCCCGAATATTAATGGAAATAAGCTCCTTGATAGCTCAACAAAAGGACTCACTTCCCTCATAATGATAACACTGCCTTTTTCCTGATCAGGAAAATAAAAATCGAACTTTACATATAAAAAAAATTGATGATCTATACTGATTGTGTCTCGTACTTTAATATTTTCCGGTTCAAACGAAGGAAGCTTTTTTTCGTCCTTTATAGAATTTAAAATTTTTGAAGAATGGACAATTTTATCTCCTTTACGGATGATTAATCCAGAGGATACTGGATCTAACTTTTGATCAAATTGTTTAAGCATAGTTTCATTTAACAATTGATTTGGCTGTTTTTTCGCTAAATATTTAACATCCAGAAATACATTTTCCTCTGGCTTTGTTAGGGGCTTAAGCGCATATTGACGTGTATACAAATCTTTAATACTACGGATATCACCTGTAATTGCCACTGGAATCAACAAAGCGCTTATTATGAAAAGTACTAGTGTCACGATTAGCATCGTTGTATGTGAAATTAATAATCGCCACCGAATGGACATGAGAGTGCCTCCTGCCGAGGTACAGTTTTTTTAATGGCTGTTTGCGTAAACCTTGATGCTAATTACCTAATAGAAGAGTGGTTGATTTCCGCTCCAGGATGCTCGCTTTCCGCGGGGCGGGCGGTGAGCCTCCTCGGCGCTTAAGCGCCTGTGGGGTCTCACCTGTCCCGCTGCTCCCGCAGGAGTCTCGCACCTTCCGCTCCAATCAACTTCTCACATAACCTTTTTAAAAACAACAACTTTTTAAAAAACAGCCTTTAAAATTCAGGTAAAGGAAACAAGGTTGCCACCTTTTTGTAGACAACCTTGTTTTTAATTCATTTATTTCCCGACTATCTGTAAGCTGTTTTTAAAAACTAAATTTTGGTTTAAAATCACCTTTATAAGGTTCATGTTCAACGAATACAGTTATGTCTTTGCCGTTTTTGTCTTTACCAGTTCTTTTATACGTAAATTTATTTTTATTAAGCTCTGTAAGTTCAAGAGCGGCACCATACTTATTAGCTCCAATGGAAACATGGGCTCTTATTTTATTTCCGTGTACAACATCGAAGTAGCCATAATCACCTCGGCTTTGGCCTGTTTCAGCATTGAAAAACTCATATTTATTCGTCTTATCATCAAATTTTGCCAGACTTATAAAATTTGAATTATATTTTGTTACATCATTGCCGTTTTCATCTAAAACCTTTGTTCCGTGCCAAAGGGTGCTGCCTAAAATTTTATCTCCATCAATGGCTTTAACAATTTTACCCGTAGTAGTGGTCAACTGCTTGTCCGGATCAGTAAAAGAAAGGCCTTTTCCTTTATATGGAACATGCTCAACGAATACCTCTACATCTTTGCCATTCGCATCTTTGCCCATTCTTTTATAAGTAAAAACATTTTTATTTAGTTTTGTCATGTCGACAACAGCTTGATAATTCATTGATTCTGAAATTAAAATTCTCTTCTTCCCATCATTGGTGATAAAGAAAGTCCCTTTATCGCCACGACTTTTACCCGTTTTAGCATCAAAAAATTCATATCTTCCTGATTTCGCATCATATTTCGCAAGACCAATGAAGTTTGCATTCTCTTTTGTTAAGTCATGATGATTTTTGTCATATACTCTTGTACCTTGCCAATTTGTGCTGCTAAGAATGTTGGCCATCTTCTGACCTTTAGTCATTTGCTTTTCATTATGTGAATGATGGACTTTATTTGCTTTTGTTTGTACTGTTTTTATTTCTGTCTTTTGTGCACTCGCGGCATCGGCTTGCGTACTTGTGCTGTACGCTGCTAGCGCTATTGAAAATCCGAGTAAAGGTGTTAATATTTTTGCTTTCTTGATCATTTTTTCATCTCCTAATTCAATAATATTATTTACCGGTTCAATAAGATATTATTTCATTTGTGTTCTTAATTTATGATTTCGTCGACGTACTTTGATTGTACCTGGCAGAACTTAACTCCCCATATAAAAAACATTACCAAATTCTTAACTTTTTAGTTTGATTTCTTAAACTCAATTTCATATAAAAATCTTTGTATAACATGCACATATACGATCACTGAATTTTAGTTTAAGCAACCAATGACTTATACCAACATTTCTTTTAAAATTAAATTTGTTAAAATTTACTAGAGCGAAAAAATTTCTAATCACTTGCTAGCAGCTCATTTCAGTTTAAATTTATATTTCCAAAAGGAGATTTTATTGGATGATACAAGAAAATAATAATTTAAATATTGATGCCCATATTCAGAAAATAAAAGTGCCAGATAAAAATAGCTCCTACATGCTTTTGAATGTTCAATTGGAAAGCGGCTATAAATATGAAAACGGTGAAGTGACCGCAACTGAATCTGTATTCCGCAACATCCGTATCGATAAAGGCAGGATTACGAAAATACTAGATATCAATTCCCCTTTTGAAAAAGATATGGTTTGCTATGATGCAAAAGGGATGCTGCTGCTTCCTTCTTTTAAAGATATGCATATTCATTTGGATAAAACCTATTATGGCGGTCCATGGAAAGCAGCAGCAACAAGAAAAAATGGAATTTTTGACATGATTGCTTTGGAACAGACTTTACTGCCAAAATTGCTCCCAACCGCACAGGAACATGCAGAGAAATTAATTGAACTAATTCTAAGCTTCGGCTCTACATATGTCAGAAGCCACTGTAATATTGACTCGGTCGTAGGCCTTAAAAATCTCGAAAAATTAAAACTCGCCTTAGCAAACTACTCAGATAAAATTTCCCATGAAATTGTTGCTTTCCCACAACATGGCTTGCTTCGCTCAAATGTAGAAGGATTGATACGCGATGCGATGAAGCTCGGAGTTACGCACGTTGGCGGACTAGATCCAACCTTAGTTGACGGCGATATGGAAAAATCATTACACACAATGGTTCAAATCGCAGCAGACTACAAGGCAGGGATTGATATCCATCTACATGAAGGTGGAGAAACGGGATTAAAGGCTATACGAAGACTAGCAGATTTGACAGAGGATGCTGGTCTGCATGGAAAAGTGACCATCAGTCACGCTTTCTCTCTTGCATCGCTCGCACCAGGTGCAGATGTTGAAATGGCTGATCGCCTAGCATCACTAGGAATCTCCATTGCATCTTCTGTTCCAATCGGAAAGGATGTTATTCCAATCCCGCTGCTTCAAAAGCGGAAGGTCAATGTCCTGCTTGGCAATGACAGTATTACCGACCACTGGGATCCGTTCGGGATCGGTGATATACTGCAGAAGGCACATCTTGCTGCACAACTGTATGGCTGGAAGAGCGAATACAATCTTTCTCGAGCACTCTCTCTTGCAACGGGCGGAATTACACCTTTAGATGAGTCAGGTAAACAAATATGGCCAAAAGTCGGAGACGATGCGACAGGAGTACTTGTTCCAGCAAGCTGTTCTGCCGAAGCTGTTGCCCGGCTGCCAAAACGTGCTGCCGTACTGCATAAAGGCACTTTGTCCTCGGGGACACTTGATACCTACCGTGAAGCCTAAAATCCCAAACGCTTCTAGAACGTAGTAAGAGAGCGAACCTGTTTTTGCACATTAGTGGATTACACCTGGCCATTTGTTTTTAATAAAGGCTCTTTTCGTAAACTTTGTTGCTT
>NZ_MLYR01000039.1 GCF_001866655.1 Bacillus sp. MUM 116 | reverse complement strand
GCTATATTCAGAAATTATAGATATAATAAATATGTCTAAATTAAAGGAAAATTTATTATATTATGATATTTTAAAGGTCACAAAATACAAAATAATTTAACTAACAGGTAGGTGTAAACGTGAGCAAAGACCCTATTCTAAAAATAAAAGACCTAAAAGTTTCTTTTCTGTCGGGAAAAAAATACGTCCCTGCAGTGGATGGAATCAGTTTTGAGTTAAAAGAAGGAGAAATTCTTGGAATTGTTGGGGAATCAGGCAGTGGTAAAAGTGTAACTTCTTTAACGACAATGGGATTAATTCCAATCCCCCCGGGAAAAATTGAAGCCGAAGAAATTTCTTTTGAAGGAAAGGATTTAACCTCTTTATCCGAAAAAGAGTGGCGAAAAATCCGCGGGAATCAGATTTCAATGATTTTCCAAGAACCAATGACGTCATTAAATCCGTTATTTACGATTGGTAATCAACTTATAGAAGCGATTCAATTACATACTAACCTTTCAAAAAAAGAAGCAATTGATAGATGCATAGAATTATTAAAGCTTGTCGGGATTCCACGTGCAGAAGGGATTCTAAAAGAGTATCCGCACCAGCTTTCCGGTGGGATGAGGCAGCGTGTTATGATTGCGATGGCGATGGCCTGTAACCCGCGAATGCTGATTGCCGACGAGCCGACAACCGCACTGGATGTAACCATTCAGGCACAAATCCTTGCATTAATGAAGAATTTAAATAAAAAAACAAATACATCCATCATTCTTATTACCCACGATTTAGGAGTGGTAGCTGAAATTTGTGAACGAGTCATTGTCATGTATTCCGGCCAAATCGTCGAACAAGGCGATGTCCGAACCATCCTTAAAAATCCGCAGCATCCCTATACAAAGGGATTACTTAAATCCGTACCAGACCTTAGAGGCAAAAAAGAACGATTATACAGCATTCCTGGTAATGTTCCGGCACCTGGAACAGTTAAGAAGGGCTGTCGATTTGCGACAAGATGTTCGGAAGCGCTTTCACGTTGTTTTGAGGAGTCACCTCAGTTATACAAAATGGAAAAAGACGAGCATGAAGTAAGATGTTTATTACATTCATCAGAGGAGAGGAGTGACAAACATGTCGGAGTTACTTCTTGAAGTGAACGGTTTGAAAAAGTATTTCCCCATCACAGGCGGTCTTCTCGGCAGGAAAAAAGGGGAGGTTAAAGCGGTCGATGATGTTTCTTTTTATGTAAAAAAAGGGGAAACGCTCGGGATTGTTGGTGAAAGTGGCTGCGGTAAATCCACAACCGGACGCCTCCTCATGAGGCTGATAGAGGCAAGTGACGGGAAAATTAATTTTGAAGATAAAGAGATTACAAGCTTGTCAAAATCGGAATTACGAAAAATCCGCAGGGATATTCAAATGGTGTTTCAGGATCCCTATGCTTCTTTGAATCCCCGCCATTCTGTCGAACAGATTCTTGAGGAGCCATTGATTGTTCATGGTATCGGAACAAAGGAAGAAAGGCAGAAACGGGTTAAAGAAATGCTCGAAGTGGTTGGCTTAAGCAGTTATCATGCCAAGCGATACCCACATCAATTCAGCGGCGGGCAGCGTCAGCGTATAGGGATTGCGAAAGCATTAATGACGAAACCAAAGCTGATTATTGCAGATGAACCAGTATCCGCACTAGATGTGTCCATTCAGGCTCAGGTCCTTAACCTTATGAAAGATATTCAGCAGGAATTTGGTCTTACATACATATTTATCGCACATGATTTAGGGGTGGTCCGGCATATTAGTGACCGGGTTGGCGTTATGTATTTAGGTAGATTAATAGAATTGGCTGATAGTGAAGAGCTTTACGATAATCCGCTGCATCCCTACACAAAAGCGCTTCTTTCAGCGGTACCAATTCCGGACCCTGACCTGAAAAGGGAAACGATTTTAATAGATGGAGAGCTGCCGAGCCCGGCGAATCCTCCTTCAGGCTGTGCATTTCATACAAGGTGTTCCGAATGTATGGACATCTGCAAAACGACTAGACCGAAAGAACGAAACCTTAATGGTCATTACGTAGCATGCCATTTGTTCAACGAATAAGCATGATGCGTTTATGATAAAAATTTTAAAAGAAAAAATGGGGGTAAAAGAACGCATGAAGAAAACCATGAAATTGTTATTCATTTCGTTTTTGGCAATCAGCATGTTCCTTGTTGGCTGCAGCAGTAAAACAAGTAATAATGCAGATAGCAAAAAAGACCCTGCTTCTAGCGGCGGCTCGAAAAAAGATACACTTGTGTTTGCGCGTGGCGGTGATTCTACTTCACTTGATCCAATTACGACAACTGAAGGTGAAACCTTTAAGGTAACACAAAATATTTTTGAAACGCTTCTTGAATATGGTCCACAGGATACAACAATTCATCCGGGCCTTGCAAAAAGTTGGGAAGTCAGCCCGGATGGCTTAACTTATACTTTCAAGCTGCAAGAAGGGGTTAAATTCCAAGATGGAACAGATTTTAATGCGGATGCCGTTGTATTTAACTTCGACCGCTGGATGAATGGGGATGCAGATAAATTCCCTTATTATACAATGTTCGGCGGCTTTAAGAAGGACAAAGGACACGTTATTAAAGAGGTAAAAGCTGTTGATGGTAACACCGTTCAATTTGTGCTTAAGAGACCTCAAGCTCCATTCCTAAAGAACTTGGCCATGTCACCATTTGGAATTGCCAGCCCAACTGCTGTAAAGAAATACGGGGCTGATTTCAGAAAAAATCCAGTTGGTACAGGACCATTTAAGTTTGTAGAGTGGAAACAAAATGACAGTATTACACTTGAAAAGAACCCTGACTATTGGAAAAAAGGTCTGCCTAAGCTAAATAAAGTTATTTTCCGTGTCATTCCTGAAAATACAGCACGTCTTAATGCTTTAACAAATGGCGAAGTCGATATCATGGATGGTCTTAATAATTCAGATGAAGCCACTGTTAAATCAAATGCGAATCTGCAAGTAGTTGAGCGTCCATCCATGAACGTAGGTTATATCGGTTTTACTGTAAATCGTAAACCATTTGATAATAAGCTTGTACGTCAAGCGTTAAATATGGCTGTTGATAAGAAGGCGATTATTGATGCATTCTATGGCGGTAAAGCAGTAGAAGCGAAAAACACAATGCCGCCATCTGTTGAGGGCTATAATGATGCAGTTCAAGCTTATCCGTACGACTTGGAGCAAGCGAAAAAGTTATTAGCCAAGGCTGGTTACGCTAAGGGATTCACCATGGATCTATGGGCAATGCCTGTAGCACGTCCTTATATGCCTGAGGCTCAAAAAGTGGCGGAAGTTATTCAAGAAAGCTTCAGCAAGATCGGTGTAAAAGCCAATATTAAATCAGAAGACTGGGCTACTTATTTAGCTGATGCAGCAAAAGGTAAGTTTGATGCCTACATGCTAGGATGGACAGGTGATAATGGAGATGCTGACAACTTCTTGTACACATTGCTTGATAAAGACAGCATTGGAGCTAATAACTATTCGTTCTATAGCAATGACAAATTACATGACATTTTAATTAAAGCTCAAACTGAGCCAGATCAAAAGAAACGTAACGATCTTTATAAGCAGGCACAGGAAATTATCCATGACGATGCACCGTGGATCCCGCTTGTACACTCAACACCGCTATTGGCAGCGGGTAAAGATGTGGCTGGATATCTTCCACATCCAACAGGATCTGAACCTTTAACAAACGTATACTTCAAGTAATTATGTTGCAAAAGGGGAGCTTTGCCTCCTCTTTTGTTAGCTAATAGCATCTGACAGAAAAACTATCATTGTTAAAAAGAGGGTGAGAAAGTTGTTTACATATACGCTCCGCCGTGTCTTTTCATTAATACCGGTATTATTTGGAATGACTCTTGTCGTTTTTTCGATTATTCATGCTATTCCTGGAAACCCTGCACAGGTAATTCTTGGTCAAAGAGCAACAAAGGAAGCAATTGCCACGCTTACCGAACAATTAGGCTTAAATAAGCCTTGGTACATACAATATTTTGACTATATTAATGCCCTTCTTCATGGTGATTTAGGAACTTCATTAAGAACTAGAGGACCAATTAATGAAGAAATTTGGCCATACTTGGCAGCAACCATCGAACTTGCAGTTGTTGCAATGATTATTGCTGTAGTTATTGGGGTGAATGCAGGGATTATCAGTGCATGGTTTTCAAAATCATGGTTTGATTATGTGGCAATGGTCGTTGCGTTAGTAGGGGTGTCCCTTCCGATTTTCTGGCTTGGTTTAATGGAGCAATGGGCGTTTTCTATCCATTTAGGCTGGTTTCCAACCACTGGACGGGAGGATGTCCGTGATCCGGTATCATCGATAACAAATTTATATCTGGTCGATACACTGCTACAGGGGAGATTTGACCAGTTTGGCACCGTTGTAAAGCATTTAATTTTACCAAGCTTTGCACTTGCTACGATTCCAATGGCGATCATTGCACGGATGACTAGAGCTACTATGCTTGAGGTTATGAGAGCTGATTACATCCGAACAGCACGTGCAAAGGGGCTTCGAATGTTTTGGGTAGTGTACAAGCATTCTTTGAAAAATGCCGTTATTCCTGTTTTAACAGTAATTGGTTTGCAAATGGGACTTTTGTTAGGTGGAGCGATCTTAACTGAAACCATTTTTGGCTGGCCGGGAATTGGCCGTTACTTGTACGATGCCATTGCCTACCGTGATTATCCGGTTATACAGTCGGGGATTTTGATTATCGCAGCAATCTTTGTATTAATTAATTTAATTGTGGATCTATTATATGTATTTGTTGATCCGCGAATAAAGTATACGAAATAGGAGGGATTTTAAGTGGCTGAACTTGCAAAGAATACAGTAGAGATTTCTTCAGCAGCTGTTGAAGAAGAAAAGCTTACACCTCCTTGGAAGGAAGCAGTACAAGCATTTTATAAAAATAAACTGGCCGTCATTGGGCTAGGCATTGTCCTATTTTTTATTGTTTTAGCCATTATAGCTCCTTTAATAGCACCGTATAGCTATAAAGAGCAGGTGCTGGCTGAACGATTGCAGGCTCCATCCGGAAAACATTGGTTTGGAACGGATGATTTCGGGCGTGACATCTTTTCAAGGATTGTCTATGGGGCAAAAATCTCATTATGGGTTGGCTTTTTCTCGGTTTTAGGTTCGGTTGTCCTTGGGACGCTGCTCGGGATTGTAGCCGGATATTATGGCCGTTGGGTAGATACGATTATTTCTCGTATTTTTGATATTATGCTAGCCTTTCCTAGTATTCTATTAGCGATTGCCGTTGTGGCCATTTTAGGTCCATCATTGCAAAATGCATTGATTGCGATTGCGGTTATTAATATCCCGAACTTTGGTCGGCTTGTTCGTTCAAAGGTTCTTAGTGTAAAACAGGAAGAATATATTATGGCCGCCCGTGCGGTTGGGATGAAGGATACGAGAATTTTGTTTAAGCATATTCTTCCAAACAGTATCTCACCGGTAATTGTTCAAGCAACATTGGCGATTGCAACAGCAATCATTGAAGCGGCAGCCCTTGGATTCCTTGGCTTAGGTGCTCAAGCGCCGACACCGGAATGGGGGAAAATGCTTTCTGATTCAAAGCAGTACCTTGTTCAGGCGCCATGGACATTATTTTTCCCGGGTATCGCCATTATGCTGACGGTACTTGGATTCAATCTAATGGGTGATGGATTAAGGGATGTATTGGATCCAAAGATGAAGCAATAGAAGAAGAGGCTCGATGAGAGCCTCTTTTTTATTTGGCTATTTTTTGGAGGGTACTTAGGATTTCCAATTAATATTAGAGAAGTGGAGGGTATTTTACCAAAATCGGTGGGTAAAAGGGGAGAACCGGAATGTAAATGCTCCAAAGTGGAAGGTAAAGAGGCAAAACCGGTGGGGAACGAAATAGGGAATAAACGGAGGATGAATTTTTAACAGATATTTACTGAAAATGGAGATTTTCTATCGAAAAAGGTATTTAAATCAGAAAGATACCATGGTTTTCAATAGATTAAATAAGAAGTGGAAGGTATTTGATCAAATGCGGTGGGTAAAAGGGGAGAACCGTAATGTAAATGCTCCAAAGTGGAGGGTAAAGAGAAAAAACCGGTGAACGAAATCGGGAACAAACGGAGGATAAGTTCCAAGTAGGAATTTACCGAAAATGGTTTTTATGCCAAAAAGGTAACTAAAACAAGAATGATACCTTGGATTTTAATAATTTATTTTTGGATACAATTTAAAATAATTGTATCCAATTTTATTTAATTTATTATTGAAAATTACAAAAATAGCTGATATATTGATTATATTGTATCCAATCTAAAAAGAGGTGGATAAAATTTTGGGAAAAGTAAGTGAAGATAAGTCAACAATCGTAAAATTTGTAACGAAAAGTCTTCGGAAAGCAATTTTGAATGGAACATTGAAAAAAGGCGACCGTCTTATTCAGGAGGAATGGGCAGAGCGCCTACAAGTCAGCCGTATGCCAATTCGCGAAGCGTTAACACAGCTTCAAATGGAAGGATTAGTAGAGATGATTCCGCATAAAGGTGCGATTGTCACTCCGATTACAAAGGACAACATCGAGGAAATCTACCATACCCGGGCATTGTTGGAAGGACTTGCAGTTGAAAAATCTCTTCCCTACTTAATAGAAGATGATAAAGAGCAGCTTAAGGATATCCTCATTCAAATGGAGGAACTAGAAATAACAGATGCTACAAATGATCAATATATCCAATTGAATGCCGCATTTCATGAGACCTTAAGGAAGGGCTGTCCATGGCCAAGGGTTCAAAAAATGGTAGAAACCCTGGGAATCTCACCGATTGCACCTAATTTGCTTGTTGATTATTACCATGAAACACAGAGGGAACATCGGATGATTTACGAAGCTGTTTTGCGGGGAGATGCTGCGGAGCTTCGTGCTGCTGTTGAATTTCATATTTTACGGACAAAGAATAATCTAATTCAGTATATGGAAGAGTTGAATAACTAAAAAGGGGGATTTTACAAATGTTTGATTTTGCAATCGTCGGGGGAGGAATTGTGGGTCTGTCAACAGGAATGGCCATTTATCAACGTTTTCCCGATGCAAAAGTAGTAGTGATTGAAAAGGAGTCCGCAGTTGCCCAACATCAAACCGGTCATAACAGCGGGGTAATCCATTCAGGAATTTATTATAAACCAGGCAGCTTTAAAGCCCGCTTTGCGCGCCAAGGAAGCCAATCGATGCGTGAATTCTGTGAAATACATGGAATTGATCATGATATTTGCGGGAAGGTCATTGTTGCAACCAAGCAGGAAGAAATTCCGCTTCTCGAGAACTTATATAACCGGGGATTAGAAAACGGGTTAGGAATTCATCATATTGGACCAGATGAATTAAAGGAAATTGAGCCGCATGTAAAGGGTGTTGGTGCTATTCGTGTTCCAATGGCCGGTATTGTAAACTATCGTCAAGTAAGTGAGAAATTTGCTGAAATTATTAAAGCAAATGGCGGCGAGATTCAATTAAATACAAAGGTAGAAAAAATCCACGAGGAATCAGACCAGGTTACAATTGAAACCTCACGCGGCACAATCAAAGCAAATATGGTCATCAATTGTGCCGGGCTTCACAGCGACCGTGTAGCAGAAGCTGCAGGGTATAAAACAGACATGAAAATTGTCCCGTTCCGCGGTGAATATTTTAAATTGAAACCGGAAAAACGCTATCTTGTTAAAAATCTAATTTATCCGGTTCCAAACCCTAAATTTCCTTTCTTGGGAGTTCATTTTACCAGAATGATTTCCGGGGAAGTAGATGCCGGTCCTAATGCGGTATTAAGCTTTAAGAGGGAAGGGTATAAAAAAACGGATTTTAATGCAAAGGATCTTGCCGAAGTTTTAAGATATGGTGGTTTTTGGAAACTGGCAGGCAAATTTATGAAGGAAGGAATGGAAGAATATATTCGTTCCTTTAGTAAGAAGCAATTTACCAAAAGCCTTCAGGAATTAATTCCGGAAATCCAGGAAGATGATCTAATTCCTGCACCAGCAGGTGTTCGGGCGCAGGCGTTAAAGTATGACGGGAATATGGTCGACGATTTCTATATTATTATGGGAAAACGCTCCATCCATGTATGTAATGCCCCATCACCGGCAGCAACAGCTTCAATTGAGATTGGGAAAGAAATCGTAAGCAGAATTCCTGCGGAAACGAAAATCATCAAGTCTGCAATAGTGATATAAAATTAGGCTCTTTTATCAAGGATTGTTGTTTTTATAATAGGTTTGATAAGGTAAACTGTTTATAAAGAAGGTTGATTGGAACGGAAGGTGCGAGACTCCTGCGGGAGCAGCGGGACAGGTGAGACCCCGCAGGAGCAAAGCGCCGAGGAGGCTCACCGCCCGCCCCGCGGAAAGCGAGCATCCTGGAGTGGAAATCAACCACTCTATTCATTAGCAACAAGCTTTACGAAAGTGCCAAAAATTAAAAATAATTTGACAAATAGTTTTTTAAGTTATATACTATTATTAACTTATATTTATAGTATGCTCTCCTTTTGAAAACTACCATTTCAAAATCGGGAACAATTATAAATAATCGAAAACAGGAAAAATAATAACAGACTGCCTATTCGCTCCGATTCTATTTCCGTAGAACGATCAAGTGAACCCAAGCCAGTTGCAAAAAAGTAAATTCCTAATGTACTAGGAATCCTTTTGCAACTGGCTTTTTTAAATTTCCTGTTTTTTAAAATACTAATTTCATAAAAATCGGAGGAATGAAACATGAGTATTGCAGAAAAAACATTTGCGAAATTTGAAAGAGTAACGGAAAACTATGAAGTAAAGGTTCATCCACAGACGAACCGTCTATACCACATTCAGCTATCCAAAGAAAGCATTGTTAAATTTCTTAATCGTGTAGCACAAGAAAGTTATTCTGTTCAACACTTGGAATATACACCATATACACGTCTTCTTGTTGCGTCTCTTTTATTAGAAGAAGTAGGTGAAGAGTTTGGTGAACTTCTTCGCAGTATTGTCCATGACAGGGAGTCAGGAGGGTTTACGCTTGGTTTAGAAGGTGTAACGGAAAATACAGACGAATATGTTATTTTTGCAACTGCGATTTCTCACTTGCTTGGTACCCCTAACCATGACTCTATGTCAGGAAAGTATTATGCAAGATTTACAGTAAAGGATACAGACATCAGTGACTCCTATCTTCGTCAGGCGTATCGTTTATTTACCCTTCATACGGATGGTACGTTTGTCGATGAGCCGACTGACTGGTTATTGATGATGAAGATTGTGGAAGAAAATGCAGTTGGCGGTGAATCCCGTTTGTTGCATCTTGATGATTGGAAGGAGCTTGACCTATATGCTAATCATCCGTTAGCAGGCCATAAATTTTCCTATAAAGCACCAAAAAGTAAAAATGTTGATCAAGAGATTGAGCGTTTAACATTTTTCAACTATCATAACAAGCCGGGCATTTGTTTTATCGATCAATTTGCGTATCCTGAAAGCATTGAACAAGCGAAATATCTTCGCGACCTTTCCAACTCAATGGAAAATGACGAAAGTGTAACAGAATTGGAACTTCCGGTCGGAGATCTGGTAGTCGTTAATAATATTTTCTGGCTTCATGGACGTGCTGCCTTTGAAAAGAATCCAAACTTAAACAGGGAACTACTCCGCCAGCGCGGTCGATTTAATCAATAACAATCATATTAATTTGTTACCCTACCCCTTTGGGTATATATACAAGACAAATTCGTTTTCTAGGGCTTTTGTTCAGAAAATGAATTTGTCTTTTTATTTTAGTGTAATTTAAATACTTTAAAATATTTTATTTTTAAAAAATCCCATTGAGTAAAAATACATATAGTTGTATATTTATAATATTACAACAAAAGGAGAAAACAAATGGATATTTATCATGCGGTGACTAGCGATGTTAAAGATATTTATAATTTAATCCAGATATATGCTGAAAAACAAATCGTTTTGCCTCGTACGTATTTATCACTCTATCAACATTTACAATGTCTATATGTTATGAAAGAGAATAATAAAATACTAGGTGTTGCAGGATTACATGTTTTGGGCCAGGATCTTGCAGAGATTCGCTCTTTGGTTGTATCACCGGAGCATGCTGGAAGGGGAATTGGCCGTAACCTTGTAAATCGTCTTATAGAGGATGCACCTAGTCTTGGAATTAGCCGTGTTATGTCTTTCACCTACGAAACAGAGTTTTTCAAAAAATGCGGTTTTGAGATTGTCGCAAAAGAAACCTTACCTGAAAAAGTATGGGTGGATTGTATGAACTGCCCGAAGTTTAATTGCTGTGATGAAGTAGCAATGATTAAGTATGTTGGATAAATGGCATGGCGCCATCATGATATAAAACACCTCTTTCTGAACGAATGAGGTGTTTTCATTATATAAACCTGTATTATTCGAAATTCTCCAGCTCCTCTTTGTATTTTTTTAGTTTACGAATAACCGATGGCTGGCTAATCCCTAGATATTTGGCCATTTCATAGGTGGATTTGCATTGCTTTTGAGCTTTTTCCAGCATCCATTTTTCCACCTGTTCTAATACGGTTTTGAGATTTGTTTCTTCTGTCATCAGATGTTCAATCATGAAACTATCTTCCTCGTGTGTAGATGCCTCTCCTAGAATGGAGGCGGGCATTGAATGTTGTCGGATAATGGATTCTTCCGTAGTTAAAACAAGTCTTTCAAGTAAGTTCTCTAATTCCCGAACATTCCCGGGCCATTTATAATTAAGAAGTTTTTCGAATGCGGAAGGGTGTAATTTTTTCTCTGTTTTATATTTCTTGTTCATTAACTCCATATAATGGTTAATTAATAGAGAAATATCTTCCTTGCGATCGCGTAGTGGAGGTATGGAAAGAGGAATTACATTTAATCTGTAATATAAATCAAGGCGAAATTCCCCTTTTTGAACCATTTCCTCCAAATTTTTATTCGTTGCTGTGACTAGCCGAAAATTAACCTGCCGTTCTTTCGTTCCGCCAATTCGGATAAACTTCTTTTCTTGCAAAACCTTTAATAATTTTGCCTGGATGGACAAGGGCAGTTCGCCAATTTCGTCTAAAAATAATGTTCCTTCGTGGGCTTGTTCAATTAACCCCGGCTTCCCTTTTTTTTGGGCACCTGTAAAAGACCCGGATTCATACCCAAACATTTCGGATTCAAATAAACTTGAAGGGATGGTGGTACAATTCACTTCAATGAAAGGATTTTTATGACGGTTGCTAAAACTATGAAGTTTTCTCGCAAGCATACTTTTTCCAACACCGGACTCTCCCAACATTAACACTGTAGCATCGGTACGAGCTACTCGTTGTATGGTTTTGGCAATTTGCTGCATTTCCTTGCTCCGATAGAGAATTTCCTCTCTTCCCTTTAATTCTTCCATTTCGATTTGATATTCTTTTAGCTTTCGTTCTAATTGTTCATATTGAGCCTGAAGACTGCTGATTTCGGTTCGGTCTAGGGCGTAGCTAATGACCCGAATGATTTCTCCTTTATCGTTGTAAATGGGATAGGCCGTCGACATGATGACTTTTCCTTTTTTGGTGTTTTGCATAATTTGGATCGGTTTTTGTTCTTTAAGTACTTTAGCGGTAATAGAGGGGGTTAGAATCCCTTGTTCCTGTAGTTCAAAAATGGATTTTCCAATATATTCTTTTGGTCCGTCTTCATATACCGTCCAGTGTTCGCCGTTGGTATACAAAATAACACCAGTTTCATCCGTAATCGTGATATTATTGTTGGAAGTTTTTACAATTGTTTCTAAAATGATTTCTGCTATAGACATGTTGTTCTCCTTAATTTCTAGTATTCTAATCTAACTATAATCCAGAATTGAATCATTAATCAATAAATGGATCAAAAAATGTTATTTTTAATTCAAAAGTGGATCGAACTTTTTAAAAAAATAGACTTTTTTGTCTAATTTTAAGGTTTTTACTATTGGCACGTTTCTTGCTTTAAATATAGATGTGTATCGATAAATTGGGGGGATGTTTAGTGGCAAATCATGAATTAAAGCATGATCTGAAGACAAGGCATGTGACCATGATTTCAATTGGCGGTGTAATCGGAGCGGGCCTCTTTATTGGAAGCGGTAACATGATCATGTCAGCTGGCCCAGGTGCCTTGATATCATATATCATTGCGGGTTTAATGATTGTTCTGATTATGCGGATGCTGGGAGAAATGGCGGTTGTTAATCCTGATAGCGGTTCCTTTGCAACCTACGCACAACAAGCATTCGGGCCGTGGGCCGGGTATACGATTGGCTGGTTATACTGGTTTAACTGGGTCATTATTACGGCGATTGAAACTACTCTGCTTGGAACATTTGTACATAACTGGATCCCTGCGATTCCTGCGGTAGCGGCAAGTCTAGTGTTTCCTCTTTTAATGACCGTAACCAATATCTTTTCAGTAAAAACTTACGGGGAATTTGAGTATTGGTTAGCATTTATTAAAGTTTCTGCTATTGTTATTTTTCTAATCGTTGGTGCAGTAATTGTATTTGGCTGGTTTCCCGGAGTTAAAGCACAAGGGTTAGCGAGCCTGACGACAGGAGCCGGTTTCATCCCGCATGGATGGACACCAGTATTTCTTAGTGTCATCTTTATTACCTTCTCGTTATCTGGAAGTGAGGTAGCAGCCATTGCCGCGGGTGAATCTGAAAACCCGGAAAAAAATATCATAAAGGCAATCAATGCGGTTGTATGGCGGCTTCTTCTTTTCTTTGTTGGCTCCGTGGCGATCTTAGTCATGATTATTCCACAGGGTGCCAAGGATTTACTGCAGTCCCCTTATGCCAGTGTCTTCAATATGGTGGGCATGCCCGCTGCAGCACAAGTAATGAATGTCGTGATCTTTATTTCTCTTCTTTCTGTTTTAAATTCCGGGCTCTATACAAGCTCTCGCATGCTGTACTCTCTTTCGTCAAAGGGAACGGCTCCAAAGTTTCTTTCGCGCGTTAGTAAAAGAGGGATTCCGCTTTGGGCATTGGCGTTCAGTGTAATCTTTACATATGTGTTCGCCACATTTAAATTTATTTCGCCAGATAAATTGTTTGTATTTTTGGCAAATAGTTCAGGCGGAGTAACCATTATCATGTATATCTTTATTGCCTTCTCTCATATACGCTTGCGATTAAGAGCAGAAAAGGAAGATCCTAAGAAACTGAAAGTGAAAATGTGGCTATTTCCTTACTTAACCTATGCTACGATTGCTGCTATATTTGTTATTTTTGTTGCCCAAGCTTTTATCGATTCGATGCGTGAACAGTTTTATCTTACTTCCATCCTAACCATTTTAGTAATAGGCTCCTACTTTCTTTTATACCGAAAAAAGGAGGATGCTAAATACTCATCATCAGAAACTGAATATAATTCTAAAAAAATAGTAAATTAATTAAATTTATCAACTAAGGAGAGATTAAAATGAGTTTTGTAAAAATCCAAACAAATATACCTGGAGAAAAATCAAAAAGTTTAGTAGAGAGACGTGAAAATATCGTACCAAAGGGCGTAAGTTATGGGGTTCCAGCATTTGCAGAATCAGCCGATGGTGCATTAATTAGAGATGTTGATGGTAATACCTTTATAGATTTTGTTGGAGCCATCGGGGTACAAAATGTGGGACATGGACATCCGAAAGTGAGACAGGCACTGCATGAACAAGTGGATCAATTCATCCATACCGGATTTAATGTCATGATGTATGAATCTTATATTGAGCTTGCGGAACGACTTGCCAGCCTGGCACCGGGAAATCATGAGAAGAAAGTGCTGCTGCAAAACAGCGGTGCAGAAGCGGTTGAAAATGCAGTGAAAATTGCCCGTAAGTTTACAAAAAGACAAGGAATTATTTCTTTTTCAAGAGGGTATCATGGCCGAACTTTAATGACCATGACGATGACAAGCAAGGTTAAGCCATATAAATTTGAGTTTGGTCCGTTTGCCCCTGAAGTGTATAGAGCGCCATTCCCTTACACATACAGACGCCCGGATGGATTAACAGAAGAGCAATATGAAGAATTTGTGCTTAAGGAATTCCGCAACTTTTTTGTTAGTGATGTTGCACCGGAAACCATTGCTGCCGTGGTAATGGAACCGGTCCAAGGTGAAGGCGGATTTATTGTTCCTAGCAAACGCTTTGTCCAAGGAGTTTATGAATTTTGTAAAGAACATGGCATCCTTTTTGTTGCGGATGAGATTCAAACAGGATTTGCCCGTACCGGCCGTTATTTTGCCATTGAGCATTTTGATGTGGTACCAGATTTGATGACGGTTTCTAAATCAATGGGTGCAGGGGTGCCGATTAGCGGTGTGATTGGCCGCAAGGAAATCATGGACGCAGCGGATCCAGGGGAACTTGGCGGAACTTACAGCGGTAGTCCATTGGGATGTAAAGCTGCTTTAGCAGTTTTAGATATTATCGAAGAAGAGGGATTGAATCAGCGCGGAGAAGAAATTGGAAAAATTGTCATGGATAAATTTAAGGCGTTTTCCGATAAGTTTGATTGCGTTGGCGATATAAGAGGACTTGGTGCCATGTGTGCAATGGAGATTGTAAAAGACAAACAATCAAAAGAGCCGTCAAAAGAATTAACCAACCAAATTATTAAAGAAGCGAACAAACGAGGATTGCTAATCCTTAGCGCCGGTGTATACAGCAATGTCATCCGTCTTCTTATGCCGCTTGTGATTACAGGTGAGCAATTGGAAGAAGGTTTAACCATTTTGGAAAATTCAATTGAGGCAGCGATCGTTGCTTCTGATAGCGCTAGTTTAGTATAAACGGATAATTTTAATAGAAAGGAGAAATACAATGAGCATACATTTAATGCAGATTAACGGAGAGAGCGTAGAGAGTGAAAGTAAAGAATTGATTAAGGTAATCAACCCCGCGAATAATCAAGTGATTGCAGAAGTTCCAAAAGGGGGAAAAGCAGAGGCGAAAAAAGCGGTAGATGCTGCATACGCCGCCTTTAAGGAATGGTCTGCCAGAACTGCCGAAGAACGCAGTCAATTCCTGATGAAATGGTTTCAATTAATTGATGAAAATAAAGAAGAACTTGCTCGGATTATGACAGAAGAGCAAGGAAAACCATTAAAAGAGGCATTGGGTGAAATTATCAATGCGAACAGTTATGTTTCATGGTATGCAGAAGAGGCGAAACGGATTTATGGAGAAACCATCCCATCCTCTCATCCGAATAAACGAATTCTTATTCAGAAGCAGCCAGTGGGTGTCGTTGCGGCGATTACACCATGGAATTTCCCAGCTTCTATGATTACCAGGAAAGTGGCTCCTGCACTTGCGGCTGGTTGTACGGCTGTAATTAAGCCGGCCACACAAACTCCTTTAACGGCTTTAAAGATTGTGGAGCTTGGGCATTTAGCGGGTATTCCAAAAGGCGTGTTAAATGTCGTAACAGGAGATTCCCGTGCAATTGGCGACGCTTGGTTACAAGATGAGCGTGTTCGTAAGCTGACGTTTACGGGCTCCACCGAAGTTGGGAAGATGCTAATGAAGGGGGCAGCAGACACCGTAAAGAAAATTTCCTTAGAATTAGGTGGTCACGCTCCGTTCATCGTGATGGATGATGCAAATATCGATAAGGCAATTGAAGGGCTTGTAGGCTCTAAGTACAGAAATGCAGGGCAAACTTGTATTTGTACGAATCGTGTCTATGTCCACGAGTCGATTGAAGCTGAATTTAACGAAAAGTTCCGCGAAGCCGTTTCGAAATTAAAAATTGGAAATGGCTTAGACCAAGGAACAGACATTGGGCCAATGATTGATTTGCATGCGATTGATAAGGTGAAAGAACAAATTGATGATGCTCTTGAGAAGGGCGGACAACTCCTTCAGGGAGGAAATAGGCCAAATATTGCAGACGGTTATTATTTTGAACCAACGATTATTACAAATGCTTCAGATGAAATGCTTTGTATGAACGAGGAAACATTTGGACCATTGGCACCGGTTGCGACGTTTAAAACAGAAGAGGAAGTAATTGAACGGGCTAATAATTCAATCTACGGATTGGCTGCTTACGTCTATACTGAAAGCCTAAGCAGGGCGATTCGAATCAGTGAAAAGCTCGAATATGGAATCGTCGGGCTGAATGATGCCCTGCCTACTGTCGCGCAGGCACCGTTCGGAGGATTTAAGGAAAGCGGATTAGGGAGAGAAGGCGGTCATTACGGAATTTATGAATATCTTGAAGTGAAATATGTATCGATTGCTTTTTAATAACTGTACTATGAATATTAGAGGATAATTAGTTCAATATATGAGCTAATATCCTCTTTTTTTAATAGATATTCGAATTATAAGCTATAGTTCTTTAATTGATGAATCAAAATTAATTTAATATATTCACCTTAATGCCTTTATTTAATATATTTTGATAATCAATAAATTCATATAAGTCCTCTTCAATTATTGAATTTATGCTCTTTAATTCGTCTAGAGACAACTCTTCTATTCCTTTATTATGATCTTCACAATAAATGACAATAGAACCTACGATACTGTGTGCATCTCTAAATGCAACCCCTTTGCTAACTAAATAATCAGCGACTTCTGTTGCATTAAGAAAGCCGTGTTTCACAGCTATTTTCATATTTTCAGTATTTACCTTCATAGTAGAAATCATATAAGACATAATTTCTAGACAAGATAACACTGTATCTAATGCATCAAAAAATGGTTCTTTATCTTCCTGCATATCCTTATTGTAAGCTAAAGGCAACCCTTTCATCGTTGTTAGAAGTGAAGTAAGAGAACCATATACTCGTCCTGTTTTTCCTCTTATAAGCTCTGCTGCATCAGGATTTTTCTTCTGAGGCATAATACTGCTGCCTGTAGAATATGCATCATCAATAGTAATAAATCTAAACTCTTGACTACTCCATAAAATCAGTTCTTCACTTAACCTGCTTAAATGCATCATGATAATCGAAAAACAAGACATTAATTCTAATAGATAATCTCTATCACTAACTCCATCGAGGAAATTGTTTACAGGTTTTGAAAATCCCAACTCCTCAGCTGTCATTGCTCGATCTATATCATGAGTCGTTCCTGCCAATGCTCCACATCCAAGTGGACTTTCATTCATAATTTCTATTGCATTAAGGACTCTTTTTCTATCCCTTTCAAGCATATTAAAGTAGGCCATTAAATGGTGTTTAAGAGTTATTACTTGAGCTCTCTGTAAATGGGTATATCCTGGCATAATCACATTGTTTGCTTCTGCTTTTTCTTTCAGACTATTTTGTAGCCCATCAATATACGTGAGTACTTCTAATGCCTTATGTTTAGCGTATAGTCTAATATCTAAAGCAACTTGGTCATTTCGACTTCTTGCTGTATGGAGTTTTTTTGCTGTTTCACCTATTCGTTCTGTTAACTTCGATTCAATGAAACTATGAATATCTTCAAAATTTCCCTCGATTACTAATGTACCGTTTTCGATTTCTTCCAATATGGAAAGAAGAGTCTTTATAATACTTTGTCCTTCTTCTTCTGTCAGTAATCTACATTTTACAAGCATATTTACATGAGCAATACTGCCATTAATATCTTCAGAATAAAGTCTCTTATCAACATGAAGGGAACTATTAAAGTCCTCCATTAGTTTATTTTCTTCTTTTCTAAAACGTCCTCCCCAAAGCTTCATAAGCATTTCTCCTTTTTTAAAATGAAATTGTTTTTAAACGGCTGTGTTTTCTATATTTTGTAATTCTTGAATGTTCCCCTTTTTTCGCATATACCAAATACCGTTATATACGGCAAAATAGTAAAAAATGAATCCTATTATTGCCACGATATAAGACATGTATGGTTCTGGAATTATTCCTTTACCACCAAAATTTCCTATTGATGAAATTCCAACGAGCATCAAAATATAAATTACAAGATAAATACCGCCTAGGATTTCTAACGATTTATGTTTATTGATAAAATGAACAATTAAATATCCTGCAAGTCCAATCACTAATCCCCAAATGGCAAGTTGGACTCTGCTCCAGTTTGTCCAATAAATAAGCAAAGTAGCAAATACAAATGCTGAAGGAGCAATAATAGGCATGCCTGGGATACCGTTGTCTTTTGTCAAACCAACCTTACGAAACACCATTACCGTTACACATGCTGAAGCGTATTTAAAAATACCAATTGCTCCAACAATTGCTACAATCGCTGTCCAACTCTTTAAGGGGAACAAAAAGAGCAACCCAATAAGGAAATTGAGAGTAAGTGCACGTGTTGGAACCCCAAATCTTTTATTAATAGATCCGAAATAAGATGGAAGGAATCCACTTTTCGCCATTGCAAAAACATGTCTTGAAGTTCCAGCAGTATAAGCGAGCGCTGAACCAGTTGGTGAAATCATTGCATCCGCTGTAATGGTCCAAGACAGCCAAACCATATTTGCCATAAGTGCTAAATTCGCAAATGGGGAGTCAAATTTTATTCCACTCCAACCATTAGAAAGCATTTCTGGCGGAACGGCACCAATAAAAACGATTTGAAGTAATGCATATAAAATAGCTGAAAATGACAGAGATGCGATAAGCGCAAGTGGAATATTACGTCTTGGGTTAACAACTTCGCCGCCCATCATAATTACATTCCCGAATCCTGTATAGGCAAAAAATATACCACTCGTTAAGATTGCGCTTAATCCTGCTCCATATCCATTTGGGGCGACCCCATGACTCGTATAATTCTCTGCATGAAAACCCGTCATAAAAAAAGCAATGATGGTTAATAGGGGTACTATAAATTTAATTGTGGTAATAATGGTATTTGTCACAGAAAATAATTTCACACCAAAATAGTTCACAACAACAAAAAATACCATTAATAAAGTTGATGCAAGAACTCCTGTTGTAGTAAGTTGCTCCTTAGTTGCATCATATAGTCCTGGCAAGAACTGATTAGCGTATTGAATAACTCCTGACGATTCCACGGGTGCAGTGGCGCAGTAGCCAAGCCAAATTGAAAAACTTGTCACTGTACCAAGTAATTTTCCATGGGAATAAAGGGGATATCGGGCCAACCCGCCTGTTTCTGGTTTTACCCTTCCTAATTCTGCATAAACAAGAGCAATAAGAGTGATGACGAATGCAGCAATAATCCATGACAAAATGGCTATAGGTCCAGCTAGTTTTGCCGTATTCCATGGTCCAAAAAGCCAGCTTGATCCAATAATTCCTCCAAGAGATAGTGCTGTAAGTGACCAAAAGCCCATTTTCTTTTTTAAATATTGTTCTTGACTCATGAAATTCCCTCTTTCTTAATGGGGTATATTATTATTTGTCCTATTACTAGTATAAAAATTCTAAACGACCTCTAGAATCATAAATAGTTCAGCACTTTACTTAAAATAAATAACTCCTTTCCAATTTTTTAAGCTAATCCGTTTTATACGTAAACTTTACCAAAAAAATTAAAAGTACCTAGGACACTTTAGCTTAGCCATAATGTTCCACACAAAGATTAGCTCAATTGTGATTTTTTAAAAGGTTAAAAACAGGTAATTACCCTAAAATGATTTTATTTGAAACGTTTGCATTTTGCAACATGTTTTTTGAAAATTCACAACTTGAAAAGGATGGGCTTGGTTTTGTCAAGGAGTTGAAATAGCTGCATACTGGGCTAGACAAAGGGGAAAATCATCGTGTAACCTATAATAAAATAGAGAAGTGCCTTGTGATCAGGTACTGGAAGGTAGGTACACATATGTATCAGATTGGAATTGTAGGCCCTAAAGCTTCGGTAGATCGAATTTTGACTCTCGCGAAGAAAATGGATTTGAGCTTGCGATTTTTACCATTTCCGTACAACCATTTTCAGGAGACGGGTGCCATCGTCAAAGAAAATGATCATCAGGTTGATATATGGTTTTTTTCGGGTAAGCTTTCCTATATTATTGCAAAAAACATCATAAATTCTGATGAAAAATTGATACATATTCAACATACAGAAGCAAGTCTTTACCGTTGTTTTTTGCAGACGGCTCTTAACCATCATGTCATCGTCGAAAGGGTTAGTATCGACGAGCTTGAAGAGACAAAAATCGAAGAAGCGTTAGAACAGCTTGGTGTACCCGTTTCTAATGTTTATATTAAAAAATATGGAATACAGACCAACCCAAACGATTTACTGAGCTACCACATGAACTTATGGGAAGAAGGTAAGATTGATGTTGCGATAACTTGTTTCGAAGGGGTGTATAAAAGTTTACTATCAGCTGGTGTTCCTGCATACTGGTATACCCCTACAAGTCTTGAGATTCAGCAAACAATAAGGATATTGGAGGAAAAGGTGAGGGCCTTCTATTTTAAGGATACTCAAATTGGTGTGGGAATCATTGATATTAATGATTTTGATAGGATTGCTGAAAAAGCAAGGAGTCCCTACCGTTTACAGTACTTGGAGACCCGCCTTAAGGAATCGTTAATTCGGTTGTGTGAGTCTTTAGACGGTTCTCTTATGGAACGTGGAAATGGCCGATATGTTATTTTTAGTTCCCGTGGTGCCATTGAGAGAAAAATTAGCATGCTGGTTCAGACAGTGGATCAGCTTTCTCTTGAATCCGAGTCGACGATCGCAGTTGGAATTGGATATGGAGAAACAGTCTTTGCTGCAGAGGTTAATGCTCTTAGTGCAATCCAGCGGTCCAAAGAGAGGGAGGATCGTGGAATTGTAATTATCCAGGAGGATGGGAAGGTCATCGAATCTGCAGGGAAAGACGATGAGTTGTCTTATTCTTATCGTCTTGAAGATAAAGATTTCCTAGAAAAGCTTGAACAAGGAAATGTAAGTGTTCGAATGTATAGTAAACTAGCAGCGATTGTGAGACGATTGGGATTAAGAAGTTTCACAACAAAAGAAATTGCTACCCATCTTCGTCTCGATGAGAGAAATGTTAGACGGATGGTTACTGGTTTAACTGAAGTGGGGTTAGCGGAGTACATGGGTTCTGAAGGCTCTGCCTCTCGTGGTAGGCCAAGTAAAATTTATCGTTTAACATAATATAATGCAGATGGCGAAAATCATAGCAATTAACCAAATATTACTCAAATACCCCTTAGAATTTTTTCTAAGGGGTATTTGCCTTCTATAAATGGCAGATTTAAATTTTTATTGACTAATATGAAAATTCTCAATATAATCAGGAAAAGTAACAATTCATGTGAGGAGATATAACATGGATATCATTGATGAATTATATCACACCTTAGAATTTCATATTGCCCCCGAAGATTTTATCAATATTTTATTAGAAATAAAGATTTGTAAAGAAAAAGAAATGGCTCAATTGAAGGAAAAAATCATTAAATTCGAGGAAAAGAGGAGAACATATGAGGCGTGGTATCAATCATTATCTCCTTTTAAGAAATTTTTTACAGGACGTCCGCCCAGCCATCATCAAGCCGTGGAGTATCTTGTAAATGTGAAGCAACGTTTAAGTCAAATAGAAGAAATTAAGAAAAAAATGGCTGAATTAGAGAGAATCATAAATTTAGTGAAAAATGAAGAACAACAAGCTATTGTACTTTCTCATAGTGTTATAGAGGAACTTAAAAACTATAAAGAAATGGGGGGACAATTGCAATGACCATCCATACTATCCAATCAGGTCTTGATACCATCTGGGTTGTGCTGACTGCGGCCATGATTTTATTAATGGAGGGTGGCTTTGCCCTCCTTGAGGCAGGCTTTGTACGCTCAAAAAACAGTGTGAACATTATTATGAAGGTATTTGCTGATATTACGATTGGGACACTTTGTTATTATTTAGTCGGATTTGCCTTTATGTATGGCTCTGATCTGTTTGGAGTAATCGGGACGGATGGATTCATGTTAAAAGGGGATTTTACCCATTTAAAATTATCGATTTCCACAGATACTTTTTGGCTTTTCCAAGGTGCTTTTGTTATCGCTGTTATTTCCATTGTTTCCGGTGCTGTAGCGGAACGAGTTAATTTTCGAGCTTATCTTTTATACGTCATCTTGATGACAATGTTTATCTATCCCATTGCCGGCCATTGGGTATGGGGTGGCGGCTGGTTAGGGAAATTAGGAATGGAAGACTTTGCGGGATCAGCAGTTATCCATGCGTTAGGTGGATTTTCGGCATTAGCCGCAGCGATCCTAATCGGACCAAGAAAAGGTAAATTTGCTTCAAAGGATTCATCATCAATTGCTTTGCCTAGTAATCTGCCGCTTGCTTCGGTAGGAGCTTTTTTATTATGGTTCGGCTGGTTTGGTTTTAATGCCGGAAGTACGCTAGCTGCAACAGATGTTAGAATAGGTCACATTGCTATCGTAACAATGCTATCAGCTGCTGCGGGCGGGGCAACTGCATTGATCTATACTTTATTTCGGTACGGCCGATCTGATGCCCCATCTGTCATTAATGCCTCCTTGGCAGGTCTTGTAGGGATCACAGCAGGTTGTGCTTATGTAAGCGACCAGTCATCCATCTTAATTGGGGCGATTTCAGCGTTGTTGATGATGACTGCAACGAATTGGTTAGAAGCAAAACGGATTGATGATCCGGTTGGAGCATTTCCGGTTCATGCTGTTTCTGGTGTGTGGGGAACCATAGCTGTTGGGCTGTTCGCAACAAATGGAGGCCTTTTAACAGGCGGAGGCTGGCATTTATTGGTAGCTCAATTGTTAGGATTATTCATTTTGTGTGCGTGGGGATTCCTGCTTACATGGGGAGGTCTAAAACTCATTAATAAATGGGTTCCCATTCGGGCATCAAATGATGAAGAAGAGCTTGGTCTGGATATAAGCTACCATGGAATCATGGCAACCCATACATCTCCAGAGTTCCTTCAAGTAGAAGATTATTTTAAGGAAAAATAAGGTTGGAAAAATCGTTAATGCTACAGGCTTTAACGATTTTTTTATTCCTGCCCAATTTTCATTGAACCAAAAATAGGAAAGTTTATATTGTGTACAAAACGAGAATAAATGGATAAAATAATAGCAAACTTTAAACATATAAATCCAATAAGAAAGGTTGGATTAAATTGTCAAAATCTATCCGCTCCATACCACGGCCGCTTGTAAGGACAAATCAATCGGTTATTGTGGTCTGTGCTGTTTTAACATTGTTTTCCGGAAAAGAATGGTTTTTACTCATACCATTTATATCTGGTCTCCTTGGTCTGTTGTTTGGATTTAATCCCATTATGTATATTGCAAAGAGATTTTTACGAAAAGAACCAAAGGAGTATATTCCTGAAGATTGGGACCAACAACAATTTAACCAAAAAATTGCACTTTTTTGCTTAGGAATTGGCTTCACAGGCTTTTTAACAGGCTGGAATACAGTTGGATATATATTCACTACTCTTGTAGCGATAGCAGCTTTCGTGGCAATCTTAGGATTTTGTATCGGATGTTTTATCCATTATCAATGGAAAATGTATTCCTATAAAAGAAGAAAATAGAAAACAGCATAAATAGAATGAAAGAGCAGAAACATGCTAACAGCGGGAATTCTGCTTTTTTTGTATAAAAAATGTATATTCTCACAAAAAGAAATGTAAACGTTTTCAAAAATGTCGATTAGGAAAATTCAATTTATAAAGAAAATTTTGTATGATTATGATTGAATAATTATTAATCTGACGGTATAATAATTCATTAAGAAGATGAACTCGGGAGATGAAAAAATGAAAGCTGCAATCATTGGGGGAACGGGATACGGGGCAATTGAATTAGTAAGGCTAATCGAAAAGCACCCTTATATAGAGGTCGGTACGATTGTTTCCAACTCACAGGCTGGAACGAATTTTAGTGCGGTTTATCCACATCTTTCAGGTATTAAAGAAATACCTTTGGAATCATTTGATGCAAAAAACTTAAGTGAAAATAACGAAATTGTCTTTCTGGCAACCCCATCTGGAGTTAGCAGCAAATTGGTACCAGAATTATTAGAGACCGGTATTAAATGTATTGACCTTTCCGGAGATTTCCGCCTCAGGTCAAAAAATGATTATGAAACTTGGTATAAGAAAACTCCGGCGGATGAGCAATATTTACAACATGCAGTTTATGGACTCAGTGAAATTTATTCAGAAAAAATTAAAACGGCCCAACTCATTGCGAACCCGGGTTGCTACCCTACTGCGGCAACGCTCGGGCTTCTGCCAATTTTGAAAACAAGTTTAGCAGATTCCAAGACGATTATCATAGATGCAAAATCGGGAGTATCAGGAGCAGGAAGAGGACTTTCTCTAACCTCGCATTATGCTGAAATAAATGAAAACATCAGGGCCTATAAACTGGGTGCTCATCAGCATATTCCTGAAATCGAGCAAACGTTAAGTGATGAATCAAAAACACCGATCACGGTTACTTTTACAACTCACTTAGTACCAATGACAAGAGGCATCATGTGTACGACGTATATAAATTTAAAGGAAAGCAGTTCAACAGAAGAAGTACATGAATTATACGAAGAATTTTATAAAAATAAGCCATTTGTAAGGGTAAGGCCAATCGGCAGCACTCCTTCTACAAAAGAGGTAGCAGGAACCAATTATTGTGACATTGGTTTACACGTTGATCAAAGGACTGGACGATTAACGATAGTATCGGTTATCGATAACCTGGTAAAAGGGGCATCCGGGCAGGCAATTCAAAACCTTAACATGATGAACGGATGGGATGAACGTACGGGGCTTAACGATATACCGATGTATCCATAGAACGTGATAAATTTCGATAGCACCGAAGGGGGAAAACTTGATGCAAGCAATTTCTAATCAAAACGTGGTTGTTTTAAAAGAAGAGGGTGTTACCTTACCGAAAGGATTTAAAGCAGGCGGAATGCATTGCGGGATTAAGAAGGAAAACCTGGACTTAGGCTATATCATTTCAGAAACTCCTGCCACAGCTGCCGCTGTATATACAACAAATGTTTTTCAAGCAGCACCATTAGTCGTTACACAAGAAAGCATTGCGAAAGAATATAAAACCAAGGCTGTCCTTGTCAATTCAGGGAATGCCAATTCGTGCACGGGTGAACAGGGTATAAAAGATACGACGGCAATGCAGAAGGCTTTCGCTAGTCAATTGGGAATCCCTGAACACCTGGTTGCAGTAACTTCCACAGGAGTGATTGGCGAATTGCTGCCAATGAAAAAAATCCATTCTGGAATCAAGCAAATCCTGAATGAAGAAAATGCAGCAGAAGAAAACTTCATGCAAGCGATTCTGACAACGGATACTTCTGTAAAGCAAATCGCTGTTCAAATTCAAATTGACGGGAAAACAGTCAGCATTGGCGGTGCTGCAAAGGGCTCGGGTATGATTCATCCAAACATGGCAACCATGCTTGGTTTCATCACAACGGATGCAAATATTGCTTATGAGGATCTGCATTTTGCCCTTAAAGATGTAACAAACCAAAGCTTTAATATGATTACCGTTGACGGAGATACAAGCACCAATGATATGGTATTGGTTTTGGCCAACGGACTTGCCGAAAACAACCAATTAACAAAAAAGCACCCTGATTGGGATTTATTTGTAAAGGGTTTAAAAATGGTTTCCAAAGAACTTGCGAAAAAGATTGCCCGAGATGGAGAGGGGGCAACAAAACTAATTGAGGTAGTCGTTGATGGTGCCAAAACTCAAGAGGAAGCAAGCATTGTCGGAAAATCAATTATTTCTTCAAGCTTAGTTAAAACAGCCATCTTTGGTACTGATGCGAACTGGGGAAGAATTGTTACAGCAATTGGTTATAGCGGTGTTCCAGTGGAGCCCAATGCGGTAAAGGTAGCGATTGGGCCTTATCAAGTATTCGAAAACGGCTTGCCTTGCCCATTCGATGAGGCGGAAGTTAAAAACTACTTAGAGCAAGAAACGATTCAAATTTATGTTGAATTAAATCAAGGAGACCAAAGTGTTACGGCCTGGGGATGCGATTTAACCTATGATTATGTCAAAATCAATGGATCCTACCGCACATAGAGGAGGTCGCAATTGTGAAGTATTTAGTCATTAAGTGTGGCGGGAGTGTCTTAGAAAATCTGCCAAGATCGTTTTATGAAGACATTGTACAAATTCATGAATCCGGTGAATGGACTCCGATTATCGTCCATGGCGGGGGACCACTCATTACTGGTTTATTAAAAAATTTAAATGTCGAAACCACCTTTGTGAACGGCCTGCGGGTAACAAGCCTCCAGGTTCTAGATGTAGTAGAAATGGTATTAAGCGGATCTGTAAATAAGCAAGTTGTAAGAAACATTATAGAGGCTTGCGGCAATGCCTATGGGGTCAGCGGCGTAGATGGCTCTCTATTAAAAGCGAAACCGGTAGAAAATTCCGAGGTAATCGGTTTTGTCGGTGAAGTTGTCGATGTGAACAAAAGAGTAGTAGAAAACATCATTCATCAAGGATATATACCCGTCATTTCTCCAATCGGTATCGATGATAACGGACAGCGTTATAACATAAATGGAGATATTGCCGCTAGCGCCGTTGCGAAAGCGTTAGAAGCAAGCCTTTGTTTTATCAGCGATATTCCAGGAATCTTAATTGAAACAAATGGTGAAAAAAAGAAGCTTGATCAAGTATCGAAAGCGGCAGTGGAAGAACTGATTCACAATCAAACCATCTATGGTGGAATGATTCCAAAGGTTACCGCTGCGATTGACGGACTTGTTCATAATATACCTGAGGTTGCCATCCTTAATGGCTTTGATAAAAATAGTCTAATAGACTATGTAAATGGTAAAAAAATTGGTACGAAAATCGTTTTAGAAGAGGAGATTGTGTCATGACCAATAATACTTCCGTTTCCCTTGAATCGCCGCTAATGGCTACATATAATCGTTTCCCGATCACCTTGGTTAAAGGGAAAGGAAGCTATGTATGGGACGACAATGGAACCCAATTTCTAGACTTCACCTCTGGCATTGCCACATGTAATCTCGGTCATGTCCCGGACGCGGTGAAAGAAAAACTTGAAGAACAAGTGCAGAATCTATGGCATTGCTCCAATCTCTATCACATACCGAATCAACAAGAGCTTGCTGCTCTTTTAACCGCAAACAGCTGCGGCGATCAGGTTTTCTTTTGCAACAGCGGCGCGGAAGCGAATGAGGCGGCCATCAAACTGGCACGGCGATATGCACAAAAGGTAAAAGAGAAGGACGACTACGAAATTGTTACTTTTCAGCAGTCTTTTCACGGACGGACATTAGCAACTCTTTCAGCGACGGGACAAGAAAAAATTCAGCAGGGTTTTCTCCCGTTGGTCCAGGGTTTCCGCTACCTGGCCTATAACGACAATGAGGCGATTGAACAGATTGCGGAAATCAAACCCGCTGCTGTTTTACTCGAGCTTGTGCAAGGTGAGGGCGGAGTCATTCCGGCCGACAAGGAATGGGTGAAAAAACTTGCGCAAATTTGTGAAGCAAACGATATTTTGTTGATGGTTGACGAAATCCAAACAGGTATCGGTCGGACCGGTACATTATTTGCCTATGAGCAATATGAAATCGAACCGGATGTCATCAGTGTAGCGAAAGGCTTAGGTTCAGGTTTTCCAATTGGGGCGATTATCGCAAAAGAAAAGGCGGCAAAAGCATTTGATCCTGGCAGCCATGGCAGCACGTTTGGAGGGAATCCATTGGTAACGGCTGCTGGAGTTTCAACAATCACTCAGATTGTTAACAGTACTTTATTAAGTCATGTTGGAGAAATATCAACTTATTTAGATGAAAAGCTTCAAACCTTAAAAGAAAAGTATTCCTTTATAACTGATGTTCGCGGTAAAGGTCTTTTGAAAGGAATTGTCGTTGAAGTGAACGCTGCGGAAATTGTGCAAAAAGCAATTGGCGAGCAGCTTCTGATTCTTACAGCGGGGCCAAATGTGGTTAGGGTTCTTCCGCCGTTAACCGCTACAGTAGAAGAAATCAATGAATTTATCACAAAGTTGGAAAAGGCATTCCAAAGTATATAGAAGGGCGAGTGAGTAATTTGGAGCAAGGATATCTTACTTTGGAAACTGGAGAAGTTTTTGAAGGAGTTTTAATTGGGGCAAAAAAGGACACTCTTGGAGAGGTCGTTTTTAATACAAGTATGACCGGTTATCAGGAAATTATCACGGATCCATCCTATGCAGGGCAAATCATTACCTTTTGTTATCCAATCATCGGTAACTATGGTATAAACGCCAAGGACGATGAAAGTGTCCATCCGGCCCTTTCAGGAGTAATCATCGGAGATTTATGTGAAACTCCGAGTCACTATCAGTCAATCAGTAAATTCTCAGAAAAGCTGATGGAGGCAGGCGTTCCCGGGATTGCAGGGGTAGATACAAGATTATTAGTCAAAACGATCCGCAGCCGCGGAACAGTAAAAGGCTTTTTAAGCTCTAAAAAGGTGGAAGGCATTGCTTCAACCGTAAATGCTCCTCTTTGGGTAGAAAAAGTATCGACGAAAAAAATTCAATATTTCAAAAATGTTGGTCCGCATGTCGTATTAATGGACTTCGGATTTAAAAAATCAATCTTAACAGCATTATTAGCTGAGAATTGCTCGGTAACTATTGTCCCTTACAATACTCCATTTGAAAAAATTAAAGCCTTGAATCCGGACGGTGTTCTTATTAGTAACGGCCCTGGTGATCCAATGGAGTTAAAAAAATGGTTCCCGGAAATTAAAAAGATTAGTCAGCACTTTCCGACATTGGGTATTTGCTTAGGACATCAGCTTATCGCTCTTGCCTTCGGTGCCAAAACGGAAAAACTTCCTTATGGACACCGCGGCGGCAATCATCCTGTAAAGGAATTAATGACCGGAAAAGTGAAAATCACTGCACAAAACCATGGCTATGTTGTGGTCGATAATAGCATTAACACAGATGAATTTGCTGTAACCTATCGCAATGTCAATGACAAGTCGATTGAAGGATTGAAGCACCACAGCTATCCCATTCAAACGGTTCAATTTCATCCGGAAGCACATCCGGGACCAAGCGATACAGCACATATCCTAACCGAGTTTGTAAAAGAAATTACTTCTTTGGGAGAGACACGTTATGCCGTTAAATAAAAATCTAAAAAAAGTTCTCGTCATTGGCTCGGGCCCGATTGTAATCGGCCAGGCAGCAGAATTCGATTACGCGGGAACACAAGCATGTATAGCCCTTAAAGAAGAGGGAATTGAAGTTGTTTTAATCAACAATAATCCGGCGACCATCATGACGGATGAAACGGTTGCTGACAAGGTTTATATTGAGCCGTTAAATGTTACTGCAATTGAAAAAATTATTATTAAAGAAAAACCGGACGGGATTATCGGAACACTTGGCGGCCAAACCGGGTTAAATCTGGCTGTTCAATTATTTGAAGAGGGAATTTTAGAAAAATATGGTGTGGTGCTCTTAGGAACTCCCGTTGAATCGATAAAAAAAGGCGAAGACCGTGAAAAATTCCGTAATTTAATGATTGAAATCGGGGAACCAATTCCTGAATCTGCGATTATCACTAGCTTTGAGGAAGGCGTACAATTTGTTAAAGAGATCGGCTACCCTGTCATTATTCGTCCTGCTTATACCCTTGGAGGGGATGGCGGAGGTTTTGCCCATAATGATGAAGAACTCGAAATCGTTCTAAAAAAAGGATTAGCTGCAAGTCCGATTCATCAAGTGCTGGTAGAGAGAAGCATCAAAGGCTGGAAGGAAATTGAGTATGAAGTTATGCGTGACGCAAATGATACTTGTATCATCGTCTGCAATATGGAAAACATGGATCCAGTTGGGGTTCATACCGGTGATTCAATTGTTGTCGCTCCATCCCAAACCTTGACAGATGTACAATACCAGATGCTTCGCAATTCTTCGGTAAAGGTTATTCGAGAACTAGGGATTATCGGCGGCTGTAACATCCAGTTCGCTCTTCATCCGGAATCCAATCAATATTATATTATCGAAGTAAATCCAAGGGTAAGCCGTTCATCTGCATTAGCATCAAAAGCAACCGGCTATCCAATTGCCCGGATGGCGGCAAAATGCTCGATTGGCTACCATTTAGATGAAATTGTGAATCCGATAACAGGGAATACATTTGCTTCCTTCGAACCAGCAATTGATTATATCGTTGTCAAACTGCCGCGGTTTCCATTTGATAAATTCCCAGAAGCAGACCGCACATTAGGTACGCAAATGAAAGCAACCGGGGAAGTAATGGCCATTGACCGGACGTTTGAAGGGGCATTAAATAAAGCGATTCGCTCGATGGAAATGAATATTTTCGGGCTATGCACAAGCACATATCAAAACATAGATGAAGCTGCCCTGTTTGAAAAGCTAAAGACAGCTAATGACCAGCGTCTTTTTGTCATTGCTGAAGCATTTAAAAGAGATCTTTCTTTTGGGAAAGTTCAAGAACTTACCCAAATTGACCCGTGGTTTTTATATAAAATTTGCTTAATTGTTGATTTAGAGAAGGAATTAGCCTCGTACAGCTGGGGTAATGTACCAACTTCCTTGTTAAAAGAAGCGAAGCGGAAAAATATTTCTGATAAACTGCTATCACAAATTTATGATATTCCGGAAAAACAGATCAGACTGAAATGGAAGGTTTTAAACTGGAAACCAGGGTATAAAATGGTTGATACTTGTTCGGCTGAATTCGATGCGGTTACACCTTATTATTATTCCACTTGGATGGGCTATGACGAGGTGGAAGTGTCCAACAATCAAAAGATTCTCGTCATTGGATCAGGACCGATTCGTATTGGACAGGGAATTGAGTTTGATTACTGCTCCGTTCATGCTGCTAAGGCCCTTAAGAAAATGGGCTATGAAGCAGTGGTTATTAATAATAATCCAGAGACTGTTAGTACGGATTATTCGGTTGCTGACCGCCTTTATTTTGAACCGCTGGCAGCAGAGGATGTGCTCCATGTCATTGAAAAAGAGAATGTAGAAGGAGTTCTTATTCAATTTGGCGGGCAAACAGCCATTAATTTGGCACATAGTTTACAAGAAGAAGGAATTAAAATCCTTGGAACACCTGTTGTAAATGTCGACAGTCTGGAGGACCGAAAAGAATTTTATCAGCTTCTTGAAGACTTGCAGATTCCTCATATCGAAGGAGAAACGGTCATGCATGCTGAAGAGTTAGCAGCTGCTGCAGAAAAACTGGGCTATCCTGTGTTGGTTCGTCCATCCTATGTAATTGGCGGCCAATCGATGTTTACGATTTTTTCAGAGGAAGAACTCCAACGGTATATCTGGCAATTACAGGAAAATTCGCAAAAAAGTATGTGGCCTTTATTAGTAGACCGCTATTTGCCGGGATTAGAATGTGAAATTGATGTCATTAGTGATGGAGTAAATATTGTCGTTCCGGGAATCTTTGAACATATTGAAAAAGCCGGGGTTCATTCAGGCGATAGTATCTCGATTTTTCCGCCGATTTCAATGTCCAGTTCTGTGAAAGAAACGCTTATTGATTATGCGAACCGAATTGCAAAGTCAGCTTCCATTGTTGGAATGATGAACATCCAATTTGTTGTCTATGAAAATCAAGTATATGTTCTGGAAGTAAACCCGCGTTCATCAAGAACAGTGCCAATTATTAGTAAAGTGACTGGTGTACCGATGATTGAATGGGCGGTAAAGGTTCAACTTGGTGTTTCTCTAGCTGATATCAGCGTAACATCAGGGCTGCTGCCGGAACCAAATTATTATTCTGTAAAAGCACCGGTTTTTTCATCCACTAAATTAAAAGGTGTCGACCATGTCCTAGGGCCGGAAATGAAATCAACGGGTGAAATACTCGGTTTAGGTGCAAGCTTTAAGGAAGCACTGGCCAAAGCAACACCTGCCAAAAACCAGGATGAAGAGCAATATATTTTCTGCTCGATTTCCGATCGTGAAAAGCCTGAAAGCTTGCCGATTATTCAAGGGATGGTAAGTAAGCAATATAAAATTGCTGCAACGGAAGGGACTGCCGTTTTTCTTCAAGAGAATGGTATTGCAGTTGATACTGTCATAAAGGATGAAAAAGATGTAAATGAACTATTCCGCAGCCAAAAGGTAAATGCGGTAATCAATATACCAAATCAGGGACGAAACAAGCTGAAATTTGGCTTTTATATCCGGGAACAGGCTACTCGCTACAATGTAAAAGTATTTACTCATTTAGATACAGTTGAAGCGATTATGGGACTTGGAGATCAAGGATTGTCAGATTTTGAAGTTCTTACCGTAAGCGAATATTATAAAATTGGGATAGAGGTGTAATCGATGATTGAGACAATGCAAAAAAATAATGCAAAACAGTTTAACTTTAAAGGAAAAGACTTTTTGCAGCTATCAGATTTTACTACAGAGGAAATTCTGTATTTACTAGATGTCGCCGTGGAACTAAAATCTATGCAAAAGCAAGGAAAGCCGCACCCGTATTTAAGCGGCCAAGTATTAGGAATGGTTTTTGACAAGTCCTCAACACGTACAAGAGTTTCCTTTGAAGTAGGGATGATGCAGCTGGGTGGCCAGGCAATCTTTTTAAGCTCGAAGGATAGTCAGTTAGGAAGAGGGGAAATCATTTCAGACACGGCGAAAGTGCTTTCCCGCTATGTGGACGCATTAATGATTCGTACCTTTACCCATGAATCGATTGAGGAATTTGCCCATCATGCCGATGTTCCGGTTATCAATGGCTTAACAGATTTACAGCACCCAACCCAAGTGATGGCAGACCTGCTTACCATTCTTGAACACAAAGGCAAGTTAGCCGGATTAAAGATGTGCTATATTGGCGACGGGTATAACAATATGGCCCATTCCTTGCTTGAGGGGGCGCTAAAGGTAGGAATCGATATCAGCATTGCCAGCCCTGACGGATATATGCCAAATCAAGAGATTGTAGAGAATGCGGAGCAGATTGCGAAAGAAACAGGCGCCCAAATTAAGATTACCAATAATCCGATTGAAGCCATCCAAGGTGCGGATGTTGTTGTAACAGATGTCTGGACCAGCATGGGGCAGGAAGCTGAATCAGAAAAACGCCTAAAGGATTTTGAAGGCTTTCAGGTAAACCAAGATCTATGTAAACATGCAAAAAATGATTTTATCTTTTTACATTGTCTGCCGGCACATCGCGGGGAAGAAGTCACTGCAGATGTAATTGACGGTCTTCATTCAGTAGTTTTTGATGAAGCAGAAAACCGCTTACATGCGCAAAAAGCGATTTTAAAAGAATTCTTGCAAAAATAGTCTTTATTTTTTTGAATATTGATGTATAATAATACTATCAAATGAATTTAAATACAAAGATGATGCGAGGAGAAATAGATATGGCAAAGGAAAAAATCGTATTAGCCTATTCAGGCGGTTTAGATACATCAGTTTCAGTTAAATGGATTCAGGAAAAATATGGTTATGATGTTATTGCTTTAGGTCTTGATGTAGGGGAAGGAAAAGATCTTGAAGCAATTAAAAATAAAGCATTAAATGTTGGCGCGATAAAAGCGATTATGATTGATGCAAAAGAGTTACTAGCAAAAGAATATATTTTACCAGCTTTAAAGGCTAATTGTTTATATGAAGGTAAATACCCACTATCTTCTGCAATTTCAAGACCATTAATTTCTAAATTATTGGTTGAAGTGGCGGAACAGGAAGGGGCAGCTGCCGTTGCACACGGCTGTACTGGTAAAGGAAACGACCAAGTTCGTTTCGAAGTATCCATTCAAGCCTTAAATCCAAACTTAAAAGTTGTTGCTCCTGTTCGTGAATGGGGAATGACTCGTGACGAAGAAATCGAATATGCTGAGAAAAACGGAATTCCTATTCCAGTTAATTTAGATAACCCGTTCTCCATAGATGCAAACATTTGGGGCCGCGCTTGCGAAGCAGGTGTTTTAGAAAACCCATGGAACGAAGCACCAGAAGCAGCTTATGATTGGACGAATCCAATCGAAATGACTCCGGATGAAGCTGAGTACATTGAAATTGAATTCGAACAAGGTGTTCCAGTTGCCATTAACGGTGAAAAACTCCCATTGGTTCAATTGATTGAATCTCTTAATCTATTAGGTGGCAAGCATGGTGTAGGCCGTATCGATCATATTGAAAATAGATTAGTGGGAATTAAATCAAGAGAAGTCTATGAAAACCCAGCAGCATTAATTTTAATTAATGCCCATAAAGAATTAGAATTTTTAACCTTGCCTCGTGAAGTAACTCAATTTAAGGCACAAATTGATCAGCACATGGCAAAGATTGTATATGAAGGCCTTTGGTATTCACCATTAAAAAATGCTCTTGATGCATTTATCGATGAAACTCAAAAAGTGGTTTCTGGTACAATCCGCGTGAAGCTTCATAAAGGCAACCACACAGTTGTTGGCCGTAAGTCTGTACACAGCCTATATAATGAAGAATTGGCAACTTACGCAAAAGGCGATGCTTTTGATCACAATGCAGCGGTTGGTTTTATTAAACTTTGGGGTCTGCCAACAAAGGTATACTCTGAGGTGAACAAAAAAGAGCATGTAGTAAAATAATTTTGAACTTTTAAGTTTACAATAAACTTTGAGCCCTCGAAATCTTTCGGGGGCAATCTTGTTCATATTTTGAGGGGGAGCAGCAATGTCGAAGCTTTGGGGCGGCCGTTTTACAAAGGAAACAAATAAGCTCGTGGAGGAATTTACAGCCTCTATTTCGTTTGATCAAAAGTTAGCATTAGAGGATATTGCGGGAAGTATGGCGCATGTGCAAATGCTCGGGGAGTGCGGCATTATACCGCAAAAGGATGCGGAAGCGATTAAACAAGGGCTTCTTTCCATCAAAAAAATGGTTGAAAATGGGGAAGTTGAGTTTTTAGTAGAAGATGAAGATATTCATATGAATATAGAGAAACTATTAATTGAAAAAATTGGTCCTGTCGGTGGCAAACTGCATACAGGCCGAAGCAGAAATGACCAAGTTGCCACGGATATGCATCTTTATTTGCGGACGAAAACGACTGAATTGATTACACTGGTTGAGAATGTTCAACATGCATTAGTCGAGCAGGCAAAAATTCATGTTGAAACATTAATTCCTGGATACACACACCTGCAGCGCGCGCAGCCTGTATCGTTTGCCCATCATTTAATGGCGTATTTTTGGATGTTTGAACGTGATAAAGAAAGATTAATTGATAGCTTAAAAAGAATAAATTGGCTGCCGCTCGGATCAGGTGCTTTGGCCGGAACAACCTTCCCAATTAACCGTGAAAAAGTTGCGGATCTGTTAGGGTTTGAAACGATTTATCCAAACAGTATGGATGCGGTAAGTGACCGTGATTTCATTCTGGAATTTCTTTCAATCGGATCAATTATCATGACCCATATTTCGCGTTTTTCTGAAGAGCTTGTGATTTGGTCAAGCCAGGAGTTTCAATTTGTTGAACTTGATGACTCTTTCTGTACGGGTTCGAGTATCATGCCGCAAAAGAAAAACCCGGATGTACCGGAATTACTTAGAGGAAAAACGGGAAGAACTTATGGAAACTTAATTGGACTGCTAACGGTATTAAAAGGACTTCCTCTTGCCTACAATAAGGATCTTCAGGAAGACAAAGAAGGTATGTTTGATACGGTTGAAACCCTTGAAGGCTCATTAAAGTTATTAGCTCCAATGATTGAAACCATGACTGTCAATAAAGAGGTAATGCGTAAGGCCATTAATAATGATTTTTCCAATGCGACCGATATTGCAGATTATTTAGTGCGTAAAGGTTTGCCATTCCGTGAAGCGCATGAGGTCATTGGGAAAACGGTGTTATATGCCATTCAGCATGGAAAGTTTTTGCTCGATTTATCGATTGAGGAATACCAAGAATTCAGCTCATTATTTGAAGAGGATATTTACACTGTCTTGGCTCCGGAGCATGTGGTTGCTGTCCGCAATAGCTTTGGCGGCACCTCTCCTGAACAAGTTCTTGGACAAATTAAGCTAGCTGAAGGAAAATTGCAAAAATAACGTAAAAAAGCCGGATGTTGATTCCGGCTTTTTTTTATAATCTTTTCCAGTTCTAGAGGAGAATTTTCAAAAAAGATTGACAGCTTTATTGGAATCAACTACAATTTCATTCATAACATGGTAAATTCAAGTAACAATTTTATAAATACTCTTATCCAGAGCGGCGGAGGGACTAGGCCCAATGAAGCCCGGCAACCTTCAAGGTAACCCCTTGAAAAGGTGCTAATTCCTGCAGGTTATATTTAACCTGAAAGATAAGAGGAGGACAATGCCCTCTTCTTATGAAGAGGGTTTTCTTTTTACCAATTTTTATATCGGGAGGGATTTATGATGGCAATAAAGGCAGCAATTTTAGGATTTGGAACGGTAGGAGAGGGAGTATATCGAACGATTCAATCCCATGAAAAGGAACTCGAGACTCTTTTGGGAAAGAAAGTAGAAGTTGCAGCCATTCTCATTCAAAACAAGCAAAAAGATAGAAATATCGAAGACAATGTTCTTGTTACAACGGACTACAATGAGATTATAAATCTTTCACAACTTGATATTGTAGTAGACGCCATAGTAGGTAAGGACCCAGCCTTTAGCTATTTAAAACAAGCGATTGAAAGAGGCTGTCACATTATTACGGCGAACAAAGAAATGTTTGCCCATCATGGAAAAGACCTGCTGGCTCTTGCCAAGGAACACAGTGTATCGGTTGGCTTTGAAGCAACAGTAGCCGGAGGAATCCCAATCATTCAAACATTACGGCAATTGCTAAAGGTTAATCGCGTTCAGCAAATCCAAGGAATTGTAAATGGAACATCCAATTTTATTTTGACGGAAATGCGCGAGAAAAAGCAGTCATTCCGAGAAGCCTTAAAATTAGCCCAGGAAAAAGGATTTGCGGAGGCAGACCCTACTAATGATGTCGAGGGCTTTGATGCATTTTATAAATTAATGATTTTGAGCAGAGTGGCTTTTGGGGCTGAGCCAGACTGGAATGAAGTTGAACGTGTTGGCATTACTTCCATTACAAGTGAATTAATTGAGGTGGCAAACGAGCTTGATTTTCGGTTTAAACATGTTGTTAGTATCCACAAGGATGGGGATAGGCTAATTGGAAGTGTAAGGCCGGTGCTCATCGGCAATTCACATCCATTCTTTCATGTGGAAGGAGTAGAAAATGCGGTAAATGTATTCTCTGACATTGTTGGGAGAATAACTTTGCAAGGTCCTGGAGCGGGAATGTTTCCGACAGCCAGTGCAGTCATTGAGGATTTAGTGTATGCAGGCAATCGAAATCAGCAGGAAAAGCACCTGGATAAACCTGTCCCGGATGCTTTCCCCCTTACTAACGGTTCATTACATGATTTTTATCTTTTAAATGGTGTAAATAAAAGGGATTTATCTGCATCGATCAGCATTACGGAACAAGTAGCTGATCAAACTTTTATTGTAGAAACCGTTCATGAGGAGATTTTACGATTAATTCAGGAGAATTCATCCATCCGTTATTATCCCATTTTGGATGGAACCCAAACCCTTCTAAACAGAAAAGAACGCAAAACTGTTACAGTTTAATATTTATTTTTAGACAGCAATCTCGAAATGAGATTGCTGTCTTCTTTTTTTAAAATGATATAAAAACCCATCACACAAATGGGAAATAGTCTAGTCCAAATCACACCCTTGTACATATTGTGTAAAAGCTATATTAAAGCGGACTAGATTTAAGACAAAAGAAGGAAAAGGGGTGCACCATGGCAGGAAACATAGCTGAGCGTTTAATCTACGATATAAAAAATTCATTTACTTATGAATTTATGATTAAGCCAGGAAACATTCATCAAGTTGATCAACAGTCAAGAGAAATTCCAGTGAACAGCAACGGTAAAAATTATATTATCGGCCCTGCAAGGGGAGAAGAACAAAAGGATTCTGGAATATACGTCTCTGTTGGTATCAATGGAGTATCTGTCTATGAACATACAAAAAACAATATCTACGCCACTTTGGTTTATGAAGCAACAATAAGTGATTGGGTCCATGTGGCAGTTGTCTATAAGGAGAAAAAACCGTATCTATTTATAAATGGTACGATGGTAAAAGAAGGAGAAAAAAGTTTGAAACAATATGTTTATCCTTCAGGCTCCATTAGTGTGCCGCCGGGTATGTTCTTTAATGGAGAAATTAGAGAAATAAGGATTTGGGATCATAGTAGAAACGAAACACAGTTGAAAAGATATATGAATACTAGATTGAGAAGGAAGCCAAACGGCTTGTACACTATTTGGCCGAAGAATAAGACCGAAAGGAACAATAAAGAAACATTATCGGCAAATAACACAGAAAAAACTAAAAGCCAAATCAAAGTTGAAGAGAAAGAAAATTTAAAGAATCAGAAGGAGACAAAAAAGGAAAACAAACGACAGAACCAGAGTTCTTCTGATGAAAAGGATCAAGATTTAATAAATGATCAGGAGCAAAAAATTAAGGTTAGTATCATTATTCCATCCTACAATAAATATCCTCTAAATTTATTTACTCTTTATTCACTTGAAAACCAAACATTCAATCCAAATCAAATGGAAGTAATCTTCATCGATGATGCATCCACTGATAAAACCGAAGAATTCATCCAAAACTATCATCCGCCATACCCATTTAAATATATACGGAATAATGAAAATCTAGGAAGATCCAAGGTTCGGAATATAGGAATTAAATCCTCCAGCGGGAGCATTCTGATATTTTTAGATGCTGAAATGCTTGTTGATCCTGATTTTGTCACCAATCATGTTAAATATCATCAAGCAAAAGACAATCTTATTATGTCAGGGGTCATGTACTCAAAGAATATAAATACCTGTATTTTTCCTGAATTTGATTCAAAAAAACTCTCAGAAATTGCTGAAATGGTTAAAGATAATAAAAATCTTTACCGGCAAATCAATAATTATAAAAAAACAGCTTCTGAGCCATTTCCCCTCATCACCAAAAGTGACGTAATGAATCAAGCTTTTGGGGAGTTAATTAAAGAGGTGAGCTACTGGTATCAAAATATTACCCGACACTTTGGAACCGACTTAAAAAGCTTTGAATTTCCATGGATGGCCTTTCTGACAGGTAATGTATCTTTAAAAAGAGAGTTACTGGATAAAGTGGGGATTTTTGATGAGGAATTTGTGAAATACGGTTATGAAGACTGGGAATTAGGATATCGCCTGTATAAGGGCGGAGCCAAGTACATCAATGCAAAGGATGTAGTATCCTACCATCAAGAGCATCCAATTGGGGAAAATAAGTGGAAAGAAGCAATCGAGAATTATCATTTATTTATTAAGAAACATAGTGATGTGGATGTTCTTATCCTTGGGTTGGAGTTATCGAGGATTGCAAATCTAAAGACAATGAATCTAATTTTACAAGAATATAACAAACTGGTTGAGTCTTACGGTAATAATTCGAAAGCATTTCAGGCTAGATTCACGACTATACTTGAAACAATTAATATTTTACTAAAAGTAGATATTCGTCATTTTAATATATTAGGTGCCGTCGGGTTTGGAAAGAACGAAATAAATGATTTAAAGTCTGACCTTCGCAAACTAAAAAAACTAGGGAAATATGAAAATTTGGCTAAATTCATTGATAAGGTGATTGCTTCATAAACGAGCGGGAGGAGGGAAAAAATGGTTTCCATCATTACTTGTACGATTAGAGATGAATTTATCGATAATGTATTTAAAAATTATCAACAGCAAACATGGAAGGATAAAGAGTTAATTATCATTCTCAATAAAGATTCTATGGATATTGACACATGGAAAGAGAAAGCAGCAAATTACCAAAATGTACGCGTTTTTCAGCTTCATGAAAAAGCAACATTGGGAGATTGTTTAAACTTTGGCGTTCTAAAAGCAAAATATGATATCATTGCAAAATTTGATGATGATGATTTTTATGGTCCCGAATATATTTCGAGTTCCATGCTAGCCTTTGAAGATGAGCAGGTATCGATTGTCGGCAAAGGTTCATACTATATTTATTTTAAAAATAAAAAAGCCTTGGTCTTAGTCCCAGGCACAGAAAATTCAATCTCTGACACTGTTGCCGGTGCTACGTTGATGTTTCGAAAAAAGGTTTTTGAAAAAGTTCAATTTGAAAAGGTAAATCGCGCGGAAGATTACTTTTTCATCGATCAATCTAAAAAAGCCGGTTTCAATGTATATTCAGCGAATCATTTTCATTTTGCCGTGGTCCGACATGATGCAGAAAAACATACTTGGAAAGTATCGGATGAGGATTTTATGGGGTGGGGGGACATCGTAGCTTATACCAATGATTTTTATTATATTGTTACTAACTACTACAAAACTTAATATGGTACCCATTGACAGGCAGTTTATTTTGCCTGTTTTTTTAAAATTGATAAAAATGAATGAAAATTCATTTATCCACGAGGCTATCCACATCAAAGGTCCTATTATATGAGTATTTCACATACTTATGCACATTATCCACAGGATTACCCACAAAAAATGTTAACAAATTATGAGAAGCGTTTCAAGTAAATAATATAAGCTGTTTGAGCGTTGAATCCACATTATCCACAATATCCACAAAAAGAAGCAGGGCAGCCTGCTTCTCTTTTAATAGAGTTTATTTGTTTCTATTTGTATTATTGGTATTTATACGCTGGTTAGCAGCATTTGCTCGTGCTTGTGCCTCCAAATCTGCCTGATCGGCTAATTCAGCAGAATATTCTACATCGATTCCATCTGATTTAAGATTTTTTGGCACTTGTGGAAGTGATGCTTTATTTTTATCACGAGATCCATGCCCACGTGAACGACCCATTACCAAAACCCCTTTCATTGTTAACAACTAGGAACCAACTTGGGTTCTATAATAGTTTTTACAATAAAGAATGGTCCATGAATGGAAAATGCATCATGAATAGGGAAATTTAACATTTGGCTTCGAGAATTGTCCAGCGCAAGCGTCCTGCCCCTTTAGGTCACAAGCCAATCCGTCCAAAAGATTAAAGAACAACCTTTCGGCCGGCTTGTCTTGTGCTATGCCTGAGGCTGAGCAAGGCGCTTCCGCTTTTCTTATAGCTTTGTCTTTCGATCAGAAAATCCGCCGGCGCGGTCTGCCATTTTAAATTCTCTTTGATAATTTACTTCCTGCATACTGGTTAAGGAATATTTTCCCCGATCCTTATCCTTCTTCTTTTTTTCCGCCATTTCTGCTCATTCCTTTCAACATATTTTGCTAATCGTCATTAAGCTTAGTGGATAATGTTAAGCACTTTATGTACTTATTCCCATTTTTACCTTTAAAGAAAAGATTGATACGGTTTATTTTCATTTCTTTACAATAATTCATGTAAAACATGGTAAAGTAGTGTTGAGGTGAACGAAATGGCTATAATCACGAAAATCACCACGCAACAGAAAAATCAGGACCGTTATAATGTATTTATGGATTACGGGAAAGGTGAAGAATTCGCCTTTAGCGTTGATAGTGATGTCTTAATTAAATTTCAGTTAAAAAAAGGTTTGGAACTTGATGATTTTTCGTTTCTTGAAATTCAATACCAGGACGATATTCGTAAAGCGTATCATCAAGCGATTCAATATTTAGCGAAAAGAATACGTTCTGAAAAAGAAATAAGAGATTATTTAACCCAAAAAGAAATCAATGAGCCCATTATAAACGAGGTTCTTCATAAATTAGCGGCACAAAAATATATTAATGACGAAGAATATGCTTATGCATTTGTCAGAACCCAAGTAAATACAACAGACAAAGGGCCTGACCTAATTTGGTTAGAATTAAAAGAAAAAGGAATAAAAGAAGGTTTTGCAAGACAAGCCCTTCAAGATTTCCCCTATGACCTGCAGATTGAAAAAGCCTCGACCCTTGCGAAAAAGTTTTTCGAAAAGAATACAAAGGATTCTGAGCGGATTGTAAAGCAAAAGCTTGAAGCCATGCTGCTTCGAAAAGGATATCCCTTCGGCATCATTCAAATAGCTGTTAATGAGAGCGAACTTGATAAGGATACGGATGCTGAAATGGAGGCTATCAGGTATCAGGGGGAAAAAATTTATCGCAAAAACCATCATCTTGATGGTTTTGAGTATCAACAAAAAATGAAGCAAGCTTTATATCGTAAAGGCTTTTCGATGGATTTGATTGAAAAGTTTTTAGCTGAAAAAGAAGAATCATGACAAAACTGTCATGATTTTTTGCTTTCTATAATAATCGAATCCTGATCCATTTGTTCAATGATGATTTCGGCCACTTCTTTTGGCGAGCGAAAACGGGATGGATCCTTTACATGGCTGCTATCGTTCCAGAACGGGGTATCCATTCCTCCCATATAAACAGCAGTAAAATGAATCTTGCTGCCCTCAAATTCTTTTTGAAGACTTTCCGTAAAGCCACGTACCGCAAATTTACTTGCAACATATACGGCTTCATTTACCTTGCCGCGGAGTCCCGCTGTCGAGATAATATTGATGATTTTCCCTTCACCCTGTTTAATCAAGCGGGGTAAAATGTTTTTGGTCATAAGGATGGTCCCGAGGACATTTGTACTAAGGATGTCCGTAATTTCTTGTTCTGTGAATTCAGGAAAAGGGCCGAAATGTCCAACTCCTGCATTATTAACTAAACCATAAATTTCATAAGTCCCGATCATTTCATCCACTCTTTTTGATACTTCTTCAGCATGCCGAATATCCAACTGGAGAAAATCTGCACTCCCGCCGGCAGCTTCAATTTCTTTTTTTGTGTTTACTAATTTTGATTCGTTTCTACCCGTTAAGAGCAGATGATAATTTTGCTGCGACAGTAACAAGGCTAATTCCTTGCCCAACCCGGAACCGGCCCCGGTAACAATTATGGTTTTCATGCGCCAAACTCCTTTATTAATTTAATAAAAATAATTATACTTAAAGTTGGTGATTAACGAAACTTTGGGAGTGGATTTACATGCACCAGGAGAAACGATACAGTGAATTGAGCGAACATGAATTACGCCAAGAAATAGCGGCTCTTCAGGAGAAAGCACGAAAAGCGGAACAAATGGGAATGGTAAATGAGTTTGCGGTTCTCGAAAGAAAAGTGCTGATGGCCCGTGCCTATTTAGTTGATCCGACTTCCTTTGAACCGGGTGAAATTTATGAGCTTGAAGGAGACCCTGGACAATACTTTAAAATTGATTATTTAAACGGGGTTTTTGCCTGGGGATACCGTCTTAAAGGTGAAGGAAAAGAAGAGGCTGTGCCGATTTCTATGTTAAAGTGGTTAAAATAAAACACAAACCAGAGAACGAATCTCTGGTTTGAATATTTTCTAAGATTGCTTTCTGGTTTGGCGCTTTAAAATGATGAGGTCTTGGGTAAGTTTGCTTTCGCCATTTATCTGAGAATGTTGGTGCTTCGCGCTAGCCCATGGAGTTGAAAATGGCTTATTTTGAAAAAATTTCTGGTTTCCCATATTAATGCCTCCCTAAGTTAAAATTTAGGTGTATCATTTTCGCGTTGACCAGAAGCCCGCATACGCTCTTGTGGATGCGTATTAGTGGTACCATCTGCTCTTTTTGAAGCATACTCTGCTTTTGCTCTTGGTTCTCCCTCTAACTTATTGTTATTTTGATTTGGGAATTTGGTCGCTTTGTTTCTCATGCTATACCTCCATATAAAGGAATGAGAAATCGTGAAAAGCAAAGTATCAAAAGATCAATGCTTACCACGTAACTATATTATTTGCTTAGTTCCATTCGGTTATGTTATAAGAAAATGGCAAAGGAGTGAATAAATGAACGAGTATCAAGAGCACCTTACCGAATATTTAATGTCTAAAAATAACCAACTAACCTATGATGAAGCTCGAACATGGATTGAGTTATTGTCGGATGACTTTGAGACAACCGCCGCAAAGGCAGGAAGAGACTATCTCGGCAGTGAAATGACAGAGCGGATTGTTCGGCAATGGATTGAAAATTATGGAGACAGGCTCCACGATTTTATTGCAACGAATCCAAAATATAAGGACTTTTTAAATAAAAAGCGATGACATAATAATGTCACCGCTTTTTTTAACTGGGTATAATACTCAACTTTTTCCGCAATTTCTTTTCGCTAAAGACCCATCCGGTGTAGGAACTGATACGGTTAAGGTCGCAATCCAATTGGACCACCGCGACGAAAGGATAGTGACCATTGCTCCGATAGCGAAGATCGATAAATCTTACCTCATAGAAATCATCGTATTCATCTACTTCCCAACGGTAAACAGGTGAGAAGGATAAGAACGCTGACAGGTTTTTGTCTTTTTTAGCGGCATCAATTACCGGTGTTTCAGGAACAGGAATCCTATTAAATAAATCCAAAATCTCTACTTTATCCTTAATAGCTTTACCGACAAAGAATTGTTTTTCGTTCATTGCCGCAATCCGCCACTGATGAAATTTCATGGTCGGGGCAATAATGATTTCCGTTGCGTCCGGTATGATTCTTCTGACCTCCGCCAACACTTTATTTCGAACGTAAAACCGCATAAAGTAATAGCCGATAATGACCAAATACATGGTTAAAAAAGTATAACCAGGGTTTGCTCCAAAAACCCAAATAAAAATTCCGATAACATGAATGGCAAAAATGTAGGGATCAAAAGTATTAATCACACCTAACGCCACCCATTTATTTGAAAATGGCCGAAGTGCCTGGGTTCCATAGGCATTAAAAATATCAACAAATACATGAAGAAATACAGCAAAAAATGTCCATGCCCATAAATGCAGCAGATTAACGGTTGGGAAAAATGGGTAAATCACTGCTAAAAGAACGAGCGGCCATAAAATGACTGCTGGTATGGAATGGGTAACACCGCGATGATTACGAATATAAATTGCATTGTTCCTTAACTTTAATACCGTATCAATATCAGGGATTTGCGAACCTGCGATCACAGCAATTAAAACACTTGATGTAGCGGCATGACTGCTTGCCACTACAGGATCAAGGGTTGCCAAACCTCCAAGAGCAATCCCCATAACAACATGAGTTCCAGTATCCAAAAGGAAGTTCCTCCTTTAAAAAATCAATTCTTGTCAAGAGAGCCAATATGGATTATCGTTATACAATGCATACTATTATATTCCCTCATTTTGTAGTGTTTAACAAGTTGGAGGCCCAAATGTAATGAAAAATGATCTAAATAATTTAATGGAAATAAATATACAAGAATTTCAAGATGACTTAATCACATGGTTTAAAAATGAGCAGCGTGACCTGCCGTGGAGAAAGGATCAAGACCCATATAAAGTATGGGTATCAGAAATCATGCTCCAACAAACCAGAGTGGATACAGTTATACCTTATTTTTTACGTTTTATCGAATGGTTTCCAACAATTGAAGACCTGGCAGAGGCGAATGGGGATAAGGTTTTGAAGGCTTGGGAAGGGCTCGGATATTATTCCAGAGTTAGGAATTTACATTCTGCAGTTAAAGAAGTAAAAGAAAAATATAATGGAGTTGTCCCAAGTTCCCCGAAGGAAATTTCCAATCTTAAAGGGGTTGGTCCCTATACCGCTGGAGCCATTTTAAGCATAGCTTATGGAATTCCCGAACCGGCGGTTGATGGAAATGTAATGCGGGTTTTATCAAGAATTCTTTCGATTTGGGAAGATATTGCAAAGCCATCTTCAAGAAAGGTTTTTGAACAAGCGGTAAGAGAGCTGATTTCACATGAGGATCCGTCAGCATTTAATCAGGCATTAATGGAATTAGGTGCATTAATCTGTACCCCTACCTCGCCATCGTGCTTACTTTGTCCTGTGCGTGAACATTGCCATGCGTTTGATGAAGGGGTACAAAATGTACTCCCAATTAAAACCCAGAAAAATAAACAGCGTGAGGTACAGCTTGCTGCTGTCGTTCTTTCAAACGAAAAAGGAGATTTACTTATTCATAAACGGCCGGAAACAGGGCTGCTAGCTAATTTATGGGAATTTCCTAATTTAGAAATTAATCATCCAATACAGAACAATCGAGATGAAATCGCCCGCCTATTCGAAAAAGATTTAAAGTTAAATGTTGCTATGGATAGGATGATTGGTCAAGTCGAACATGTTTTTTCCCATTTAATCTGGAACATTAAAGTTTATACTGGAAAAATTTCATCGGATTTCATTGAAAACACCGAGTGGAAATTTGTTTCGTTAGATGATACGGAGAACTATGCCTTTCCGGTTTTTACCCTAAAAATTATTAAGCTTTATAAAGATTATGAAAAAGAATGAACACCGTACAATGAACTGCCCCGTAAATGTTAGACACCAATCTAAC
>NZ_MLYR01000038.1 GCF_001866655.1 Bacillus sp. MUM 116 | reverse complement strand
AAATTGCCTAGAAATTTAGTAAATGACCCTTATTAGAGTCCAAAAGCAAACAAAGTTTACGAAAAGAGCCTTTATAAAAGGCATAAGATGTCTTTCGTATATCAGGAGGGGATACGATGTCGGTATTACCAAAGAAAAATGAATTAGGATTTTTTGAGATCCGTTTGGAATCCATTGGGGGATTAGGGGCAAATTTGGCGGGGAAAATGCTTGCTGAGGCTGGAGTTTTGGGCCTTGGCTTAAATGGCTCCAACTTTTCATCCTACGGCTCTGAGAAAAAGGGTTCTCCAGTGAAAAGCTTTATCCGTTTTTGCGAGCCTGAAATTGAAATCAGGGATCATAGTCCGATTGAACAGCCACATGTTGTGGGTGTTTTTCATGAGGCATTATATAAAACAATTAATGTTGTCAGTGGCTTTAATGCTGATGGAATCGTATTAGTAAACACAGCAAGAGATTTTGATGATGTTAAAAAAGATTTAAAGCTTGAGTATGGTACGATTGCCATCGTTGATGCACTAACCATTGCCGTTGAGGAAAAGACAAAAGTCAATACAGCAATGCTTGGAGCGCTCTATCGAATTTGTGATTTCCTAGATCCGGAGTCAATGCGAAATGTAATAAGTAAAACATTTGAAAAAAAATATCCACATCTTGTAGAACCAAATATCCGTACCTTTAATCGCGGTTACGAAGAAGTCCAATTCAAAACCTATCAAGTCCCGTTTGGGGCAGTGGGAAGGGCATTTACCCGCCCTAAGCCGCTATTGGGATATTTGACTCAAGAAATTGGTGGAGCGATTATTGCTCAAGGAAATAGTATTTTAAAGGATTTAAGCGGCTCCAGACAAGGGTTTCTTCCTGAGTTTCAACAGGAAAAATGTATTAACTGTGCAGCATGTGACAATGTTTGCCCGGATTTTTGCTTTGTATGGGAAGAGGGAGAAGATAAGCGGGGAAGAAAGCAAATGTTCCTGAAAGGAATTGACTATCAGTATTGTAAGGGCTGCCTAAAATGTGTGGAAGCATGTCCGACAGATGCCTTGGGTGACCTTCGAGAAATGAGTGGCTATGCAGATACCAACAGCACGAAGCAAAACTTTCCATATGTAGCAGGGGGGATTTACTAATGGCGATTCTTGAAGATAAATTATTGACAAATCCGATTGCTGAACAAATTTCAACCTTTGAATCCGGAAATGAAATGGCGGCGATGGCGGCCGCTCAAATTAACTATCATATTATGGGATATTTCCCAATTACACCTTCAACCGAAGTAGCGCAATTTTTAGACCAAATGAAAACTCGAGGCGAACATGATATAAAATTGATTCCTGCAGATGGCGAGCATGGGTCAGCTGGGATTTGTTATGGCGCAGCTGCGACAGGTGCAAGGGTATTTAACGCAACTAGTGCAAATGGTTTTCTTTATATGATTGAACAGCTTCCGGTCCAGGCCGGTACACGATTTCCAATGGTTATGAATCTTGTTACCCGTGCCGTCAGCGGTCCGCTTGATATTAGAGGAGATCATTCTGATCTTTATTATGGGTTGAATATGGGCTGGGTTATTTTAACAGCCAAAACTCCGCAAGCAGTTTACGATATGAATATCATGGCGCTTAAAATTGCAGAACATTCTAAAGTCCGCCTTCCGGTTATTGTTGCTTATGATGGATTCTTTACTTCCCATCAAAAACGCAGAGTAGAATATTTTAAAGACCGTCGTGTTGTACAGCAATTTGTCGGCGAATGTCCAACTAATTACAATTTTGTCAGAGATCCGCAAAAACCGGTTGCCATTGGAGCCCATATGAATGGACAGGATTTAATGAATAATCACTTCCAGCAATCCGATGCATTGTACAATGCCGAGGAAGTTTTTAAAGAAGTTGCGGTAGAATATGCAAAACTATCTGGAAGAGAATATCCTGTTCTTGATTTATATAAAATGGAAGATGCTGAGGTTGCTTTATTTCTATTGAACTCAGCAGCAGAATCGGCCAAGGATGTAGTAGACCAATTGAGGATAAAAGGGATTAAAGCCGGGGTGATCAGCCCGAATATCATACGACCATTCCCGGCGAAAGAAATTCGAGAAGCATTAAAGAATGTGAAAGCCTTACTAGTTGGAGAACGTGCCGATTCCTACGGTGCACATGGGCCAAGCTTAACACATGAAGTGAAATCTGCCCTTCAGGATGATAAAGCCAACCAAACGATTGTATTAAGCCGTGTTTTTGGTCTTGGCGGGAAAGATTTCTATGCCAGCGACGCGCAAGAGTTTTTTCATTTAACCATTGAGGCGATGGAAAAAGGCTATGCTGAAAAGCCATTTGATTACTATGGCCATGTTCCGGGAGATCCTGAAAAGATTCTAAAGCCGGTTATTACACCGCAGCATGGGGATGTCTATAAATCGGATTTAATTGAAGTGAAAATGGATGAGGAAACAAATAAATTAAAAGTGAAGATTCCACCGCTTCGAGCTTTAACTGGTAAACCAAAACGAATTGCCTCAGGTCACGGTGCTTGTCCGGGCTGTGGAATTTTCGCAGGGCTTGAACTATTCTTTAAAGGAATTGAAGGAGATATTGTCACCCTTTTCCAAACTGGCTGTGCCTACGTTACAACGACCGCTTACCCGTATAGTTCACACAAACAAACGATGATGCACAACTTGTTCCAAAACGGAGCGGCTACGCTTTCGGGAACGGTTGAGGCATTTATGGAATTGAAGCGCCGCGGGGAAATTCAAGTTTCGGATGATGCCACATTTGTGATGATTACCGGTGACGGGGGTATGGACATTGGAATGGGCTCTGCAATTGGAACCGCCCTTCGCGGTCATAAGCTGATTATGCTCGAATATGATAATGAAGGTTATATGAATACTGGTTCACAGATGTCTTATTCTACTCCTTTAGGCCATATGACCAGCACATCCGGAGTAGGTAAAGCCCAGCGCGGAAAAGCCTTCCATCACAAGGATACTGCCCAAATCATGGCTGCAACGAATATTCCATATGTGTTTACAGGCTCAGAGTCCTTCCCGCAAGATTTGATTAAAAAGGGAGCAAAAGCTCAGTGGTATGCCCAAAACGTAGGGACTGTTTATGGAAAAATCCTGATTACCTGTCCATTAAACTGGAAGTCGGATGATCGCTACGGGACAACCATTGTAGAAGCAGCTGTGAATTCCTGTTTCTTCCCGCTTTATGAAATAGAACAAGGGATAACCGCTATTACTTATAATCCTGAAGAAAAGAACAAACGCATTCCACTTGCTGATTGGCTTAAGTATATGGGAAAAACAAAGCATCTATTAAAAGATGAAAACAAACCTATTTTAGAAGAATTTGAAGCGGAAGTAGAAAAGAGATGGCAGCGGCTCAAAGCAAAACATGAAAATCCATTGTTATAAAGAAAAGCGGAAGCGACCGTTTAGCGAAGTACACTAGTCGCTGGGAGCTGGAGCTGGACAATTCTCAAAGTCTAAAATTATTAATGTGTTCAAAAGAGGCAAAGCGCTATGCGTTTTGTCTTTTTTTATCGAAGATTGGGAGTACAGTAAAGGAGTTTTGCTTTATAATGTAGAATATATAAATTTATTATATAGTGATTGGAGCAACTTTGGAAGTCGTGGGGTGGCGATACGTGGAAAAGCATGTTCAGCAAAAAGACATTTTACCTTTAAATGAAGAGGGGAATATACAAAAAAAGGAGAAGAATCAAACCCACGTTGGGAAAAGGATTACCCCAAATAATCAATTTCTTGAAGATTTTAAGAAATTAAGGAAAAGCGAACGGAAATTTAGAAGAATTTTTGAGGATTCGATTGATGGACTACTTTTATGGAATAATCAATATCAGATTGTCGACCTTAATCACAGTACCGAAGAAATATTTGGTCTTCCTAAAGAACGACTGATTGGTAAGTATCTTTTTGGATTATTCAGCCAAAAAGAAATTAAACAAGATATTATTAAACACGTTGAACAAGTCCTGGAAAAGGGAAACCATTCTTCGACGATTATAATTGAAACAGATGAGGGGCAAAAAAGATATTTTGATTGTTCATCAAAATCGGATATTGAAGGATTAAATTTTACGGTCATTAAAGATGTGACTGAAAAAATGGAAATACAAGAGCAACTCCGTAAATCGGATACGTTAAATGTTATAGGCGAACTTGCCGCAGGAATTGCGCATGAAATTCGAAACCCAATGACAGCCTTGAAGGGATTTATTCAATTGCTTGAGAGCAGTATTAAATCAGAACATGAAATGTATTATCATGTGATCACTTCAGAACTGCAGCGTATTGACTCCATTATTAATGAATTTTTGATTTTAGCCAAGCCGCAGGCGATTCGATATCAGGAAAAGGATATTAAACAGATTATGAAGGAAACGGTCGACCTTTTAAATGCCCAAGCGGTCTTACATAATGTCCAATTCATAACCGTTTATGAGGACAACCTTCCCCTTATTTTTTGTGAACCGAATCAATTAAAAAAAGTTTTTATCAATATAATTAAAAATGCAATAGAAGTAATGCCGGACGGTGGTTGTATTTTAATTAAAATTAGCCTTACAGAAACGAATCAAATTCGAATTTCGATTCGAGATGAAGGAATTGGCATTCCGGAAGAAAAAATAAAAAAATTGGGTGAACCCTTTTATACAACCAAAGAACAGGGAACCGGTTTGGGTTTAATGGTTAGTTACCGTATTATTGAAGAGCATCAGGGGACAATTCAAATTGAAAGCGAAATCGGGAAGGGCGCGACTTTTCATATCACTCTTCCACTTATGCAAAATTCTTAATAGAACTCAACCCAAAAGAAATGTGGGCAGAATTCGAGTAAAAAAAGCAATCCGGTCGGATTGCTTTTTTAATCATAGTGTTGAGTTAACTACGTTGATAAATTCGGATAATCCTTTTAGTTCTTTTCGTTGTTTAATGAGAAGTTTCCCTAATTCTAATGTTTTTCTTTTTGCGGCCAATCTCACATTCTCATCTTCAATACGATCCAAATCGGCCACATGGGCTAGTCCAATTGTTCTTCTAATTAATTCACAGCCGGCAAAGCCGAGGGAATCTTCGAAATATTTTGAAATAACATGATTCAAAAATACTTTTGTATTTACTAATTTCTCTTTACTTTCTGCTTCCCAAAGGCGGCTGAATTCTTCATTAAACACATTCCACACTGTTTCAACATGGTTTATAAATAAATCCCGGTTTTCTTTATTTACAATTACTTGGAAAAGAAGGTTTGCAAAAACCTGGCCAATATCAAACCCGGCCGGTCCATAATAAGCAAATTCCGGATCAATCACTTTTGTTTCTTCGTTATTTGCAAACATGCTTCCTGTATGCAAATCACCATGAAGAAGAACTTCTGCTTCAGTTAAAAAGCTTTTTTTCAATAAGGAAACATGAAAGATTAACTCGTCATCATTCCATAGCGATTCTACATCGCCCCGTAAGCCTTCTTCGAATTCATTTGTTTCAGCGTCATAATAAGGATCAGTAAAGATAAGGTTCTCTGTTATATTGCAAAGTTCCGGGTTAATAAATTTTTTGACCTGTTCCTTTTTCGCTTCAGGTCCCAAAGCATAATCGGAAGTATAAAACAATGTTTTTGCCAGATATTCACCTAAATGTTTTGAAATCAACGGATAGATTTCTCCGTTAATAAATCCGGTTCTGACAATCGAAAGATTAGAAAGGTCTTCCATCACCGTTATGGCTAAAATATCATTCGTATAATAAACTTCAGGTACATAGGCAGGAGCCAGTTGACCAAATATTTTTAATGCATCCGCTTCGATTTGTGCTCTTTTAATTGTTAATGGCCAGCTTTCTCCAACAACTTTCGCATAAGGAAGAGCTTGTTTAATTATAATACTTTTTCCGCCTTTTTCTTCTACGAGATGAAAAACTAGATTTAAATTTCCATCGCCAATCTCCTTACACGATAATTGGGATTGCTCATTAAATATTTCTAGCTCTTTTGCTAGCTGAATGGCAGTGGTTTCTGTTAATGGCTGGTAAGTTTCTAGTTTTATAATGCTCATAATTTTTTCCTCCTAGATTTTAGAGAGGCTTTTTTCTTAAAGATTAAGAAAGTATAAGTTTTCGACTTCGAGAATTGTCTAGCGCAAGCAGCCACGCCCCTCGAGGTCGTAAGCCGATCCGCCAAGAAGGTTAATGAGCAACCTTCTCGTCGGCTCGTCTTACGCTATGCCTGAGGCTGGTCAAGGCGCTTACGCTTTTCTAGCCAAAATGAAAAAAGCCTCTTTCTCATTTGAAAGAGGCTAAAGGACAGTTGTTCTTTACACCTCTTATCTCTCAGAAAGATTTCTTTCTGTTGGAATTAGCACCGTGCCTTAGAGGGAATAAATCCCGGCGCTGGATGCGCCCCATTTTGCAATGGAATTACGGTCGGTTGCTGGGCTTCAAAGGGCCAAATCCCTCAGCCTGCTCGTGATAAGAGAAAATTAAATTTTCATTCTTTTCAATCTGTTAAAAATAATAGCAGTAGTATAATAATAGTGTCAATATTTTTTATTTATAAAATTCAGGCTTTCTATCTTCAAAAATCGGAATCTGCTTGCGAATTTCATTGACACGATCCAATTCTATTTCAGCAGATAAGATTTCTTCATCGTTTCCAGCTTCAGTTATAATCTCACCCCATGGGTCAATAATCATCGAGTGTCCGGCAAATTGATTGTTGAAATCACTGCCGGCACGGTTGCAGGCAATGACGAAACATTGATTCTCAATTGCCCTGGCAATCAATAATGTGCGCCAATGGTAAAGGCGGGGTGCCGGCCATTCAGCGACAACAAATAATGCTTCTGCTCCTTGGGCAGTATGGGTGCGAATCCACTCTGGGAAGCGAATATCATAGCAAATCATACCGGCGAATGAGCGCTCCTCCAGTTCAAATAATCCTTTTTCGTTGCCTGATTTTAAATAAAGATGTTCGTCCATCAATTTGAAAAGATGTAATTTACTATACTGGTGCACAAGCGTTCCATCCTTGTTGATGATGAGCAAAGTGTTTTTTACCCCATTTTCCCCACGGTTTGCAACCGAACCTCCAACAAAATTCACTTTATATTTTTTGGCTGCATTCTTAAGGAAGTCGATTGACTCACAAGCGCCCTTATCAGCAATTTCATCAAGGCGGGTTAAATCATAACCTGTTGTCCATAGTTCAGGAAGAACGATTATATCAGGATTTTCGGCAATTGCTTGTTGAATTAGTTTATCAGCTGTTTGAAAATTTTTATTTGGATCTCCAAAGGCAATATCCATTTGCAGACAAGAAATTTTTAATTTCAAGAAATTTCACTCCATTTTGTTATTCGGAATTTTTACTTTACAAGCCGTTATAAAAGTTATATCATTTGTGACTAGAATTTCAATATTGATTTTACTTTAAGAAGGTGAAAACATTTGAATACATTTCCGCCATCAAACCTTTTAGAAATCCTTCCAAAACAATTTTTTGCGTCATTAGTAAAAAAAGTGGGGCAATATATTAAAGCAGGTCATGATGTGATTAATTTAGGGCAGGGCAATCCTGATCAGCCTACCCCTAAACATATTGTGGAGAAATTACAGGAAGCAGCAGAGAAACCATTGAATCATAAATATTCTCCATTTCAAGGTTATCGATATTTAAAGCAAGCGGCTGCCGATTTCTATCAAAGGGAATATGGCGTGTCCGTTGACCCTGATAAAGAAATAGCCATTTTATTTGGCGGGAAAGCGGGTTTAGTTGAAATCCCTATGTGTCTATTAAATCCTGGTGATACGATCCTGGTACCAGATCCTGGATATCCTGATTATTGGTCAGGTGTAGCGCTTGCCCAGGCTGAAATGGTTACCATGCCATTAAGAGAAGAAAATCATTTCTTACCTGATTATGCTGAACTATCACAAGAGGTATTAACGAAATCGAAACTGATGTTCCTTAATTACCCAAATAATCCCACAGGGGCAGTGGCAACAGAGAAGTTTTTTACAGACACTGTTAAGCTGGCAAAGCAAAATAATCTATGCGTTGTCCATGATTTTGCTTATGGTGCTATCGGTTTTGACGGTCAAAAGCCTTTAAGCTTCTTGCAGGTTGAGGGAGCAAAAGAAGTTGGAATCGAAATCTATACATTGTCTAAAACATATAATATGGCCGGTTGGCGCGTTGGCTTTGCTGTAGGAAATCAAAGTGTCATTTCGGCCATCGAACTTTTGCAGGACCATTTATATGTCAGTTTGTTTGGTGCCATTCAAGAGGCAGCAGCCGAAGCATTAACAGGACCGCAGGATTGTGTATTGGAGCAAAACCGCCTTTATGAACGAAGAAGGAATGTTTTAATTGACGGACTTCGAACCATTGGCTGGGAGGTAACGGCTCCAAAAGGCTCCTTTTTTGCCTGGCTGAAGGTTCCAAGCGGATTAACTTCTGAAGAATTCGCCAATCTCCTACTCGATGAAGCTCATATCATGGTTGCACCTGGAATTGGCTTTGGCAACTTTGGTGAGGGGTATGTTCGGGTAGGTTTATTAACGGACGAGGAACGGCTTAAAGAAGCTATCAGAAGAATAAGTTCCTTGGGAATTTTCAAAAAATAGTTGACAGTCTTTTTTTTTCTTGGGATAATCTTTTATGAACTCAATGTGAAAAAATTAATATTACGAATGTTTTCTTATCAAGAGCAGGCGGAGGGACCAGCCCGATGAAGCCCGGCAACCGACTTACCCAAAATCGTAAGCACGGTGCTAATTCTTGCAGCAAAGAGCTGACAGATGAGAAGATGTTAGTTTCGAATGCTAACCTCTTCTTTTCGAAGAGGTTTTTTATTTAATTTCATTTTACACCGAAAGGAAGTTGTACAACATGACTGAAATTATTGCTACATACCTCCTTAATGGGGAGAAAAATCCGGAAAAAAAAGCTGAGGAAATCGCTTTAGGATTAACGGTAGGGTCTTGGACCAATCTACCTGAATTAGAAAAAAATCAACTGCGTAAACATAAGGGCAGGGTTATATCCATTGAAGGCTCGCATTCTGATAAAGTGGAGCAATCAATCATCCGAATTGCCTATCCAACTGTTAATTTTTCAACTGATTTACCTGCCATTTTGACCACTGTTTTTGGAAAACTCTCACTCGACGGAAAAATTAAACTTCTTGATTTACAATTTGATGAAGAATTAAAAAAACAGTTTCCAGGACCTAGGTTCGGAATAGAAGGTATCCGTGAAAAAGTAGGTGTCCATGATCGGCCGCTCCTGATGAGCATTTTTAAAGGAGTATTAGGAAAAGACTTAGTTTTTTTATCGGAACAGTTGAAACAGCAAGCACTTGGCGGTGTTGACCTAGTAAAGGATGATGAGATTCTTTTTGAAAATGACTTAACTCCATTTGAAAAAAGAATTACAGAGGGTAAAAAGGTCTTGCAAGCGGTATACGAAGAAACAGGTCATAGGACCTTGTATGCGGTAAATTTAACAGGCAGAACATCACAGCTTAAGGACAAAGCAAGAAAGGCTGCAGAGCTTGGGGCCGACCTATTATTATTCAATGTGTTCTCTTATGGTCTTGATGTTCTGCAGGAATTGAGAGAGGATGATTGTCTTGGATTACCATTGATGGCGCATCCTGCAGTAAGTGGAGCGTTAACATCCTCATCACAATATGGACTTTCCCATTCTCTATTACTCGGAAAGCTTCTACGCTACGCGGGTGCAGACCTGTCATTATTCCCGTCACCATACGGAACGGTAGCACTAGATAAACCCCATGCTCTATCGATCGCTGATGAGCTTACAAAAGAAGATACATTTAAACCGGCATTTCCTGTTCCTTCTGCAGGGATTCACCCAGGGTTAGTTCCATTGCTAATTCATGATTTTGGTGTGAATTCAGTCATCAATGCCGGCGGTGGCGTTCATGGACATCCGAATGGTGCCAAAGGTGGCGGCTTAGCTTTCAGGCAGGCTATTGAAACCAATCTAAAAGGCCAATCTTTGATGGAAGGTGCAAAATTGTATCCAGATCTTAAAAAGGCCCTTGAACTATGGGGGAGTGCGGAGGTTACAGTTTAATGAGGAAACCTATTATTTATTGTGATTTTGACGGCACCATTACGGAAAGTGATAATATCATTGCCATCATGAAAAAATTTGCACCACCAGGATGGGAAACCATTAAGGATCAAATTTTATCCCAGCAAATTTCAATCAGCGAAGGGGTAGGGAAACTATTTTCGCTTTTACCTAGTGATTGGAAAGATGAAATTACCGCTTTTGCAATTGAAAATGCTAAGATCCGACCTGGTTTCAAAGAATTTGTTGAATTTACGCGTAATGAAAAAATCCCATTCTACATTATCAGTGGTGGAATCGACTTTTTTCTTTATCCGATTTTAGAAGAGTTCGGGCTATTTGATGGAGTTTATTGCAATGAATCAGATTTTTCAGGGGAAACGATTAAAATTCTTTGGCCCCATGAATGTGATGAATTTTGCAGCAATCACTGCGGCTGCTGCAAGCCGAGCGTCATTCGCCAATTGGAAAAAGGGCAAGATCATTTCAAAATCGTCATTGGTGACTCCGTTACCGATTTAGAGGCTGCAAAGCAAGCAAATTTTGTGCTGGCAAGAGACTTGCTTCAGGAAAAATGTGTAGAGTGGGGGATTAATCACAAAGGATTTATAACCTTTTATGACTGTATAGAGGAGATAAAAAAAGAATTGGGGTGGGTGAGCTAAAATGTTAAAGGAACGATGGTCAGAACTTGCCGATGTAAAAGATGAACTAGCCGAAAGAGATTGGTTTATGGGCACAAGTGGAAACCTTGCAATAAAAGTTAGCGATCATCCACTGCAATTTTTGGTTACGACAAGCGGCAAGGATAAACGAAAACGTACGGATGAGGATTTTCTCCTGGTTGATGAATTTGGCCTTGCCGTTGATGAAAATCATTTGAAGCCGTCTGCCGAAACCTTGCTTCATGTAGAAATTTATCGGAAAACGGGTGCTGGCTGCAGTCTTCATGTTCATACGGTTGATAATAACGTCATTTCAGAACTGTATGGTGAGCAGGGGGAAGTTACATTTAAAGGTCAGGAGCTTATCAAGGCCTTTGATATGTGGGAAGAAGATGCAGAATTAAAAATCCCTATTATTCATAACCATGCCCATATTCCAACCCTTGCAAGCGAGTTTGCAGAGCATGTTTCAGGGGATTCGGGCGCAGTTTTGATTCGAAATCATGGTATTACGGTTTGGGGAAGAACAGCCTTTGAGGCGAAGAAAATTCTTGAAGCCTCGGAGTTTTTATTTCGATATCAATTACGGCTATTAGAGCACAAAGCAAACCAGTTAGCTAAAGTTATATAAATTACTATTTTATTAGACTGTGTTAAAGGAAATTGTTGATTTTTTAGTCTTGTTGATTGGAGAGGAAGGCACGAAGACTCTTGCGGGAGTAAGGGGCAGGGGAGACCCCGCAGGAGCGTAAGCGACGAGAAGGCTTCCCGGACCGCCCTAAGGTGCGCGTAGTGCCTGGAGCGGAAATCAACAGACAAATTACCATAGACTTTTATTAAAAGGAGAGACTTATAATGGCATATATTACATTTCAAAGTAAAGAAGAACAAATTCACGATCAGCAAGACGTTGCAAGCTTCCTTTCAAGTCAGGAAGTTATTTATGAACAGTGGGATATTTCAAAATTACCTCAAGCTTTAGTTGAAAAATATAATCTGAGCAATGATGAAAAAGAGGAAATCCTCACTACTTTTGCAAAGGAAATTGCTGATATTTCAGCAAGAAGAGGCTATAAAGCACAGGATGTTATCTCATTATCTGAAGCAACACCAAATCTTGATGAACTTTTAAAGAACTTTAAGCAAGAGCACCATCATACAGATGATGAAGTTCGATTTATCGTAAGCGGTCATGGTGTTTTCGTTATCCAAGGAAAAGATGGCGAGTTTTTTGAGGTTCATTTAAACCCTGGTGATTTAATTTCTGTTCCTGAAAATGTAAGGCACTATTTTACACTTGAAGAAGATCGCAAAACAGTTGCTGTCCGTATTTTTGTGACAACAGCAGGCTGGGTGCCAATCTATGAAAAAGAAGAAGTAAAACAATAAAAAACTAAAACAAAAGCGGCCGTTCCGGCCGCTTTTGTTTTACATTAAAAACCAAGTCTAGAGAAAATGTGTCGAAAAAATAGAATAATAATAATCTTTTGTCTTTTTTTGCGATATGGTTTACTTTTTGACAAATTCTTGTATAATTCATCAAGTAGCCTAATTCAATAGATTGCAGTGATAGAGTAAGGAGTAGGATGAAATTGTACAAGCACGGTAGTAGTTGTTCAGAAATGTTGGCCGAAATTAAAGTAAAAAGAGAACTTATGATGGAATGTGCAAATAAAAAGGGTTTTACAAGTGAAGAGACCATCAAATATAGCCAAGAACTAGATGAATTAATCTATAAATATCAAATAGCTGCAGGTCAATATGCTAAGGAGAACGAGGAAGTAATACTCACCTTTAAACAAACAATCTTGGTATGGTCAAAAGTGATTTTCAGTTTTTAAAAAGAATCGTTTGAGTGTAAATACCATTAATGAAGTAACAATTTTAGTCGCCCCTGTTAATATTGCAAGGATGAAGGCCTTAAATTTATTCACCTTTTAATTGATTAGAAAGAACGCAACAAGTAGGCCTTCCGACACATTTTAAAATCCTGTTTCCAAAGCGGATTTTTACCATTTAAACTCCCCCAACCCGTCCGTTTAAAGGGCAAATGATCACTTCCAACTATAAAATCAGTCATAAAATCCCATCCATTTCAAGAGTTAAGATAAAAATAGAAAATTTGTAATTTTAGACAGCGATGTGATTTTTATCATTGTTTATATCTGAATCTTTAATATAGTTATATTAAAGATATTTTAACTGTACATCAGGATCTTCTACATAGCAATCGCTTTCAATTCAGATTTTATGGAGGAGGGAAAGTCTTATATGCACATTGTCGTCTGTGTCAAACAAGTACCTGATACAAAAATTATTAAAATTAATCCCAAAACAAACACACTTGACCGCCGCAGCGCACCGGCCATCCTTAACCCTTACGATGCCCATGCTGTCCAGGAAGCTGTAAAGATTAAAGAGAAAACCGGCGGTACCATTTCCGTGTTATCGATGGGACCACCACAAGCAACTGAGGTGATTAAAAAAAGTATTGAAATTGGTGCTGATCGTGGCTATTTAATCTCTGATCGTGCATTCGCGGGTGCTGATACACTCGCAACCAGCTATGCATTGTCAAAAGCACTTGAACGAATCAACAAGGAACTCTCTATTGATATGGTTATTTGTGGAAAGCACGCTATAGATGGTGATACGGGGCAGGTTGGTCCCGGGATTGCAAGAAGGATGGATATCCCTCCAGTTACAAATGTAATCGAAGTATTGGAAATGAATTTAAATGAAAAGACTGTTTTATTAAGAAGAAAGCTATCGGGCAGCTATGAATTAATCCAGGCAGATATACCATGTCTACTCACGGTTGATAAAGAAATTAACGAAATCGAATATGCACCAATGCCAAACATGTTGAAAGCAGCACGTTATGAACCAATTGTATGGACAGTCAATGATCTGGATAATGTAGAGCGTGTACTGCTTGGTCTAAAGGGATCCCCAACGGTTGTAGGAAAAATGTTTACCCCTCCGAGGCCGGAAGGCGGAGTGAAACAGCTCGAAGGCTCTGCAGATGAGCAAGTGAAACAACTCATGGGAGTCTTAATGGAGAAAAAAGATCTGTTCGCCATCCAGTCATCAAAATAAACCTTATCTTTTTATTGCAAGGAGGGATTTAAATGAGTCTTAAGGAATATCGGGGAGTCTGGGTCTTTATTGAGCAAAATGAAGGGAAAATTGAAGGGGTTTCTCTGGAATTGTTAGGTGCCGGGAGAAAACTGGCTGATATGCTGCAAGTTCCTCTGGGAGGATTTTTATTAGGAAAAGGAATTCAATCACTTTCAAACAAAGTTATTGAATATGGTGCAGGTGAGGTTTATTTAATTGATCATCCTGTCTTGAGGGATTACCGTACTGAGTCATATATGAAGGGTGTAAACATGCTTGCCGAAAAGTATAAGCCCGAAATTATTCTTTATGGCGCGACACCAAATGGAAAAGATTTAGCCAGCGCAGTTGCGACCGATTTAAATACCGGTTTAACGGCAGATACGACCATGCTTGATATTGATTTGGATAATCGTCTGTTAGAAGCAAGCCGGCCAGCTTTCGGCGGTAATATTATGGCCACTATTCTTTGTAAGAAACATCGGCCGCAAATGGCAACAGTTCGTCCTAAAGTCATGAAAGCATTGGAGCCGGTAAAAGGCAGAATAGGGAATGTTATCGAAGAACATATCACCCTTAAAGAAGAAGATATGCGTACAAAAGTACTACAGATTGTGAATGATGTCACAAAGAAAGCGAATTTAGCGGATGCTCACGTGATTGTATGCGGCGGAAAAGGGATGGGAGACGAGAAAAACTTTCAACTTATTCATGAATTTGCCGAAACGATTGGTGCAAGTGTTGGAGGAACAAGAGATGTTGTGGAAGCCGGATGGCTGCCGCATTACCTTCAAATTGGCCAGACGGGTGAAACGGTTACACCTAAAGTTTTCTTTGCAATAGCGGTGTCAGGTGCCATCCAGCACGTAGTTGGGATGAAAAACTCGAATACCATAATCGCCATCAATAAGGACCCGAAAGCACCCATATTTGATGTAGCAACTTATGGAATTGTTGGTGACGCGATGGAAATAGTGCCCAAATTAATCGAGCTATTTAAAATGGTTAAAAAGGGTGGTGAAATGACCTATGCCTGAAAAATTTGATGTTATCATTGTGGGGGCAGGTCCAGCAGGTTCGGCATGTGCACTCGTTTGTGTCAGAAGTGGTTTGAATGTTTTGCTTCTTGAAAGAGGAGAATATCCTGGCAGCAAGAATGTCATGGGTGGAGTCTTATTCAGTAAACAATTAAGGGATCTGATTCCTGAATTTTGGAAAGAAGCCCCACTTGAACGGCCGGTGGTTGATCACAGGTACTGGATTCTGGGCAAAGAATCAGTGGTACAAATAGGTTATAAAGGTATGGAATGGGGTGAAGAACCTTACAATAGTTTCACCGTCCAGAGAGCACAGTTTGACCAATGGTTTGCAAAGAAAGCTGTGGAAGCAGGGGCATTGCTTGTAAATGAAACAGTGGTAACCGAATGTATCGTGGAAAAGGGAAAGGTGGTTGGTGTGCGTACAGACCGTCCGGATGGAGAACTATATGCGGACGTAGTCGTATTAGCTGACGGAGTAAACTCCTTATTAGCAAAACAATTAGGCTTCCGGAAAGAACATCCTCCGGAAAATGTCGCCTTATGTGCAATGGAAGTCATTAACCTGACAAAAGACAAAATTAACGAGCGGTTTAACATTACTGAAAATCAAGGTGTAGCGATTGAAATCTTTGGCGAATCGACAAGAGGAAACTTTGGCGCGGCTTTTCTATACACCAATAAAGAAAGTATAAATATTGGGGTTGGCACCACGCTTGCAGCAATGATCAAAGAAAAAATTAAACCGTATGATTTGTTGGATCAATTGAAAAAACATCCTGCTATTCACCCTTTGATTGAAGGTGGAGAGTCTGTGGAATACTTGGCCCATCTTATACCTGAAGGTGGATACCGTTCCGTACAAAAGGTAGCAGGAAATGGTGTGGTAGTCGTTGGGGATGCAGCTTCGCTTGTTAATGCAATGCACGGTGAAGGTTCAAACCTAGCCATGCACTCTGGCCAACTGGCTGCAGAAGCGATTGTTCAGGCAAAAAAACGCGGAGACTTTAGCGAATCCAGTTTAAATCATTATCATGACGCTCTTAACAATAGTTTTGTCATGAAGGATTTAGAGAAATATAAAGAAGCCCCTCATACATTTGAGGCTTACCCACAATATTTCAAAGCATATGCACCAATGTTAACCAAAGCAATGGGTAACTTCTTTACAGTGGATGGTACACCGAAACGTGATAAACAAAAGCAGATTATGAAAAGCTTTACAGCTGAAAAAGGCACGTTCAGGGTTCTTACAGATATTTATCGTGTTTGGAAGGCGGTGAAATAATGTCAACGGCCACTCTTGAGGAAAAACAATATCTTCTAAGGTTTAAGTGTGATACGAAATCCCACTTAATCGTTCTGGACCATGATGTTTGTATGACTCAATGCCCGGATAAGCTTTGTACAGTATTTTGCCCGGCCGAAGTCTATAAGTGGGAAGGAACAAGGATGCAAGTAGGCTATGAAGGCTGCCATGAATGCGGTAGCTGCCGGATTGGCTGCCCATACGAAAATATTAAATGGGAATATCCAAAAGGCGGACATGGAATTGTGTTTAGGTTAGCTTAAATAAAAAGGCTTCAAAAATGCGTTCCATGTTTCCAATCCGTGACCAATGAAGAAGGCAAAAAATTCAATTATATCAAGCATTATTAGGTCTTGTTGTGACCAATATGTGACCAAAAATTTCTGTTAAAGGTTTCATATGATAAACCAGTTAAAATAGCTGGTTTATTTTTTAAAGAAAAAAATCATAATGTAACTAAACGGTTAGACATGACTAACGGTTTTTCTTTCTGTTTCAAAAGGGGCGGGTGGTTAATAGGAACATTTCAATCAATTAATTATGCACCCCCACTAATACTTCCTCACCGACACTCCTCTATGGAATCTGCGAGCGAAAACAGCTCCGTTTCTGTAATAAACAGGAACGCTCTTTTGTATTGTGCCTAAGGGGTTAGCGGAATCAGAATGAGTCTATAAATCATCATTCACAATGGCTCGTTGTGATGTATTGATAGTACTTAGAATAAAAGCTAAGGGAATATGGATCGAGGAAGCATAATCCCCCGCTGATTTAGTACAAAACTAAATAGAAAAAAGATGATAGTTACAAACGAGGTAAACCATGGATTGTGGTTTACCTTCTTGCATAAAGACTGAATCATACTCAGTCTGCTCCACTAACAATTTTTAACCATTAAGATGTGCCAATAAAAAAGTAAACCCAAAAGTGCCAAATGAACCTATACTCGTAGTCAAAACAAATATTGACCAATAAAGATAGGAATTGTGTTAGCTTTGTACAATATTTTGCCCAGCTGAAGTTTATAAATGGGAAGGATCACGGATGCAGGTAGGATATGAAGGCTGCCATGAATGCGGCAGCTGCCGAATCGGCTGTCCATATCAAAATATTAAATGGGAATATCCAAAAGGCGGACATGGAATTGTATTTAGGTTAGCGTAAATGAAAAGGTACTGGCCCAAGTTTAAAGGTCAGTACCTTTTTATTTAACTATTATTTCGATTCTAGAAATTTTTTATTCTACTTTTAATTAAAATTTTGTAAGATTAGGATAGAATTATTCAAATCAATTTCGAAAAAGGAGACTACAATGAACCAACAAGTGATTCTTTCCGCAAAAACCCCTAAAGCGAATGAGTCCACGATGTTTAAAATTCTTTTTATCATCGGACTTTGTCATTTATTAAATGATGCGATTCAGTCAGTAGTACCTGCGATGTTTCCAATTTTAGAAAAGTCAATGGGGCTTACTTTTACCCAGCTCGGGATTATTGCCTTTTCTTTAAATATGGTTTCCTCTGTCATGCAGCCGGTTGTCGGCATTTTTACGGATAAAAAGCCAATGCCCTTCGCACTTCCAATCGGACTCACCTTAACACTATTCGGCGTCCTTGGTTTGGGATTGGCTTCAAGCTTTGGTTTCATTGTTTTATCCGTCGTTTTCATCGGCCTTGGATCTGCAGTATTTCATCCGGAAGGGTCAAGGGTGGCCCATATGGCAGCTGGTTCGCGTCGAGGCCTTGCACAATCGATTTATCAGGTTGGGGGCAATACAGGGCAGGCACTTGCCCCGCTGATTACCGCGCTTATCCTAGTCCCCCTAGGACAAATAGGGGCTTCGTGGTTTACGATTGTAGCCGCGCTTGCCGTCGTTTTACTTGCGTATATTGCAAATTGGTATAATCAAAGATTAAAAACTTCATCTGCTCATTTAAAGAAAAAGGCGGCAAGCACTGAGAACAAATCAGGCATTTCAAAAGGAGTTAAAAAGGCATTAGTGCTAATCCTGCTGTTAATTTTTGCAAGGTCCTGGTATATTTCAGGCATGACCAACTTTTATGCTTTTTTTGCCATAAAAGAATATACAATGACGATTAAAGAGTCTCAGATTTATTTATTCGCATTTTTAGTGGCAGGAGCGTTTGGAACCTTTTTTGGCGGTCCTCTTGCGGATAAATTTGGGAAAAAAACTGTCATTGCGTTATCAATGCTGGCAACAGTACCTTTCTCCATTCTTATTCCGTTTGTACCATCTGTTATTGCATTTATTCTTCTGATGTTAACTGGTTTTGTCTTGATGACTAGCTTTTCTGTTACGGTTGTTTATGCACAAGAGCTTGTTCCGGGGAAAATTGGGTTAATGTCGGGATTGACGGTTGGACTTGCATTTGGTATGGGGGCGATTGGCTCTGTAGGACTTGGATACATTGCCGATTTAATTGGCATACAATCGATGGTTACGGGGCTTGGTGTCTTGCCATTACTAGGGCTAACGGCTCTTCTGTTACCATCGGACAAAAAGCTTCGTGAATGGCAAAAGGGATAAAAAAGGATGGGCAACCCCATCCTTTATTTAATCTCTTGGATTTTAGTATAAAGTTCTTCCTTTTCATCATCTGACAGCATTCTTTCTGCCATAGGGAACAATACGTTTTCTTCTTTTGAGAAGTGCTCGGTTAAGATGAAATACGCATTTTTGATTAAATCGGTAAACTTCTTTTTATCTTCTATTGAACCCACGGTATTTTCCGCGTTTTTCAGGAAGGCTGCTATTTTGGATTTTGCTTGATCATGTTCGTATTCCATCACGGCTATTGGACCGGAGGTAGTTCCTATATATACACCCATCATGGGGAAAAGAACTCCTTCTTCCCGTTCGGAATGGGGCTCTAGCTCTACTTTGAATTGCTTTACTTTTGTAATTAGGGCACTAAAATTTTGTTCGATATCTTCTTCATTTTCAATTAGTTTTGTTAAATGAAACAACCCTTCTAATTGCTCTAATAAGGGGGGATGCTCTCCCTTTAGCTGTTTTAATCCCTTGCTTAATTCAACTTGAGGCATGCCGCCAAAACCACTCATACAGCCACTCATTAAAGTCACCTCTTCAAATTCGATTATTTTTAGTATAAAAGGAATAGGCTTGAAATGTTGTGATGTAGGTCACATTAACTTGCAGTCGAATACCATGTCCATTATTTTGACAATTTATCGAGAATGCATATAATTTTCAAAAAATTTTAACATTATTATTCAAAAAAATGTTTTCATTATCATATAATATACTTAGACAAGGAATAGGGAGGCTGATTATTTTGCAAACCCCGAATTATCGTGATTTTTACCAAAAGGCTTTAATCCCGATTGGCTTAAATGATATGCTGGCCTTAAAGGAGTACGACCTCCAACAAATCGATTCGAAAGTCACTCATTGGTTGGTCGGTATTCAAGGAGAAACCATTCAGCAGCCAAAAGGATATTATCATTGGAAAGTAAGCATTTATCCATCTAATTGTGAAGGTGCTTTTAATTGGAATTATCCATTTTATTGTTCCGAATTAATGCAGTCCATGGATAGCGCAATCGATTTATCCAATACCTTGATCGTTTGCTGTCAAAACGACGAACTTTCCCCTTCAACCATAAAAGAGAAAATCAGCTAACCTCATAAATTTTTTCCTTCTGCTTTACCTTCTTTTTTGAATTCTCTTGTGAAAAAATATACATATAGTGGGAATTTATTATAGAACTAATTTGGTAAATTGACATATTTTGAAATGTTTTTTATAATAATTTTGAAATCGAGATAATTTAAACATCTGGATTTGCTTTGCTTAATAACGAAAAGGGATGAGTTTTATATGGAAAATGAATCTATTTCTCAATCTTTAAAGTTGTTCATTGTGCTTTCAAGGGCATATAAAGCGATTAATGAGCATGTTAATAAAGGAATTCAGGCCAGCGGTCTTAATCCAACCGAATTCGGAGTTCTCGAGCTTTTATATCACAAAGGTGATCAACCAATGCAACAAATCGGCAGTAAAATTCTCCTTGCCAGCGGCAGTATTACTTATGTAGTCGATAAACTGGAGCAAAAAGGATTGTTAAAACGGATTGCCTGTCCAAAGGATAGAAGGGTCACCTATGCTCAAATTACCGATGAAGGAAAAAAATTCATAGAAGAGATTTTTCCCGTGCATGCTGAAAATATCCACAAACTAATGTCAAGCCTAACCGATGATGAAAAGGCGGAAGCCATCGAATTATTAAAAAAACTTGGATTACCAGCAGGAAAATTTTAATACGGCCAAATGGTCGTATTTTTTTTAAAAAGGAATATTATTGAGTAGTGTCGAAAACAACAAGAAGGTCAAAATGAAAAGATAAAGGAGCTGTTAAAATGAGCTTTGAAAACTATACATATCTACGGCCAAACTTAGATGAAATGAAGAAAAGCTTTCAGTTTGCACTGGACCGTTTTAAAAATTCCTCTTCAATTGAAGAACAATCAGCAGCAATGCAGGAAGTTAATAAACTTAGAAATGATCTTGGAACAATGTTCAATCTTTGTTATATTCGTCATTCAGTTGATACAAATGATGAGTTTTATAAGGAAGAACAAGATTATATTGATGAGATCCAGCCTGAAATTGAAGGCTTGGTGAACCGATTTTACCAAGCACTTATTGATTCTAAGTATCGTTCAGAGTTAGAAAAAAAATGGGGGAAGCAGCTTTTTGCACTTGCTGAAGGACAACTGAAAACCTTTAAACCGGAAATTGTGCCCTTACTCCAAAAAGAAAATCGCCTTTCCACTGAATATACAAAGCTTCTTGCCTCAGCGAAAATTATCTTTGAAGGGGAGGAGAGAACACTCGCTCAATTAGAACCGTTTACACAGGCAACCGATCGGGAAATGAGAAAGCGGGCCAGTATGGCAAAATTTGCGTTTCTAGCTGAACATGAGGCTGAACTTGATCGTATTTATGATGACCTTGTGAAAGTGAGAACAGAAATTGCCCAGAAGCTTGGTTATAAAAACTTCGTTGAGCTTGGCTATTATCGGATGATGAGGACCGATTACAATGCTGAAATGGTCGCAAATTTCCGGGCTCAGGTAAAGGATTTCATAGTTCCGATTGCAACAAAGCTCAAAACAAGGCAAGCAGAACGCATCGGTCTTGACCATTTAAAATATTATGATGAAGGATTTGTATTTAAGACTGGGAATGCCCTTCCAAAAGGAAGCCCGGAATGGATTATTGACAACGGGCAAAAGATGTACGAAGACCTTTCGGAGGAAACGGGTGCCTTTTTCCAATTCATGCGGGAAAATAATTTGATGGACCTTGTTGCGAAAAAAGGGAAAGCCGGGGGAGGATATTGCACCTTTATTGAAAATTATAAAGCGCCGTTTATTTTTTCAAATTTTAATGGTACTTCTGGCGATATTGATGTACTCACACATGAAGCCGGTCATGCCTTCCAAGTTTACTCCAGCCGTCATTTTGAAATTCCCGAATATTATTGGCCAACCTATGAAGCGGCTGAAATTCATTCGATGAGTATGGAATTTTTCACTTGGCCATGGATGGATCTATTCTTTAAAGAAGATACCGAAAAATATAAATTTGCCCATTTAAGAGATGCCTTATTGTTCTTGCCATACGGTGTATCTGTTGATGAGTTTCAGCATTGGGTATATGAAAATCCGCAAGCATCTCCAAAAGAACGAAAGCTCAAGTGGCGTGAGATCGAGAAGAAGTATCAGCCTCATAAGGATTATGATGGAAATGAGTATTTAGAAAACGGAGGCTTTTGGCAACGTCAGGGCCATATTTATAATTCACCATTTTATTATATTGATTATACTCTTGCACAAATTTGTGCGTTCCAATTCTGGAAACGTTCAAGAGATAATCAAGAAGAAGCATGGAAAGATTATGTGAATCTTTGTAAGCTTGGTGGGAGCATGTCCTTCACAAAACTTGTGGAAGCAGCCAATTTAATTTCGCCATTTCAAGATGGCTGCGTTGAATCGGTGATTGGTGAAATCGAAAAATGGTTGAACTCTGTTAATGATAAATCTTTATAAAAAGAAAAAGCGAAGCCGGAATTTAGGCTTCGCTTTTTCTTAGAATTATTGAACGGTAACTGTTTCAGCTACCACCTTGATTTCTCCTTCTTGGATTACTGCGTCAACCTTTTTCACACCCGGGTGATTAAGGATGAAGTCTGCCATTTTATCTTCAAGTTGTTCTTGGATGACCCGTCGCAATGGACGAGAACCGAAGGCTTTGTGGTAACCAAGTTCGGAAAGTTTTTCTTTTACTTCTGGTGTTACAGATAATTCAATTTCTTGCTCCATCAATGTTTCATTTAATTCATTAATCATTAAATCAACAATCTTGAGAATATCTTCTTTTTCTAGTGTGTTAAATTCAATGATACTGTCGAAACGGTTTAAAAATTCTGGTTTAAAGAAGCTTCCTAAAGAATCCAAGATGGATGCTTCTTTAATTGCTTCATTCGCTCCAAAACCAACATGAAATGGTTTATAGCCGACACCTGCGTTACTTGTCATGATAATAACTGAATCTTTGAAGCTTACTGTTCTTCCTTGGCTATCTGTTAATCGTCCATCCTCAAGAATTTGCAAGAACATATGCTGTACATCTGGATGGGCTTTTTCAATTTCATCTAATAATATGATACTGTATGGGTTTCGACGTACTTTCTCGGTTAATTGGCCTGCTTCATCATGGGCCACATAGCCTGGAGGTGAACCGATTAATTTTGAAACACTGTGTTTTTCCATATATTCACTCATATCGAGTCGAATCATTGAATCCTTTGTACCAAATAATTCTTCAGCAAGTGTTTTGGTTAATTCCGTTTTACCAACACCAGTTGGTCCTACGAATAGGAAGGAACCTATTGGACGATGTTTTGATTTTAAACCGGCACGGCTTCTTCTTATGGCTTTCGCAACCTTTTCTACCGCTTTTTTCTGACCAATCACTTTAGACTCTAGGTTTTCTTCAAGATGCTTCATTTTAAGTTGTTCATCTTCTTGAAGCTTGCCGACAGGAATGCCGGTTTTTTGCTCAATAATTTCTTGGATATGTGATGCGTCAACAATTGGTCTTTCACTGTTTTCTGCTTGGTTTAATGCCTTTTCAAGTTTTGATTCCTCGTCGCGAAGAGTGGCTGCAGCCTCATAATTTTCAATTTTTAAAGCATTTTCTTTTTCCATTTCAATTTCTTTGAAACGTTTTTCAATCTGTTCTGTGCTCTTATAATCCGACTTTAGGTTTAATTTAGACCCGGCTTCATCAAGCAAGTCAATAGCTTTGTCGGGTAAGAATCGATCTTGGATATAGCGGTGTGATAATTGAACGCAAGCCTGGATTGCTTCATCTGAATAAGAAACTTCATGGTAATCCTCATATTTCTTTTGAATCCCTTTTAAAATCTCAATTGCTGCGTCAGGTGTTGGTTCCTGAACTTGAACAGGCTGGAAGCGTCGTTCAAGTGCAGAATCTTTTTCAATTTGGCGGTATTCCTTTAAGGTAGTCGCACCAACTACCTGTAATTCACCACGGGCAAGTGCTGGTTTTAAAATATTCCCGGCATCCATGGAACCTTCCGCAGATCCAGCTCCAACTAAGAGATGGATTTCATCAATAAACAGGATGATATTCTTTCGTTCTTGTAATTCTGAAATTAATTGCTTAATTCTTTCTTCAAATTGGCCGCGAATTCCTGTGTTTGCTACTAATGATGCAACGTCAAGCAAGTAAACTTCTTTGTTTTTTAATTTACTAGGAACCTGACCTTCAACAATTTTTAAGGCGAGACCTTCAGCAATGGCTGTTTTACCGACGCCAGGTTCACCAATTAAAACCGGATTATTTTTATTTCTTCTATTTAATATTTCGATTATACGCTTTATTTCTTCCTCACGGCCAATAACTGGGTCAATAAGCCCAGCTTTTGCTATTTGCGTTAAATTGCGTCCAAATTGATCGATAAATCCGCCGCCATTGGAAGGACGCTGACCATTTTGAACGCTTTGATTATTTATTTGTTGATTTTCAAATGAATTTTTGGAGAAAAATAGGTCTTCAAAAGGAAGGCCTGAAAAAGTATTCATCGATGGACCGAATCCTGCACCAATTTTATTTTTTTCTTTTGCATAGCATTCATGACAAAGCTTCATTTCTTTTCGTTGACCATTGATTGCGATGTTAAATTGTACTGTCGCTTGGTTTTCTTTACACATTTGACATAGCATAAATAAAAACCTCCTATATTAAACATTCAAATATTCATAAGGTGTTTGACTTTGACTAACTTTGACCTTATGACCATAGTATACTCTGACCTTTTTTGACTTTCAAGTAGTTTGTTTATGGTAACTTTTTCATTCTAATGTGTTATTGGCTGATTAAGGTGCATTTATAATTCTTATAAAAAAAGCTCGTCTTTGTTTGTCCATTCCTTCATATAGTTTTATAGAGGGGGAGATGATGTGAAGAGAAATTGGACAGCAGCTTTTCAGATTGCAGCGGTCTACGTCGGGACTGTCGTAGGAGCTGGTTTTGCTACAGGACGAGAAATCGTTGAATTTTTTTCACGCTTTGGTTTCTTCGGACTAATAAGTATTTTAATGAGCGGCTACCTCCTTGTCGTTTTAGGTTCCAAATTAATGAGAATGGCAGCTCATATAAATGCAAAATCCTATCAGGAATTAAATGAGTATTTATTTGGAAAATGGGCGGGCAAAGCAATCAATGTCATTATGCTTGTAATGCTTCTTGGGGTTAGTGCCGTCATGCTGTCAGGGGCAGGGGCCGTATTTGAAGAACAATTAGGTCTTTCGAAAAATATCGGAGTCCTATTAACCATATTTCTTTCTTTTATCGTTATGTTGACTGGTACGAAAGGGCTTTTTGCGGTAAATTCATTTGTTGTACCTTTAATGATTAGCTTTAGTTTATTGCTAATGGGTTTTTCTGTGAAAATGCCCCATTTTATCGATCAATTTTTATTTATTCCACATGCGGAAGATGGTTGGAAAAGTGTCGTTGCTCCATTTTCCTATACTGCTTTGAATTTGGCCCTTGCTCAAGCGGTTTTAGTACCAATTGCATCAGAAATTAAAGATGATTGGACAATTAAGTGGGGAGGAATCTTAGGAGGAGCAGCATTGACCCTTATTCTCCTCTCAAGTCATTTTACTTTAATCATGCTTCCTAATCTTGAAAGCTACGAAATACCTATGGCCATCATTATGAAACAAATTGCTCCATTTTTTTATTGGATTTTTGTGTTGGTGATTTATGGAGAAATTTTTACCTCTGTTATCGGAAACGTGTTTGGGTTGGACCGGCAGCTAAAGCAATATGTTTCAGTTTCGACAATTACTTCTATAACAGGAATTTTTGCTGTTTCTTACGTGATAAGTTTGGTTAATTACGGAAAACTATTGTCATACCTGTATCCGTTATTTGGTTACATAAGCCTGATATTTTTCATACTGTTATGGATGAAGCAACTGCCGAGTCGAATTAATTAAGATTTTTCCTTCATTTTATTGAGTGGAAAAGATTTGCTCGATTTTTCATTCATTTTCCTCTGATAAGGGAGAGGATAAGTGAAAAAAATAGTATTTGAAAGGAGTGAAATGTATGAGCAAATCCCAAAGACAGCACGAGCGGGAGTGGACGGTTCGAAAGCAAGACCAGAATCCTCATGGTAAAGTGAAATCTTTAAAACAGATTTCAAACGAAATAGGAAAACAGCCGTAAATTTATGTTAAAAAGGCAGCCTTGGGCTGCCTTTTTAATTCCGAATTTTAATTTAATAAGCGCTTTCTTTTACAATCTTATAGTTTTTATGGTTCACCACAGTCCGCTGATCCAATTCTAAATCACGGTAATTGTCCATGTATGATAGATCGACTATGACAGAATTCTCATTTACCTTTTCAACTATCCCTTGCAATCCACCACGGAATTCAATGATATTTCCAATTTCTGCTATTTTCATTTAGTCTCTCCCCTTTGCCATACAATCTCATCTATCCCATTTAAATAACAGTTTGCACTACTTTTCTAATTTCGTAAAGGATTTTATTTGACAATTACGTTAATTTTAGTAAAAAAATTAATTACAAATAATAATAGGTTTAATTAACAAAATTTGTTTGAAAAAAAAACTATTTCCTCGGAAATTTCGACAAATAATTCTTATTTTCAATGATATTACGATAAAATATTTTAAAAGGATGGGTGATATTATGAAAGAAGATGCTGTGAACGAAATTTTAGAACGTTTAAAGTCCGGAACACTTTCAGAGTACTATGTAAATCAGGTGGATTTTATGGTTTTCCGTCAGGTTCTCGTTAAAAGAAAGGATTTTAAACAGTTTCGCGGGATTGCGCAAAGGGGCGGAGATGTTCTTTATCAATATTTGGAAACCCCAAGAAGTTAATATTGTGCTAATTGTTAAAAACATGTTCAAATGTTAAACGAAAGGAGGGAAATATGATTAATCAAAGCATTTTACCAGCATCAACAAATATGAAGGAATTTGAGCGGTTTTTAAAAAGTTCCTATGAAATTGGAGTTTTTTTGGATATGCATATTGCTCAGATTAAAAATATAAATTTACTCGCAAAACAGCATGGGAAAAAAATGATTTACCATGTGGATCTCATACATGGTATAAAAAATGATGAGTATGCTACCGAATATATCTGCCAGGAATTTAAGCCATTTGGATTAATTTCAACAAAAACCAGTGTAATACTAAAGGCAAAGCAGAAGGGGGTCCTTGCTGTACAGAGAATTTTCCTGATTGACTCCCATGCATTGGAAAAAAGCTTTTCATTAATTGAAAAAACACGTCCTGATTTTATTGAGGTTTTACCAGGGGCAATGCCTTGGATGATCACCGAAGTAAAGGATCGCATTGGAATTCCAATTTTTGCAGGTGGGCTTATTCGGACACCGGAAGAGGTGAAAAATGCACTAAATGCGGGTGCTTTGGCCATTACAACTTCCAAAAGGGAGCTCTGGGACACTTTTGCTTCCGTAAAAAATCCTTGTAGTTTTTTTTAGAATAGGCTGTTTTTAAGTACATTGTTGATTTTTTAACCCTGTTGATTAAGAGCGGAAGGCACGAAGACTCCTGCGGGAATACGGGGCAGGGGAGACTCCACAGGAGCGTAAGCGACGAGGAGGCTCCCCGGACCGCCCGCGAAAGCGAAGTGCCTGAAGCTGAAATCAACAGACAAATTAACGCAGCCTTAGAATAAAAAATGATTGACAACGCTTTCAGTGGTTTATATACTTTAATCAAGTTAATAAATTGTGACGGAGACAAGGAGATTCACGCAAAGAACCATGTTTTTTGGTTTTTTCGCAGTGAATCTCTTTTTTTTTTCTGTCAGAATGTACAACCGAATATAATGAAGAGGGATGAGGTTAAAAAATGACACCATTTTTTGGCGAATTAATTGGAACCATGATATTGATTGTTCTTGGTGCCGGGGTAGGTGCTGGGGCTTCATTAAAAAAATCCTATTCTCATAATGCAGGGTGGATTGTGATTACCCTTGCTTGGGGACTTGCCGTTACTATGGGGGTTTTTGCTGTAGGATCTGTGAGTGGTGCCCATCTTAATCCCGCAGTAACGATTGCACTTGCGATAAATGGAGATTTTCCATGGCCCGATGTGCCGGGTTATATTCTAGCTCAACTGATCGGCGCAATCCTAGGAGCAGTACTGGTTTATTTACATTACTTACCGCACTGGAAAGTTACAGAAGACCCGGGAACAAAGCTTGGCGTCTTTGCTACAAGTCCGGCAATTCCGCATACATTTGGCAATCTTTTTAGTGAGATATTCGGGACATTTATTCTTGTACTTGGTTTATTATTTATTGGTGCCAATAAATTTACGGAAGGTTTGAATCCTTTGGCCGTTGGTTTATTGATTGTAGTCATTGGTATGTCCCTAGGAGGTACAACGGGATATGCGATTAACCCTGCACGTGATCTTGGTCCGCGAATTGCCCATTTTTTATTGCCAATTCCCGGAAAGGGAAGTTCGAATTGGAACTATGCATGGATACCGGTTGTCGGACCGCTCTTAGGTGGAAGCCTTGGAGTTGTATTTTATAAGTCAGTATTTTTGGGGAAAATTACCGGAACACTTTGGGAAGTAATTGCCCTTAACCTTATTGTCCTATTACTTGCTTTTGTTACAGGAAAAAAACAAGATTCCAATAATAAATATAAAAGAAAAGCAGCTTAAATTCGCTGGCTGTAATTGGGGGTTAGACCATGAAAAAGTATATTTTGTCATTAGATCAGGGAACAACTAGTTCACGTGCCATCCTATTTAATAAAAAAGGGGAAATCGTTCATACTGCCCAAAAGGAATTTACTCAATATTTTCCCAAACCGGGCTGGGTTGAGCATAATGCTAACGAAATATGGGGATCAATCCTGTCTGTTATTGCCGAGGTCTTATCTGAAACGGGTACCAAACCGGAACAAATTGCAGGAATCGGAATAACCAATCAAAGGGAAACAGCTGTTGTTTGGGATAAAGAAACAGGCGTACCTGTGTATAATGCGATTGTTTGGCAATCAAGACAAACAAGTGAAATTTGTGATGAATTAAAGGCAAAGGACTATAATAACCTTTTTCGTGAAAAAACAGGTTTATTAATCGATGCTTATTTTTCCGGAACAAAGGTAAAGTGGATTCTTGATCATGTAGCGGGCGCTCGTGAAAAGGCAGAACAAGGCAAGCTTCTATTCGGAACAATTGATACATGGCTGATTTGGAAGCTTTCAGGCGGAAAGGCACATGTGACCGATTACTCGAATGCATCGCGTACATTAATGTTTAATATTCATGAACTTAAATGGGATAAGGACTTGCTGGATATATTAGGTGTGCCGGAATCAATGCTTCCTGAGGTTCGGCCATCATCTGAAATCTATGCAAATACAGTGAATTACCATTTTTTTGGCAAAGAGGTGCCGATTGCCGGGTCAGCGGGTGACCAACAGGCAGCATTATTTGGCCAGGCATGTTATGAAAAGGGAATGGCCAAAAATACCTATGGTACAGGCTGCTTCATGCTTATGAATACAGGGGAAAAAGCAGTAAAATCTGAACACGGTTTATTGACAACGATTGCATGGGGATTAAATGGGAAGGTTGAATATGCCTTAGAAGGAAGTATTTTTGTAGCAGGTTCAGCGATTCAATGGCTTAGAGACGGTTTAAGGATGATTAAAGATGCCAAGGATAGCGAGATTTACGCAGAGAAAGTGGAATCGACAGATGGGGTTTATGTTGTACCGGCATTTGTTGGACTTGGTACTCCCTATTGGGACAGCGATGTCCGTGGAGCTGTTTTTGGATTAACCCGGGGCACTACAAAGGAACATTTTATTCGTGCCACGCTTGAATCTCTTGCTTATCAAACAAAAGATGTGTTATCAGCAATGGAAGCTGATTCAGGGATTGAGTTGAAAACGCTTCGTGTTGATGGCGGAGCGGTGAAAAATAATCTTTTAATGGAGTTCCAGAGTAATCTATTAAACGTACCTGTCGAAAGACCAGTGATAAATGAAACAACTGCATTGGGAGCCGCCTATTTGGCTGGCCTTGCAGTAGGATTCTGGGAGAGTCAAAAGGAAATATCAAAACAATGGGCAATTAATCGAAAGTTTAATCCGGAAATGAGCGATGAGGACCGGAATTGCCTATACACTGGCTGGAAAAAAGCCGTAAATGCTGCATTAGCATTTAAATAAATTATCTTGGTAAACAAATTTATGATATAATAAATACAAGTTAATATTTTGGCAGGAGAATTTGGAGAGACCACAAAAACATTACCGGCTGGTAGTGTCTTTTGTGGTCTCTTTTTATTGTCCCTTAAAAATTCTGAGCATATTATAATAAGGCTTTTATTCGGGAGGAAAAAAGGATGAGATTTTCAAATTTAAATCGAAAAGAAATTGTATCCAAATTAAAAGCAGTGAAGTTTGATGTTTTAGTGATTGGCGGTGGAATTACGGGAGCCGGTATCGCTCTTGATGCTTCTTCAAGAGGAATGAATACTGCGCTTGTTGAAATGCAGGATTTTGCAGCTGGGACATCCAGCCGCTCCACAAAATTAGTGCATGGAGGATTAAGATATTTAAAACAATTTGAAGTTAAAATGGTTGCAGAGGTAGGGAAAGAACGGGCAATTGTCTATGAAAATGGTCCGCATGTTACTACACCGGAATGGATGCTTCTTCCCATGCACAAAGGCGGCACATTTGGCCCATTCACTACCTCTATTGGCTTGCGTGTTTATGATTTCTTGGCAGGAGTAAAAAAATCAGAACGGAGAAGCATGCTGTCACGAGAACAAACTTTGGCAAAAGAACCGCTCATTAAAAAAACTGGCTTAAAAGGCGGGGGTTATTATGTTGAATATCGGACAGATGACGCAAGGCTAACGATTGAAGTGATGAAAGCGGCCATTGAAAAGGGAGCAACCGCTTGTAATTATACAAAAGTAACAAATCTTATCTATGAAAAGGGAATCGTTGTTGGTGTAATGGTTCAAGACCAGTTAACAGGAGAAAAATATCCTTTGCGAGCAAAAAAGATTGTAAATGCTGCGGGTCCGTGGGTGGATCAAATCCGTGAAATGGACCAATCGAAAAAGGGAAAGGTACTAAAATTGACAAAAGGAGTTCACCTTGTGATTGACCAGTCTCGATTCCCTTTAAAGCAGGCAATTTATTTTGATACCCCTGATGGAAGAATGGTCTTTGCTATTCCTCGGGATGGAAAGGCATATGTGGGAACAACGGATACCTTCTATGACAAGGACATCGCTCATCCGTATATGACTTCAGCTGATCGCATTTATATCTTAAAAGCTATCAGTTACATGTTTCCGGATGTGAAAATTACAGAAAGGGATATTGAATCCAGCTGGGCTGGAGTTAGACCGCTTATATATGAAGAAAGTAAAAAAGCATCGGAAATTTCTCGTAAGGACGAAATTTGGGAATCCAATACAGGGCTTATTACGATTGCAGGCGGAAAATTAACGGGATATCGGAAAATGGCGGAAACGATTGTTGATTTACTAGCAGTGAAATTTAGTGCCGAAGAGAGAAAGAACTACCCTGCTTGTACGACGAAACATATGCCAATTTCTGGAGGTGATGTTGGCGGTTCAAACCGTTTTCCAGAATTCATAGCTAGAAAGGTACATGACGGAAAAGGCGCAGGCTTAACAAAGGAAGAGGCTGAACAATTAATAAAAATTTATGGTTCAAATATTGAAAACATTTTTGAACTCCTTAAGGAGAATGAGAAGGATGCGGTTAAATACGGGTTGCCACTCGAATTATTTGCTAAGCTGGTTTATGCCATCGGCTATGAAATGATAGCCACGCCCATTGATTTCTTTAATCGGAGAACTGGTGCGATCTTGTTTAATATTCAACTCGTCAAGAAGTGGAAAAATCAAGTTATAGCTTATATGAGCGATCAATTTGGCTGGACAGAGCAGGAGAAACAAAAATTCACCCTGGAACTAGAGCAGGCACTGGTGAATGCAGTATTGCCAATTGATGAGCAGCAAAGTGACTACCCTCGTGCTGTTTACGGAAATTAATTTTACAAAGATCGGTTAAAAAATTTTGAGCCGATCTCTCTTTTTTGAGGGGATTTAATCCTGTTCAAGTTAAAAAGAAAATGATATTCTATCCTTTGTATTATTTTTCACAAACTAGCCTTTTGGCTTAACAACATAATTATGGAATTTTAGGGAAAATTAATTTTAACCGTGCATGTTTTATTCATTAATCCATTATCGGTTTAGTTGACTAAAATGAGCAAATTGTATAAGTTTATTAGGCAAGTAATATTTTTATTATTTTATCATTGACATTAAAGGAGTTTGATTTTACATGGCAGAAAAACAATTTAAAGTAACAGCTGAGACAGGAATACATGCGAGACCGGCAACTTTGTTGGTACAAGCAGCTAGTAAATTCAATTCTGAAATTAATTTAGAATATAAAGGAAAAAAAGTTAATTTAAAATCGATTATGGGCGTTATGTCTCTAGGTATCGGTCAAGGTGCTGATATCGTGATTTCCGCTGAAGGAAACGATTCTGAAGCTGCACTATCAAACATTGAAGAAACCTTGAAAAAAGAAGGTTTGGCCGAATAATGAGTTTTTTACAAGGAATTGCTGCATCAAACGGAATCGCGATTGCAAAAGCGTACCGTCTGGTTGAACCCGATTTATCTTTTGAAAAAAACAGCATTGATAATGCTGCATCAGAGATTGAAAGATTTCGTTCAGCAATGGATAAATCCAAGGCAGAGCTCGAAATCATTCGAGACAGAGCAAAGGTAGAACTTGGGGAAGATAAGGCGGCCATCTTTGAAGCACATCTTCTTGTTCTAAGCGATCCCGAGTTAACGGGGCCGATTGAAGATAAGATTCAATCGGAAAAGGTCAATGCTGAATTTGCGTTAAAAGAAACGGCAGATATGTTTGTAATGATGTTTGAACAAATGGACAATGAGTATATGAAGGAACGTGCTGCTGACATTCGTGATGTGACGAAGCGTGTTCTTTGCCACCTGCTCGGTGTTCAATTGGTAAACCCAAGCATGATTGCCGAAGAAGTAATAATTGTTGCAGAGGATTTAACTCCATCAGATACTGCTCAACTAAACCGCAAGTTTGTAAAAGGCTTTACCACAAACATTGGCGGACGGACATCTCACTCTGCGATTATGGCAAGATCATTGGAAATCCCAGCTGTGGTCGGAACCAAATCTGCTACAGAAGAAATTAATAATGGGGATTTAATCATTGTCGATGGATTAAAGGGAGAAGTACATATTAATCCGACACCTGAACTTGTGGAACAATACCGTAAAATCCAAGCTGAATATGAAGCACAAAAAGCTGAATGGGCTAAGCTGGTTAATGATAAAACCGTTTCTGCTGATGGTCATCATGTCGAATTAGCTGCAAATATTGGAACTCCCAATGATTTAAAAGGAGTTATTGAGAATGGCGGCGAAGGAATTGGTCTCTATCGAACCGAGTTCCTCTACATGGGCAGGGACCAGCTTCCAACAGAGGAAGAACAGTTTGAATCGTATAAAGCTGTTTTAGAAGGAATGAATGGCAAGCCAATCGTTGTAAGGACTTTGGATATCGGCGGCGATAAGGAATTACCATATTTGGAATTACCAAAGGAATTGAATCCATTCCTTGGTTTCCGTGCAATTCGTTTATGTCTTGAAGAGCAAGGGATTTTCCGAACTCAATTACGGGCGCTGCTTCGTGCAAGCATTTACGGTAATTTAAAAATCATGTTTCCAATGATCGCAACCCTTGATGAATTCCGTCAAGCAAAAGCAATCCTTGAGGAAGAAAAAGCGAAGCTTCAAAGCGAAGGACAAACTGTTAATGAAAAGATTGAACTTGGAATCATGGTTGAAATCCCTTCAACTGCAGTTTTAGCTGATCAATTTGCTAAGGAAGTTGATTTTTTTAGTATCGGAACAAATGACCTCATTCAATATACAATGGCCGCTGACAGGATGAATCAGCGTGTATCCTATCTATATCAACCATATAGCCCCTCTATTTTACGATTGGTTAAGATGGTCATTGATGCTGCTCATGCGGAAGGAAAATGGACAGGCATGTGCGGTGAAATGGCAGGAGATGAAACGGCTATCCCGGTTCTTTTAGGACTTGGTCTCGATGAATTCTCGATGAGTGCAACCTCTATTTTAAAAGCTCGTTCATTAATTCGGAACCTCAAAAAATCCGAAATGGAAAATCTCGCGCAAAAAGTTTTAAATATGCAAACTACTGATCAAGTAATCGAAGCAGTAAAAGAAGCAACAAAATAATCCATCAAAAAATCCGGCTGATCAATCAGTCGGATTTTTTTGCGAAAGGCTGTGTTAAAGGTCATTGTTGATTTTTTAACCATGTTGATTGGAGCGGATATCAACAGCCAAATTTAACACAGCCTTGTGAAAAAAGTAGTTCTAAAACTTTGGACGTACTTATTTGATAAATTTTTTTCAGAGCAATAAATAAGAGAGTAATTCTCTTTTGGGTGGACACAATAAAAAGGTGCATAAATTTGGAGATGGAGCACAGGGGCCGGGTCATTTAAAATGATTCGGTCTTTTTCAAATGCTTTCAAAACCAGTTAAGTGCTAAAATAAAGGTAACTTAAGGAGGGGATGGGATAAATTTGTTAACTCCAGAAAATACGGTAATCGGATTTATTGGAATTGGTGTAATGGGAAAGAGTATGGCCGGCCATTTATTAAATGCAAGCTTTCCGTTAGTGGTGTATTCAAGAACACAAGAGAAGGCTTTTGATCTTTTGGAAAAAGGGGCAATATGGGCTGATAATCCGCAAGAGGTTGCCGAAAAAGCTCAAGTTATTTTTACTATTGTCGGATATCCGAAGGACGTTGAAGAAGTCTATTTGGGCCAAGAAGGGTTAATATCCCATGCGAAGGCAGGAAGTTTTCTGATTGATATGACCACTTCGGCACCTAGCCTAGCCAAAAAAATATATGAGGCTGCTAAGGAGAACGGGATTCAGGCAATTGATGCCCCTGTTTCAGGCGGTGATGTCGGTGCGAAAGAAGCTAAGCTATCCATTATGGCAGGCGGTGAGCGTGAAGCTTTTGAAGCGGTTCGTCCTATCCTTGAATGTCTGGGAACGAACATTGTATACCAAGGAGAGGCAGGTGCAGGGCAGCATACAAAGGCATGTAATCAAATTGCGATTGCCTCTAATATGATTGGTGTATGTGAAGCAATCATCTATGCTGAAAAAGCGGGATTGAGTCCTGAAAATGTCTTAAAAAGTATTTCAGCAGGTGCTGCAGGAAGCTGGTCTTTAAGTAATCTTGCCCCAAGGATGCTTCAAGGTAATTTTGAACCGGGATTTTACATAAAGCATTTTATTAAGGATATGAAAATTGCCCTTGATGAAGCAGAGCAGATGGGAATGGATGCCCCGGGATTATCATTGTCTAAATCTCTTTATGAACAATTAGCCGAAACCGGTGAAGAAAACAGCGGAACTCAAGCCTTGTATAAATACTGGAAGAACTAACGATATCGAATAAAATTCCTCCTGAACAAAGAAACTAAAAAAGAACTATCAATAGGAGGAATTGTAAAATGGCCAAACGGACCAAGAAAAATGATCCCCAGCAAAAAAACAAAAAAGGGTTTGACTCATCCAAGCTAAATGAAGAATTTGCCCACGAAATGGGCTCAGCTGCCACTAACAAAATTCATAAAGATAAAGCAAAAAAAGAAAAGGCTCCTAAAAATAACGGAGAATATAAAGGGTAATAAAAGCAAGGGGATGTCCCAAACTATTGGGCATCCCTTTTTCTTATTTTCTCACTTTAAGATAATTTTCTATGCCATCTATTCCTTTTTCCAACGTTTCCATTGAACAGGCGAAAGATAGGCGGAAATAGCCTTCTCCATATTTTGAAAAAGCACTTCCTGGTACGACTGCTACCTTTTCCTCATTCACAAGATTAAGGGCAAAATCGAAACTGTTAAGTCCGACAGATTCTGGTATTTTCACAAAAAAATAAAAAGCTCCATCCGGTTTTACGACATTAAGCCCCATTTCCGTCAGCCGATTAAAAACATACTCTCTTCTTTTTTCATATTCCCTTTTCATAGGAAGGGCATCATTCATACCCGTTGTAAGAGCTTCAAACGCTGCTTTTTGGGCAATTGAATTCGCACAGGACACATTATATTGATGAACCTTTAAAATATGTTTTGCAAGTTCTTCCGGGGCGAATAAAAGGCCAATTCTCCAGCCTGTCATGGAATGCGATTTGGACAAACCATTTATAACAATCGTTTTTTCTTTCAGAAATGAGGCGATTGACCGATGTGGCTCCCCGTATGTTAGCTCACTGTATATTTCATCTGCAAGGATAAAAACATCCCGCTCCTTACAAAAGTCGGCAATTTCCTTTAACTCAGCTTCAGAAAGGCTTACCCCAGTAGGATTGGATGGATATGGAAGGACAATACAGCGTGTTTTTTCGGATATAAAGGGTCTTATCATTTCTAACGTAAAGCGGAAATGATTACCTGTGACATCCACATGAATAGGTGTTGCCCCTATCATTCGAATGATCGGTTCATATCCTGGATAAATGGGGCCAGGCAAAATAACTTCTGTTCCTTCTGTTAAAATCGTCCGGAACGCAATGTCAATTGCTTCACTCGCACCCATTGTTACAATTATTTCCGTCTCAGGCTGATAATAAAGATTATACTTCTTCTCCATAAAGGAACAGGCCGCTTTTCTTAATTCAAGTGTACCTGCATTATGTGTATAGGAAGTAATGTTTTCCTCAATTGCCTGAATCCCAGCCTGTTTTACATGTTCCGGGGTGGGGAAATCTGGTTGTCCAATCGTAAGGGATATTAAATCTTCGATATGAGAAACCATATTAAAGAATTTTCGGATACCGGAAATTTCAATTTCTTTAACTCTTTGATTAATTAAATGCTCCATAATTTTGGTCATCCTTCCAGTTAATACGTAATCCAATTTTTCGAGTACCATAATTCTATCATTACAGGGGGGCCAAGCATAATGAAAAGCCGGATTCCTCCGGCTTTAATTGGTATATCGCTCTCCTAGTTTTTTAAATACAGGTTTTTGATAGGAACGGCGGTGGTTGTCCGTAGTTGAGGACGGCTGCTGAATTTCCTTTATTCCGGTGTAAGATTGTAATAATGCTTTTGCAATGTTAAGGGAAAGATTTGCTTTTGGATTTCTTACCCTTTCATCCAGTTTTCCTAAATGGGGAAGATCTGCAAAATCCGATTTTGTTGGTGGAATATGGAAAGTGTACCTTCCACACTCAACTAAAACATCAGACTGCTGCTGGCTGTTTTTGGGATGTTCAGAGAAATGAAGACCCACTTTTCTGGCCTTGCCTTCAACAATTAATTTTTTTAAGGCTTCATGTTTTAATTTGTATAAAAATTTGGGGTTGATAGCTGTTTTTGCATGGCGATTTACAATAAAGACAGCTTGTGAGAGGTTTTCGATGGTAAAATTTAGTTTGGTAAGAGGGCGTTTCTGGTCCGGGTTCAAGATAGGTTCTCCTTTCTGTATTTCAAAAGCATCTTTATTATACACATTTTTTTATCAAAAAATAAGGGGGGGAGGAATTTTTGATTTCAATAAAAAGAAATAATCCCCGCCATCAATTTTAAATTCCTGCAATGAACAATAAAGATTTACCGAAATAATGAATAAATTCATTATTTTCTCTTCTTTGGATTTAATCTAATTGTAAAATAGAAATGTCCAAATGTAAAAACATTATTGTATAAATATACTGATTTTTAGCAAAGGCTCTTTTCGTAAACTTTGTTGCTTTTGGA
>NZ_MLYR01000037.1 GCF_001866655.1 Bacillus sp. MUM 116 | reverse complement strand
AGATTGGTGTCTAACATTTACGGGGCAGTTCAAAATTTACGGTGTTTTTCTAATTCCTATATTAATTCATGAACACAAACTCTGTTCTGCTTCCCGTCTGACCTGCAATAACCTCGAGTCTTGCATCAATCCGCTCTTTTAGCTCAGGAACATGGGAGATGATTCCGACCAAACGGCCGCTGCTTTGGATATCAATCAATGCCTCAATCGCCTGATCCAGGGATTCTGGATCGAGAGTACCAAAGCCTTCATCAATAAACATCGTTTCCAATGAAACACCGCCGGCATAGTTTTGGACCACATCCGCGAGTCCCAGTGCTAAGGAAAGAGCCGCCTTAAAGCTTTCTCCCCCGGATAAGGTTTTAACATGTCGTTCTTGACCGGTATATTGGTCAAAGACAAGCAATTCCAAACCACTTTGGACATTGCCTTTCGAACGGTCCGTTTTTCGTCTTAAATGGAAACGGCCTGAAGTCATTCTCCTTAAACGAACATTTGCCTCTCTTAAAATATCATCTAAAAATGCGGCAAGTACAAAACGCTCAAAGGTAACCCGGAAAGTATTCTTCCCGCTCGAGATATCGGCAAGATGGCCAATCAGCTTGTGCCTCTCCTCCAATTTCTTCATTTGTTCATTCAGACCGACAATTCGTTGATAAATTTCTTCGTTGTCACGCTTTTTCATCATAAAATCGGTCCGCTCTTCAATCAACCTGTTTACTTCACGAACTAGTCTTGCCAAATCCTCTCGTAATCCTTCAACATCAGGGGTTTTAACATCCTTTAATAGCTCCTGTAATTGCTCAAATTGATCTGTCACAGACCTTAAATCCTCCCGATAGCGGCGGATTTCCATTTCGATAGCATGGATTTCCCCATCCGATCGCTTTGCGGAATGATAATCTCCCCATTTTTCAAAACCTTGTTCAGACAATTGGGTTAGAAATACGCCACGCTCAGTATCCAGTTCAGCCACTTTTACAGCGTAGATTTTTTCTGCATCAACTAATCTCGCAGATTCAGCGGTATGACTTTCTTTTACTGTTTGCAAATGCTGCTTTGCAGCCTCAAACTGTTGAACCAATAACTCATGATGTTTTTTCGCCGCAGCAAGAGCCTTTTCATATTCAGCCTCCGTCCGCAAATTTTCCGGAATGCTTTTCATCATTCGTGTCAAATCTGTATTCTTTGCTGTATAACGAACCTTTAGATCCATAACATCATTGGAAAGTTGTTGAAATGCACTCTGTGTAGCCGTTTTTCCCGATTCCGCTTTCTCTAAATTCTCTTGAACTAGTCCAAGCTGTTTTATTTGTTCATCAAGGTTTCTCTGAACCAGAGCTAAACGATTCTTTTCAAGAGTTACCTCCGATTTCACATCATGCAAATCATTTTCTGTAAAATCGGCCCGGTGAAGATGAATTTCCTTAAGAATTTCTTCCAATGCTTCCCGCTGCCTTTTTTCTTCTGCAAGGCTTTCATAGTAACCGGATTCGTCCTTTGATTTTTCCTTATCTAATAGGTTTACCTGACTCTTCGCTGCCTTTAAATCTTGTTCATTCGGAATGGACTCTTCATGAAAAGGTGCCGGGGATGGATGATGCCGAGAGCCGCAGACCGGACATGCTTCTCCCTCATGAAGCTTCGCTGCCAAAAGTGAAGCTTGTCCATGAACCCACTTACTCTCCAAGCTTTCAAGATGAGTCTTTGCATCTAAATATCGGGCAGCTGTATTTTCATAGCGCCCTTTTACAAGCTTTAAATTTTTCTCTGCTTTTTGATGTAATACTAGTGTTGTTTCATATTTCATGAGTCGTTCAATTTCTACCTGGAGCCGATCCAGTTGACCTTTATTTTCAGCAAAGGCAATCTGCCCTTTTTCAATCTCTGCTTTTTGCTGAGAAAGGGCTTTGAACTGTTCCTCTAATTGAGCTAATTTTTTTTCTGTTTTTTGCTGTTCTTCCAGCTTCAGTTTCAACTGGTTTTCAATTTGTCTTTTCTCTTTATCAAGATTTGCAAACGAATAAACATCCTCTTTGATGTGCACAAGACGATTGATTTCTTCCTGGGCTGACTGTCGCTCCCCTTCTCGTTCTTGTTCTGCCTGAACCTTAAGTTCACTTTGTTGGATTTGAACAGCTAATTTTTCAATTTCCTTTTGAATGGAAGTGACCGCTTCTTTCGCATCATTCATCTGCCGCTTTAAACGATGACAAAGCTCCTCCTGCTTTGCTAAAAGCGCAGCCTTGCGGGCTTTTTCAACTTGTTGTTCCTTATCGGTAAAAATCTCCGCTTGTGCCTCAAGTCCAGTTTTCCGAATCCGCAATTGTTCCTTTGTCTCAAGCTGTTTCAGAATCGCTTCTGCCTCAAAAAGCTGAGCTTTCCTCTGGTCCTGTTCCTTTGTTTTTTCTTCCAGGGCTTGTTCCAATTTTCCAAGCGCATCTTCAATTCCGGCAATTTCCTGCAGCAACAATGGCAAGATAATCGTGTCATTCTCACTGCCCGCTTCCACGTATTCTTGCAGCTCTTCGTTGGTAATTGCTTGAATCCTGCGAATGGCTTCATTTCTTGCCTTAACCTGGTCCTCGACTGATTTTTTCAAATCAATTGCTTCATTTTTCAGTTTTTCTTCTACTAATTTATATATCTGTGTGTGGAATAGCCGCTGCAAAATGACTTCTTTATCTTTACTATCAGATGTTAACAGCTTACGAAATTCACCTTGTGGAATCATCAAAATCTGGCGAAACTGATTGCTGTCAATCAGCATGATTTCTTTAATTTTTTCCTCAACATCACTGATTTTAGTGGCAATCAGCTTTTTCTCACCGGTTTCATCTAATATATATAACTCGGCCTTTGCGCCCATTTGAGTATAGCCATCGCCTTTTTCCTTTTTCTTTAATTGCTGCGGCGAGCGGGTAATTGAATACCGTTTGTTTCGGAGGGAAAAATCAAGTGAAACTTCGGTCAATAAATCTTCCGAGGCGAACTGGCTGCGAAGTTCCGGTCCATTGCGGTCTTCCCCGCTTGCTTTACCATAGATGGCATAGCTAATCGCATCAAAAATCGTCGTTTTACCCGATCCTGTTTTACCGGAAATGACAAACATAGTCCGATTCCCAAGCTCTGTAAAGTCAATCGTCTCAGAACCCGCGTATGGCCCAAACGCCTGCATCGTCAATTTTATTGGCTTCATTTCGCTCCCTCCTCTTTCAATACTTTTTCAATGACTTCAGCCATTACCGCTTTTTTGTCGTCCGTAAATTCAGCAGATGTCATTTCATGATAAAATTCTTCAAATAACTCAATCTCTGTTTTTTTATCCCCTTGCATCGCATTGTAAGATTGTTTTTTCTTCATATCCGTCATATCAATTTTCCGTTCAAGATGCAGCACATTCGGGTAAACTTGGCGCAATTTATTAATCGGATCAATTAAAGCACCTTCATCCAATAACGATATTTTCAAATAATCGTGGACACGTTGTTTTTCGTAAAACCCAGGATCTAATAATTCATCCAGATGACCTTCGAGTTCCCGCATGTCATGGGTTGGGGTTAGCGAACGATAACGATGCTTAAACTGGCCTTTGTCATCCATTTCAATGATGGAGATGGATTTATTTTGTTTCGCCTCTGAAAAAGAATATTTTAGTAGTGAACCCGAATACTTCACCCTTTGATGGTTGATGGCGTCAGGACTATGAAGATGTCCAAGAGCGGTATAGGAAAATGGTTCAAACAGTTCCGCCCCTACACAACCGGAACCACCGACAGATAAAATTCGTTCAGAATCCGACGTCTTCCCGCCCAACACAAAAGCATGTCCGACCAATACATTCGGTTCATTCGGATTTAATGTTTCCTCCATCCTGCCAATGAGTGCTTTCATCGCATCATGATGGGAATGAATCGAATCGTCGTCAAGGATTTGGCGGACGACTCCCGGCTCGGCATAGGGAACTAAATAAAAATTTACCCCATTGATTTGGATAGGGTTAAAAGTATTGGTTAGTTTTCCGGTTAAATAAAATTGGCTGTGCTTGTACCATGAACTTCCAAACGAAAGGCGTTCGGCACTGTCATGATTTCCAGCTATTGAAACAATCGGCGTATTGAGTTCCACATTAATCTTAAAAAGAATTTCGTCTAATAATTCGACGGCATCTGTTGGCGGAACAGAGCGGTCATATAAATCTCCGGCAATTACCACGGCATCAGGCTGTTCTTCAGCAACTACCTGCACAAATTGCTCTAGAACTTCGCGCTGATTCTCGGTCATATAGACGCCATGTACCAATTTTCCTAAATGCCAATCAGCTGTATGGATAAACTTCATTGATTTCACCCCGTATGCAAAATTTCAATACTACTATTATAGCAAAATACTATATGTAAGAGTTTGGGAAATCCAAGGAGGACTGGTGAAAGTTTTATAAAGGCGGAGGGTGTTTTGATAAAAGCGGAAAGTAAAATGCCCAATTTTGAAAGTATTTAAACAAAAGCGGAAAGTAATTTGGCCAAACTGGAAAGGAAATTACCAAAAGTAGTAAGTTACCTCCCGACAAGGCAAGTACATTCACAAAAGCAAAAAACAGTCCGGTATTTCTACCGGACTGTTTGAAATGGCTTCGTCAAATTACTTCTTAGTTACGTTAGCAGCTTGTGGTCCACGAGCTCCTTCAACTACTTCGAAAGAAACTTCTTGACCTTCTTCTAAAGTTTTGAAACCTTCAGTTTGGATTGCAGAATAGTGAACGAATACGTCGTTTCCGTCTTCAGCTTCGATGAATCCGAAACCTTTTTCAGAATTAAACCATTTTACTTTACCGTTTTTCATGCGAAAAAATCCTCCTATTGGCCTCCGAAGAAACCATGTGTAAAATTCACCAAATTACAACGTGATAGCTTTACATTCACTTTCTTATCCAAACTTTGAACAAGCTTTTGCATAAATCTAATCTCGTGCAACGGCTGATTAAAATTTAACATTAAATAGGCGAAATGTCAAGAAAGGAAAGGTTGACATAAATCTACAATATCCTACATTCTCTCCTTCATACAGCTCGACAGACTTTGAATGGACTGAACGACTATTTCATGATTTACTTCAATTCGACTGCCTCATTAGTCGTTTTTGGAATATCGACTTGTCGAAAAATATTTAGGCTTTTGCGCTAAAAAAACCGAAGAACTTAGTTCTTCGGCAAGGTTGTTATTTCTTCCTCTCCATCTTTAAACTTATCTAACATCGAGATGGTATCAACCAGATGGTTATTAAAGATTTGACGAGCTACAGCTAATAGTTCAATAATCATTGGATCCTTTAAGGTGTAGATCACCTTATTTCCTTCTTTTGTCCCAGTAACAATATTTTTTGCCCGTAAAACCTGGAGCTGCTGAGAAACAGCCGATCCTTCACTGCCAACAAGCGTCTGAATTTCATTGACATTTTTATCTCCTTCAGCCAACAGTTCCAAAATACGGATTCGTAATGGATGGGCAAGCGCCTTGAAAAACTCCGCTTTAAATTGCTGCATTTCCAAATTCAAATTTTCCACTCCTTTCTAGAAGGTGGCAGACAGCTTTTTCCCACCTTCTATTGCCCCAGAAGCAGATAACTTATGACACTCTCTAAAAGCAAAATGTTTACAGCCTAAACATTTGTTTTTGTTAATCTGATCGAGGGCATAATTAATCGCCTCGCCTGTATGCTTAAAGAAATGGTCCTCACCTATCATTTGATAGAGGCCTGTCTTCTTAAGAACCGTTTCCGGCTGGGTATTCAGGCCTGATATGATAACTATACCACTTTTTGAAAAATGACGGACAATACTTGCTAAAACGGCCTCACCCGTAGTATCTATAAAGGGCACCCGCCCCATTCGCAATAGAAGAATACCTGGCCTGTAATGAATCGTATTCATAATTGTTTTTTCAAAAGTTTGGGCAGCCCCAAAAAATAAGGGGCCTTCTATACTAAAAATACTAATTTGCGGGCAGTCATGTGTGTCTGTTACCATATTCGCAGCCACTTTTTCATGTTTATGTTCTCTGTTGGGCAATGCTTTTTCCGTAACCGTAACATCGCTCATCCGTTTCACAAAGATTAGTGCTGACATCACAAGACCAATTTCAACAGCAATAGTTAAGTTTACAAAAACCGTTAGTAAAAAGGTAACCAATAATATCATTGAATCCGTTGATTTTGTTTTTAAAATATGAGTAAACACTTTTCTTTCACTCATGTTCCAAGCAACCACCATCAAAATAGGTGCCATACTCGCGAGCGGAATGTAAGATGCATTCGGCGCAAAAAATAACAACACCAATAAAACAACCGCACCATGAATAATTCCGGAAAATGGTGAAACTGCCCCATTCTTAATGTTGGTTGCTGTCCGTGCCAATGCGCCTGTAGCCGGTATCGCACCAAATAACGGTGCAATCATATTGGCGATTCCCTGGCCAATCAGTTCTTTATTACTGTTATGTCGGCTGCCCGTCATCCCGTCTGCGACAACCGCGGATAACAGCGACTCAATTCCGCCAAGCATGGCAATCACAAAGGCAGGTTTTAACAATTTAATTATCATTTCCATGCTTAGATCCGGAATCTGAAGATGTGGTAATGTACTTGGTATTTCCCCATAGGCTGTTCCAATCGTTGCCACTTGGCCAGGATAAAAAAACGTGGCTGCAAGGGTCGAAACGACCAATCCAATCAGCGGTCCGGGAACCCTTAGAGCTACCTTTGGAGTCAGGATAATGGTAACTAGGCAAATTGCTGCTGTTAGAATACTGTATAAATTGGCTGTTCCGAGATGAACAAAGATTTCTTTTAAATTGAGAATAAACTCTTCATGTTTTTTTATTCCCGAAAGGCCAAAAAAGCTTGCCACCTGTCCCATAAAAATGGTCACGGCAATTCCTGATGTGAAACCAATTGTTACCGGTCGCGGAATGTATTTGATGAGTGAACCAAGCTTGAAAATACCCATCAATGTCAGTATGATTCCGGATAAAAATCCGGCAATTAACAAGTTTTCATAGCCATAGTTCATGACAATACCAAATAGAATCGGAATAAATGCCCCTGTTGGACCACCAATTTGGTATTTCGAACCGCCTAATAAGGAGATAAGGACCCCTGCGACAATCGTCGTATAGATTCCATACTCCGGCTTCACTCCTGAAGCGATAGCGAACGCCATTCCCAAAGGAATTGCGATAACGCCGACAATTAATCCCGAAATGAGATCTTTTGGCACACTCCGCATGGAATAATTCTGGAATCTTTTGTCAATCAACATTTGAAAACCTTCTTATCTTCTTATTATTGTATATCTGATTATTTGAATATATAATAATACTAATTTATCAGCAATACTTTTTTAAAAAAATTTCACTTGTTTTCTATTTTTCCAGGTGTTATAATTACAGAGCGATGAGCTGAGTTGTGTAAGCCGAAGAACATTCCTTTTGGAACACACAATGTGGAGTGTGGTTCTTCGCCTCAATACGCGAGAGACGCCAGTATAACTGGCGTCTTTTTTTGTTTTTTTCCCCAAAATAATATTGGCACTTTTTTCCTAAATCTTTTACAATAAGATTGTAAGTTTGACTTTAATAGTGGAGGGGTCTACATGAATAACCACGAAATTGATTATAAAATCTATGGGGATGACATGCAGTTTGTTGAGGTGGAATTGGACCCGCAAGAAACAGTTATTGCGGAAGCTGGAAGCTTTATGATGATGGAAGACGACATACATATGGAAACGATTTTTGGTGATGGAAGCGGCGGAGGCGGCGGCCTGATGGGTAAATTATTCAGTGCCGGAAAACGAATGCTTACAGGTGAAAGCCTCTTTATGACAACCTTTACTAATCAAGGCCATGGCAAGAAACATGTGTCCTTTGCAGCTCCCTACCCCGGTAAAGTGGTTCCGATGGATCTAAGTGAATTGGGCGGCAAAATTATTTGTCAAAAGGATGCCTTCTTAGCTGCGGCAAAAGGAGTTTCGATAGGGATCGAATTCCAACGGAAAATTGGCGTCGGATTCTTTGGCGGAGAAGGCTTTATTATGCAAAAGCTTGAAGGTGACGGACTCGCGTTTGTTCACGCCGGCGGAACAATTGTCCGAAAAGAATTGCTCCCAGGCCAGAGCTTGCGCGTTGATACAGGATGCTTAGTAGCCATGACGGGCAATGTCCAGTATGATATTGAATTTGTTAAAGGGGTTAAAACAGCATTATTTGGCGGGGAAGGCTTGTTCTTTGCAACATTGCGCGGACCAGGATCTGTTTGGATTCAGTCGCTTCCGTTCAGCCGTTTGGCCAGCCGGGTATTTGCTGCAGCTCCTTCCCGCGGTGGTTCAAAGGATGAGGGCAGTGCCGCAAAAGGTATTTTTGATATATTTGGAGGAGATTAATAAAGTATGCAGGGCCCTAGTCTTTTTGGCCCTGCTTCTTTATTTCGGGGACTTTGTTGATATATTCAAATTATTGTAGATATTTTAAAAGAATAACTAATTTAAGACATTTATGACTCTACCCGTTCCACAAATTCAAAAGCTCTAGCAGTTTTTATCTCATGCGGCAGCGGGATTTCTTTCTTTTTCATTACTTTCTTTTTCACCCCCTGGATTCCAGTTATATTTTCCTCTATTTCTTTTTTCATCATATTTACAATTAAAATCACAATAAAAAAGCAAATAACTGGGGCAAAAACTGCCCATGGAGCCATTCGAAATTCATTAAAATTCTGCCCAATTAGCCCGGCCCATTCATTTGAAAAAGAAGCATTTTTAGGCGGATCATCATAACCAAAAATCTGCATCTGAGTCGGACCGCCAAGATACAGTCCAAAAATCCCAAAATGCATCATTACCAGCAAAGTGCTTAGGAATTGCTGAACAAAAAATAAAAGTCCATAAGATCGTAAATATGGCATTAACTGTTTTCGTAAAATATGAAAATGATTAGCCTCCATTTCCTATTTTTATCATTAATTCCATATTTTCGCAATATTCTTAAATAAAGATCCTACCCATAATGGATAAGACCTTCCAACAATTTATAGATTTATCCCATTCAACTTCTCTTTCACTAATGCCTTTTTTAAATTATAGGATTGCCACGGAGCCTCGTCACGCAGCATTTCATTTTTCCTTTCCACTAAAACCCTTCGTAAATCAGGAATATGTTGGTCTTTTTCAAAAAGATCTATTAATCCAAGGACACCGGTCGAAGACAAATTATTTAAATAGTGAACATCAATTTTCCCTGTTTGCTCATAACGGGCAATATTTTGCTTCACAACGATTTGATTCAAATCGATGATATTGATGGCCGAATAGTAAACCAGTGCCGTAATAAAGTAAAAGTGAAACAATGATAGTTTTTCAATCCAAATTTTAATTAACGTATAAACGAAAATGACTGCCAGAAAAATCATGAAGGAATGAGACAGCACTCGTATAAACGAAAATCCATAGGCTTCCTCATATATACTTAACCTCATGGAAGCCGATAGTAACATCACGCCGCTTGAGAGAATCAAGATGGTCAGCAATAATTGTGTAAGCAGCTTGGTAACCTTCGTGGTACGGTTAACAAAGTTTACAACAATGATTGTGATAGAAAGATTGATTAAAGAAACAAACAGTAGCTCGAAAAACCCCTTACGAGCATATTCTGCATAAGTAAATTCGCCTTTTAATGTACCGCTGAATAAATATTTAAATTGGACAACTGCAAAAAGCAGATACACAACATTCATTAAAACCAAAACAGTAATAGTAATCACAGCATCCATTTGCGGTGTCTGAATGTTTATATGCTGTTTAATTGCCTTGATTTGTTTGTGAAATAAAACCTGCATGAATCCGAAAAATGCAAATGTATAAATCAAAGTGATGATAATTCTCATGATTATTGCCGCATCCAATTGATTAAACCACTGCGGAAATCCCCCAATTATCCGGCTAAACTGTGAATCGGCAGTAATTAGCAAATTCATGACAACAAAAAGAACTGGTAAGGAAAGCAAAATTCCAATGAATATTTTTTTCCAAACTAAAAACTTACTTTCATCCTTCCCGACTTTTATTCCTTTACTAAGAACCTCTATAAAAGATACAATATACCTCATTGCAGCTAAAAGACGAGAAAACAAATAAGAAATAAAAATCCATTGGTTCCATTGTAATTTTTTGGCTGAAGTGATCAATACAAGATGAAGAAGAACAAGAACCGGAATGATCAAACTATTTAAAACGTAAAAAACCTGGTTATCGTAAAGGAAAAAACTTGCGGCCAACAGCCATATACAGCATAGAATCAAATAACCAAATCGTTGATGCGAAAAAGGAAAACCGCGAAAACGCCAGAAGAACACGAGGTAAAACGCAACAATAAACGTAATATAGGAAATTCCAATCTCACTGCGAAAAAAAGCCTCTTCCCCCAAAAATCCTAGCAATAAACATAAAACCAAAAAGATCCAATCCATTTTTCCAATTTTCATCGCCATCTTTTATCCCTCTTTTATAAAGAATTTCTATATACATAGTTTTTCTATGTAGTTGTGCAAAAAAAATGCTTATATCGAAGCCTTCTTTCCCCAGCGATATCCAATCCAGCTTACAGGATATAGAATGATGGTAAATAGGATACAAGCAATAATAAATGTCTTTGTTAAGAGTGGTGCAAACCAGGAATGGGGAATAATTTCAAAAACAGTTAAAAACATTAGGACCAAATTCGGAATAACCGAGAGTAAAAATGTTTTTTTCAGCAGGCCCCTTCCCCCGTGACCGAATCCCCTGCCGATTTCATAGCCCAGCAATGCCCAAAAAAATAAATAGATAAAGGCAATGATGAAGGGGATTGCTGTTAAGTGTCCCCAAATGAATGCAAGCCATTCCCAATTATATAGATTATGCGTCAATGTTAACAGGCTTCCTCCCCCAAAAAAGAGGATATTCATAAAAATAAATAGCCATTTCATATTACTTGGGGTGACTGATAACTCTTCCTTCCACATCTGTGCAATCTCTTCCGGACTGCCAAGCCGTGAAACAATTTCCTCCATGACAGAGTTCTCTTGATCACACTGAAAGGTTTCAATCAGGATTTCCTCAATATGGTCTTCATATTCGCGGATGATATTTTCTTTTTCTTGGTGATCACCAAGCCGCTTAGAAAGTTCATCAAGAAATCTATTCTTCGGCGGTACCATGCTTCGATCTCCCCATTACCTTGTTCATTACCTTAACAAAGTCTTGCCATTCGCGGGTTTTTTCTTGTAATACTTCTTTCCCTGCTTCTGTGATTTGATAATATTTCCGTGCCGGGCCTTTTTCCTGTTCACGCCAATAGCAGTCAATATATTCCTGCTTTTCAAGCTTATGAAGCGCCGGATATAAAGTTCCTTCTTTCACACTTAGCCCGTTATCACTTCGTTTTTCTAATTCTTTAACCAATTCATACCCATACATATCACGCTCATTTAACAATTGGAGCATGATTAAAGAAGTACTTCCCTTAACTAATTCCCGATTAAACAACCTCATCACCTACATAGACTTATTAGGTATATAGAAATTCTACACGCAAAGAAATAATTTGTAAAGTCTAAAACAAAAAAGTGACGAATTTTCGTCGCCACTTTTTTAATGTTTATCTTGCTGGATTTTTTGGACTATTTTCAAGGATTTGGATATTTTGGTCACGTTCGCCGCCATCTGATAGTTCTTCAGTAAATTCGTGATTGGCTTTTCCCCCTAAAAGCATTTCGGATGAACGAATCGTTTGTGATGGTAAATTATTATTTGCCGCCGCCTGTTCATTCCATTTACCCATAAAAATCACCTCGAATTTAGTATTGAATTTTTTTCAAGATTTTATGAAAAAAAACGCTCAAACTGAGCGTTTTTCTGTAATTAGATAACCATTTTCTTATCTGATTTTAATTGCAACTCTTGTTCACCATTGCCATCCTCTTCGCGAAGCTTCTTAATTTTGAAATGATAAATTAAGTAGCAGGCAATCGTGAATGGAACCGCGCAGTATAGTGCAATACGTTGATCTGGGTCAAATGCCAAGCTTAGCAGAACAATAATATTTAAAGTTAACCCAATAATCGGAAGAATCGGGAATAACGGTGTTTTAAATTTAAGATCTGCCACATTTCCGCCTTCACGAATGAATTTTTTACGGAAGGCAATTTGTGATGCTGTGATCGAAATCCAGCCTACTTGCGCCCCAAGTCCTGCGAGTGAAATCAGCCATACAAATACTGTATTTGCAGCTACAACACTTGATAATAGTGATAAAAAGGCAATTGCCATTGTAATGATAAGGGCATTTAATGGAACCCCATTTTTTGTTACTTTTGCAAGCTTTTTGCTTGCCATTTTTTCCTTGGACATTGCATAAAGCATCCGAGTTGCGGCATATAGACCTGAGTTTGCAACAGAGAGTAATGCAGTTAAAATAACAAAGTTCATAATATCAGCCGCATAAGGAATTCCGATGTTGTCAAATACAACTACAAATGGACTTTCAATTACACCCGCTTTATTCATTGGAATTAAACCTGCTACAACAAAGATTGCTAATACAAAGAAGAAAAGTGTACGCCAAACTGTTTGTTTAATCGATTTTGGGATGGTTTTTTCCGGATCTTCACTTTCTCCAGCGGCAATACCAATTAATTCGGTACCCTGGAAGGAGAAGTTTACGGTAATCGCCGTCATAAGTAATGCTAAGAATCCATGTGGCAATAATCCATGTGCCGTGAAATTAGATAAAAATGGTGCAGCTTGTCCGCCTTTCATATGCACGAATCCAAACATAGCAGCGCCACCAAGAACAATAAACGCAATGATTGCAAAAATTTTGATGCTTGAAAACCAGAATTCAGTTTCACCAAATGCTTTTGCTGAAAGAGCATTCAATCCGAAAAGAAGTGCTCCGAAAATTAAACACCATATCCAAACTGGTGAATGAGGGAACCATCTTTGCATTTGGTTACCTGCTGACAATAATTCCAAAGCAACCGTTACCGCCCAGCCTAGCCAGTATAGCCAGCCAAGTGCGAAACCAGTTCCAGGCCCGATAAATTTTGTGGTATACGTCTGAAATGAACCCGATACCGGCATAGTTACTGATAGTTCTCCAAGACAGAGCATCGTTAAAAACATGATAAAACCGCCAACGATATATGCAAGGATTGCACCTGTTGGACCCGCATGAGAAATCGTATATCCAGAACCTAAGAAAAGTCCTGAACCAATTACGCCTCCGAGAGAGATCATAAAAAGGTGCCTTGCCTTCATCGTTCTCTGTAATTCTTGATTGTTGTTGTCTGGAAAATTCATAGAATTTCTCCTTCCCCTGATGTGAATTCGCTTTCAATATGAAAAAAATAAGGAAAATAGCGACAATTCTTTGCAATAGGGAACGCTTACAATGATCCTTCTTGCATAGAGTAGAATAAGCTAATTTTTGCAAATATGCAATAGCCAATTCTTGTTAAACTATCACTATCTTCCCCTTTAACTTGCAAGTTCCATGCCAACAGTTAAAAATTGATTTCGCGAACTTTTTTCGACAATATCCGCCAATTTTCTTTGCATTTTATAATAATATTTTTGCACATTGGTGCAAAAATAATGCTCTTTCCCATAAAGAAAGAGCATTTCTGATTATTTTAAACCCATCCGCGGAATCTAGATGCTTCTGCTACTTTTTTAATTCCTACCATATACGCTGCCAATCTCATATCTACCTGATGAGTTTGAGCAGTTTGGTAAATATTTTCAAAAGAATTAACCATTACTTTTTCAAGTTTTTCTTCTACTTCTTCTTCTGACCAATAATATCCTTGGTTATTTTGTACCCACTCAAAATAAGATACAGTTACACCACCGGCACTTGCGAGAATATCTGGAACAAGAAGAACTCCACGTTCAGTTAAAATTTTTGTTGCTTCAAGAGTGGTAGGTCCGTTCGCTGCTTCTACAACAATTGATGCCTTAATTTTGTCAGCGTTATGTGCAGTAATTTGATTTGAAATTGCTGCAGGAATAAGAATATCACAATCTGATTCAAGTAATTCTTCATTGGTAATCGTATTTTTAAATAGCTGAGAGAATGTTCCAAAACTATCTCTACGATCTAATAAAAAATCAATATCAAGACCGTTTGGATCATAAATAGCGCCATACACATCTGAAACGCCAACAACTTTTGCACCTGCATCATGCATAAACTTAGCTAGGAAGCTTCCGGCATTTCCGAAACCTTGAATGATTACTCGTGCGTCTTGGAGAGCCATATTTTTCTTCTTCACTGCTTCTTTAACACACATTGTAACCCCAGCCGCAGTAGCTGTTTCACGTCCTTGTGAACCGCCGAGCACGATTGGTTTACCAGTGATAAATCCTGGAGAGTCGAACTCGCGTAAACGGCTGTACTCATCCATCATCCATGCCATAATTTGAGAGTTTGTATACACATCCGGAGCTGGAATATCTTTTGTCGGTCCAACTATTTGGCTGATGGCACGAACATAGCCGCGGCTTAAACGCTCAAGTTCTCTAAAAGACATCGATTTCGGATCACAGATAATACCGCCTTTACCCCCACCATAAGGAAGGTTAGTAATCCCACATTTCAAACTCATCCAAATGGATAATGCTTTTACCTCTTCTTCGTTCACCTCTGGGTGGAAACGCACGCCGCCTTTGGTTGGTCCCACTGCATCATTGTGCTGAGAGCGATATCCGGTAAAAACTTGTACCGTTCCATCATCCATTCTTACAGGAATACGAACTGTTAACAAACGAACTGGCTCTTTTAATAATTCGAACATTTCGTTTGTATATCCCAATTTTGAAAGTGCTTTTTGAATAACTGTTTGTGTTGAGTAGAACAAATTTAAGGATTCTTCTTCTTGTTGTTGGTCTTTTGTCATTTGATCTATCACAGTATTTGCGGTCATGATATTGACACCTCTATAAAAATATTATGGTTTTGTTTAATAATTAAAATTATTTAGCTAATACTTTTTCTATTTTTTCGAATGCCCAATCGATTTCTTCTTTCGAAATAATAAGCGGTGGTGCGAAACGAATGACTGTATCGTGTGTTTCTTTACAAAGAAGGCCTTGTTCTTTTAATTGTTCACAATATGGTCTTGCTTCTTCGGTAAGTTCAACGCCGATAAATAAGCCTCTTCCGCGAACTTCTTTAATCATTGGATTATCAATTGATTTTAATTTTTCAATGAAATAGTTACCTAGTTCTAATGAACGCTCTGCTAATTTTTCTTCTTCAAGTACTTCTAACGCCGCAATGGAAACAGCACAAGCTAATGGATTTCCACCGAAAGTTGAACCGTGTGAACCTGGGTTAAATACGCCTAAAACATCTGAGTTTGCAACCACACAAGAAATTGGGAATACCCCGCCGCCAAGTGCTTTACCCAAGATTAACATGTCAGGAGTAACATCTTCCCATTCAATTGCAAACATTTTACCGGTACGTGCTAGACCTGCTTGAATTTCATCAGCAATAAATAATACATTGTTTTCTTTACATAATTCAGAAGCTGCTTTTAAGAAACCTTTAGTCGGGATTATAATTCCAGCTTCACCTTGGATTGGCTCAATAATAAATGCTGCAGTATTTGGTGTAATCGCTGCCTTTAATGCTTCAAGGTCACCATATGGAACTAATTTAATTCCTGGAAGCATAGGACCGAATCCACGCTTGTATTCTTCATCAGATGACATACTTACTGCACCCATTGTACGGCCGTGGAAGTTGCCGATACATGCAATAATTTCTGCTTGATTTTCTGCAATACCTTTTACATCATAACCCCAGCGGCGAGCAGCTTTAAGTGCAGTTTCAACAGCTTCTGCACCAGTGTTCATTGGCAATACCATGTTTTTACCAGTTAACTTACTTACTTTTTCATACCAAGGACCAAGTTGATCGCTGTGAAAAGCACGTGATGTAAGTGTTACACGGTCTGCCTGGTCTTTTAATGCTTGGATAATTTTTGGATGACGATGTCCCTGGTTTACTGCAGAATAAGCGCTAAGCATATCCATGTAACGAGTACCTTCAGGATTTTCAACCCAAACTCCTTCTGCTTTCGAAACAACGATTGGCAGCGGATAATAGTTATTTGCACCGAATTTTTGTGTTTGTTCAATAATTTGAGTTGACTTTGTTGTAGTTGCTGTCATGTTTTTTTCCTCCTTTATTGATTCCGTCATTTTAATATGCAAGTTCCATGCCAACTTGTAATTTTGCAGTTTAAAAGGGTTTTCACGAAATTAAACGCCATATAATTTTGCGTAAATAGATTTTTTAATCACTTAAGCGCAAAAATATTTTGCACAAAAAGCGTTTTTTCGTTAAAATATGTTCATGAGGAAAACAGACAAGGGGAATCGCCATGGAAAATACGAAGAAATCAATTCAAAATTTAGAATATGTAAATCAGGTATATAAGCGGATTTTAGATGAAATTGATGTTGGGGTTCACGCCGTTAATGGTTCTGGGAAAACGATCATCTATAACAAAAAAATGATGCAAATGGAATCGATGGATATCCAGGATGTTATTGATAAGGACTTATTAGATGTCTTTCGCTTTAAAGACAATCAATCTAGTACACTGGTAAAAGCATTGCAAGACGGAAAAGAAACCGCCAATGTTAAACAAACATACTTTAATAATAAGGGGCGGGAAATTACAACCATTAACAATACCATCCCGATCTATACGGCCGGACAAATTGATGGTGCAGTTGAAATTGCCCACGATGTTACTAAGCTGGAGCGTCTGATTAAAGGTAATATGAATGGAAAGGGAGCTCCAAGTTTTACATTTGATAGTATTATTGGTGAGAGTCTTGCAATTAAGGAGGTAATTGAAAGTGCGAAGCGTGCAACGCGTACCTCTTCCTATGTTTTAATTGTCGGGGAAACCGGTACAGGGAAAGAGCTTTTTGCCCAAAGCATTCATAATGGAAGTAATCGACTTTCTGGCCCGTTTATTTCACAGAACTGTGCGGCCCTTCCTGATAATCTAATTGAGAGTCTGCTTTTCGGAACAAAACGAGGGGCTTTTACCGGTGCAATGGATACACCCGGGTTATTTGAACAGGCGAATGGCGGAACACTTCTGTTAGACGAAATCAATTCATTGAATTTAAATTTGCAGGCTAAATTATTACGTGTTCTTCAGGAAAAAACCATCCGGAGAATCGGAGATACAAAGGATACTCCTGTAGATGTCCGTGTCATTGCCAATATAAATGAAGACCCAATTGATGCGGTTGCCAATAATCATATGCGTAAGGACCTTTATTACCGGCTTGGGGTGGTGACTGTTTTCATTCCGCCATTACGAGATAGAAAATCAGATATACCGCTGCTGGTCAGACATTTTATTGAAAAATATAATAAACGATTTCATATGAATGTAACAGGATTACACGAAGAGGTTCAAGATTCCTTTTTTGAATATGATTGGTATGGGAATGTCCGTGAGCTTGAGCATGTGATTGAAGCGGCAATGAATAATATGCTGGATGAAGAATTGATCCGCTATATTCATCTACCATATCAATATCGGAATAAAATGCAATTGAAAGAAAGGATGATCCCGCTTTCATCGGTTGAAACCTTTATTAATCAAAATGAAGATGTTGCTGTTCCGTTAAAGGAACAAATGGAATTATTTGAAAAATCCTATATCGAGCATGTTTTGAAGAAAAATGATAATAATATTTCACGAACAGCAAAACTACTTGGATTAAGCAGACAAAGTTTGCAATATCGGATGAAAAAATTAGATATCCAGTAAAAAAATCAGGCGGGATGCAAAATATTTTGCACCCGCATTTTTTTGTTGTCGTTATGATTTAGCCGCTACGAGTGTATAGGTTTTCGGCAGGCCGATATCATGGATTTTATGATTCGGTTCTTCCTCTAACACCTTAATTCGAAGTCCGCTTTGCCCAACTGAGGTAACCACTTCCCCAATGGTCCATTTTCGCTGCAATGACTTCGTCAGGTCCATTTGGAGTTCTGAACCCATATGCTTGGAAAAAGCGACATTGACTTCATCTAATGAAGGGTCAAAATAATTTCCGGTTATCTTATGCTTTTTCCCACTGGATGTAATCAACTTAGTAGAGATCGGATGAAATTCATGGAGTAAAAAGATTCCATCTTCAGCAAGCTTGGAGCGAATGTTTAAAAATAATGGATCCAAGTCAATAAAATAGTGTAATACGCCTAATTCCATTAAAACCAAATCATAGTCTTCGTTTAGAATAGTTTCAGGAAGGTTTAAAACATCTGAAACTGCATACTGCAATGATACCCCCGCTTCCCTGGCAACTTCATTTGCAAAACGCTCATTTTCCGCGGAAAAATCAACAATCGTTACGTTCGCTCCCAACAAGGAAAGTGCAACACCCTTGACCCCATTCGATCCCATTAAATGAAGAATCTTTTTGCCTTTAAGGTCTCCCATGTATTTTAAAAAGGGATGGAGACGCCACTCCGGGTTCTCTTTTATTTTTACGGCCGCACTTTTTGGATCACCGTAGCGATTAAGTAATGCTTGGTAATTATTTTGATTCCATGCTCTTTGATTGGATGTTGTTATTTCATTTTGTTTTTTTAAAAGATAAGAATGAACCGTTTCCGCAAACTCTGGATGAGCCTTTGGGTCATATAAATATGTATAAAAAGATAAACACCAAACCGTCACTTTCTCCAAACCCACCGCAATTCGGTACGGATTGGTGCGGATCGTTGTATTATAATCACAATGAATATGTACCGTATGTTCATTGTATCCAAAAGAAAAGGAAGAATTTTTAATGTCTTTTCTGATTTCTGAAGGCCTGAAATCCAAAAACAAATCATAAACCGTTTCAAATACATCCCATTGAACATCTAGAAAAATGGACTCCGAATCCTCCATTTGAATTCCTTGAATGATCAAAGCAGTAGGACCTACAAACTGATAAGAAATATTTTTTTCTTCAAAAATTTTTGCTAAAGTGAGAATCGTATTCATAATGCTTGTCACCACCCGAATTTTGTCGAATATTATTTCACAAACTTGAGCGGTAATACATAAACTATTAATAAGAGTATTACTTTTCAAGACATGAACCATTATATCAATTAAATAAAATTCTCCGCAATGGGATCTAATAATACAACCAATTTATGTTTTTAGCTGAAATATACGAGCATAAAAATTCCATTTTTTACTCATACTAATGAAAAACTGAGGTGATTGAAATGGGATTACTCAACTCCTATAATCAATGGAGAGAGAACAGATATCAAAATTTTGTCTCCAATATGAAAGACCAAGGCAAATGTCCTGATTGCCAAGGCAGAGGCTACACTGTTTATCCGTATAATGAATTTGCTTATTTTAACTCCTTTGAATGCCCCGGCTGTCAAGGCAGCGGTACCTATACAGATTGGGAGGAAACGAGATAACCTAATAAAATTTGAAAACCCTTTCATGTGAAGGGTTTTTTTTACTAAAGGCTGTGTTAAATTTGTCTTTTGATTTCCGCTCCAGGCACTTCGCGCACCTTAGGATGGTCCGGGGAGCCTCCTCGTCGCTTACGCTCCTTGTGGGGTCTCCCCTGCACCGTACTCCCGCAGGAGTCTTTGTGCCTTCCGCTTCAATCAACAAGGTTTAAAAATCAACAAGGTCATTTAACACAGTCTTACTAAAAAGTCCGATTTATAGAATCGCATCTAAAATCATTGCAACCGCAAAAGCGATAAAAGAAAGAATCGTTTCTAAAACTGTCCACGTTTTGAAGGTTTCTGCTACCGTTAGCCCTAAATATTCTTTCACCATCCAGAACCCGGCATCATTCACATGTGAAAACATTAATGACCCTGCACCTGTTACAATTACCAGCAATTCAAGGTTAACTCCCGACATATGCTGAATGACCGGGGATACGATTCCGGCCGCAGTCGTAAGGGCAACCGTAGCGGAGCCGGTGGCAATTCGAATTAGGCCTGCGATCATAAAAGCTAGAACTAGTGGGGACAACGATAAATTATCGGCCATTTTTGCGATAGTGTCCCCTACCCCACTCTCAATTAAGATACCTTTAAATCCCCCGCCGGCACCAATAATAAGCGCAATAGAACCAATCGGGAGCAAGCATTCTTCTGTTAATTTTTTAAGTAGGTTTCGGTCCATCCCTTTGCGCATCCCAAGGAAATAATAAGCTACAAACACTGAAATTAGTAGCGCTATTACAGGACTTCCAATAAAGGTAAAAAACTTCATTAAACCAGAAGTTAATCCCAAATAGGGTGCAATCGCCGATAACACCATCAAAATAACTGGCAGTAAGATGATGAAAAAAGAAATCCCTGTACCAGGTAAAGAGGTAGATCTGTTTTCAATTCTAATTAATTCCGGCTCCCCTTCAGGAATTACTCGTTTGTGAATCCATTTTGCAAACAAAGGCCCCGCTAATATTGCCGGAATAATCGCCACAATAAGTGAATAGATAAGAACTTTTCCAAGATTGGCTTTATAAATACTAATCGCCGCCAGTGCACCAGGATGTGGTGGTACAAGTCCGTGAACAACCGATAAACCTGTTATACAGGGCAGGGCGATGAGTAAAATATTTTGTTTTGAAGTTTTCCAAATTGATATGACTAATGGTAATAAAATTAAGATCCCTACTTCAAAAAATACAGGAATCCCAATAATAAAACCTGAAAGCAGCATCGCCCACGGCAGGTTCTTAACACCAAAAGAACGAATAAAAAATTCCGCGATTTGTATCCCTGCACCAGAATCGGCCATCATTTTTCCCAAAATGGTACCCAGGGCCAGAATTCCAATTAAATGTCCTAAAACACTGCCAACTCCTGTCTCGTAGGCTGCAACAATCTTATCTAGTGGGACCCTTGCCACTAATGCTAAGAACATGCTGGCTACGAGTAAACTAATAAACGCATGCCACTTAAATACCGACACTCCTACAACGACAATAAGAATGGAAATGACTGTCATCAAAATCAAGTAAGTATCCAATTACATTCACCATCCTTGGTTCCTAATCTTCCCTAGAATTAGTTGTATTGTTTACCATGAAGTAAGTGGAAATACAAAAATATTTCAGCGCATAATAAAAAAGGTTTCGGAAAGGTTAAAGCTATGTCTGTTCATCATTTTTCAGGGGGTAAAACAATGACTGTGTTTGTTTACCAAACATTCGAAATTAAACAGGATAAATTTAAAGAAGCGATTGAAAATTTAAAAGAGATTAAAACTTTTCGGAATGAAAATTATAATCATAAAGTAGAAATCTTAACTCCTGTTTCTGGAAAGGATCATACATATTCCTTTTTTTCCACTTATGAGGGATTGGCAGAAATGGAATTACAAAACAAAAAAATGTTTGATGATGATGAATACTTAAAACTAATCAGTGAATTTTTTTTAGAAAATGTTGTTCAGGGAAGTATGTATACACAAATCTTTCGATCCATTAATGAAGGGAAAAGCTAAAGAACGGGTCCGCTCGTAGTACATGATAGAACTAGACTATTTTACCTATAAAAATCTATAAATCGATATATCCTTCCTACTAGCAAAATGATATGATTATCACCGAGATTACTATATTACAAGGATGGATTTAATGAACAAGTTAATCCTCTTCGCCTTTATTTGCACTACATTACTTGCAGGATGCAGCTTAAAAGAAGCAAAGGCTAAAATGAGTAAGGAAAATAAGCAGATTACTCATACGAAGAAAACGGAGGCAACATTCACAGACGATTCTGTGCCTGAAGTGGGCAATCGGCCTATTTTTCAACCGAAAGCTACTATTTCAATAAGTCCTTTAACTTTTGAATCAACAAATGCAACAATTACAACTGAAGATCTGAAAGAAAATGTTTCAGGAATCCGCTACCATATATGGCGTACAGCAGATGGTCCGGAAAATATGAAAACCTTTACTTCGACGGACACTGCTGAAGATTTTTCATTCTTATTTGATACGAATGAATTTTCCGGAAAACGAGGAGAGTACCATGTAGAGGCCTATTCCGTTCAAGAAGATGGTGTTGAAAAGCTTCTTGCAAAAACTACTTTAACCTTCCAACAGCATATCCCTATTCTAATGTATCATGCTATTGATGACTACAAAGGGGTCGGAATGCAGGAGTTGTTCGTCTCACCAGCAAACTTTGAAGAACAGATGCGTTATTTAAAGGATCATGGTTATACATTCCTGACATTCGAAAATTGGCGAGAAGTTAATAAAGTAAACAAACCGGTGCTTGTTACTTTTGATGATGGAATGAAAAACAATCTGAAGGCATTTTGGATTCTACAAAAATTACAGGATAACACTTTTCATCCCGCTGCGACTGAATATGTCATTGCCGGGTCAATTGATAAAAATCCTTCACGGCTTTCTTCAGCTGATATAAAAGAAATGGCGGATTCCGGGATATTCTCGATTCAGTCCCATACAATGTCACATGCCGACCTTCCGAAGATTACAAATTATGAAGAGGAACTTGAGGGGTCCAAAGAAAAAATTGAGCAGGTAACCGGAAAACCCGTCATTGCCATTGCGTATCCTTTCGGTCATGTGGATTCTACTGTTGTTGAAGAAACAAAAAAATATTATCAATATGCAACAACCACAAAGCCAGGACAATTTATTGAAAAAGGTGAGGCTGATGAAATGCTGCTGATGAGGCGGGTGCGGATTTCAAATTCAACGACCATCAATCAATTTGCGGCATTGGTGCATTCATGGTAGGGAGCTTTTTTGAGCTTCCTTTTTTTGGGCTAAAAAATAAAAACCAAACAATGTCTCACATTGTTCGGTTTAGGTAGGTACTGCAGAACGATTGTATTTTCGTAAAAGCTGTCCAAATAGTTGCCGTTCTTCATCAGACCAGGCCTCTAAATTTTTTCCGATTAACTCTATCCGTGCCTCCTGGTGCTCAAGAAATTCCTTTTTCCCCAAATCTGTTATCTGAAGGCTGTAAGCCCTGCCATCCAAAGGGTCTGGTATTCGGTAAACATATCCTTTTTGTTCAAGAGCAGCAGTTTGCCGGCTTACAGTAGAAATATCAAGTTGGAATTCTTCTGCTAGAAGCTTAGTGCCTGCAGGTCCTTTTGCAATAATTCGGTGTAATAAAAGATAGGCGGACCGATCAAGATGGCCAATTTTTCGATTAGCTGAAGTGACGCGGCGAATTAGGATTGCCAGCTCAAGGTCAATGATTTCCACCGGATTATCTCTCATGTTTAATCCACCTCACTTTAGTCAATGCTCTCTATCACATGTTACCATACGGAATATTTTTTTAAAATAAATAATCTATTTAGCGGTATAACAAACTGTAAAAAATATCCAGAACTTGGAATATACTATTGACAACGATATAAATGGTTGTATAATACAAATATATACTTTTATAATACAACTTTTTTATATGTGAAGCTTTTTACAAAAGGGGGGGAATGACATGCTTGCACATGAAATTATGATTAGCCAAGTCCACAAAGTGAAGGATTCAGATACGGTACGTTCTGTTATTGAAAAATTTATCGAGCATGGTATCAGCGGTTTACCGGTTGTTAACGACCGGAACGAAATAGTTGGCTATGTGAGTGATGGCGATATTCTTCGTTATATAGGTAAACATGAAGACCGAATCGTCGACTCTTTCTACTATGCCTTTGTTATAAAAGGAGATAATGAGGATTTCGAGGAAAGAGAACAAAAAATTTTGGCGTTAAATGTAATGGAAATTGCTAAAACCAAAGTTTATCAAGTTTCATGGGATGAGGAAATGGAAAACATTGCGGCAATTTTAGGAAAAAAACAAATTAAAAAAGTTCCGGTTGTACGAAACGGCGTTTTGGTTGGAATCATTAGCCGCGGGGATGTCATCCGAAATTCATTTAAAGGACTTCTTTAATTTTAAAAAAACAGATAAAAACAAAGGGGAAATGTATATGTCTTCAACACCACAATCTGTCACTTCTTCACAGGCAGATTCGACTTCGAAAGCATCAGTTAAAAAAGGTCAACCGCGGGCAGTTTGGGCTGTCTTTTTTGCTTGTATTATAGCCTTCATGGGTTTAGGTCTTGTTGACCCAATTCTTGTAACCATCAGTGAAAAACTCCATGCTACGCCAAGTCAAACGTCTCTTTTATTTACAAGTTATAATGCTGTTATGGCCGTTGCCATGTTGATTACCGGTTTGGTTTCTTCAAGGCTTGGAATTAAATGGACATTGCTCACCGGGATTATTATCATTGCAGTATTCTCACTACTAGGCGGGTTATCAAATAATATTTGGGCACTTGTCGGCCTTCGCGGCGGCTGGGGACTGGGAAATGCACTATTTGTTGCCACTGCCTTAGCTGCAATTGTCTCACTATCTAATAGTGGTACAGCAAAAGCCATTATTTTGTACGAAGCAGCGATTGGTCTGGGGATTTCAGTTGGTCCACTACTCGGCGGCTGGCTTGGAGCTATGTCTTGGAGAGGTCCTTTTTTAGGTGTGGCTTCCTTAATGGTCATTGCATTTATTGGTCTTATTACCTTAATGCCAAATGCAAAACCGAGAAATATATCGCAAACTAAAACATCTCTGAAAGATCCATTCAAAGCCTTAAAACACCGTTCCTTATTAGTTTTTGGTATAGCAGCTGCATTATACAACTTTGGTTTCTTTACATTGCTAGCTTTCGCTCCGTTTGTTATGGGGCTGGATGAACATGGTATCGGCTTTGTTTTCCTTGGATGGGGCATTTTACTTGCTGTTACCTCTGTTTTTATGGCACCAATTCTTCAAAAACGGTTTGGAACCGTAAAATCCATGTGTTTCATGTTAACCTTGTTTGCAGTTGTGTTAGCTGTCATGGGAATCTGGACATCTACACAATGGGTCATAATTGCAGCCGTTATTGTTGCCGGAGCATTATTAGGAAATAACAACACGCTAATTACAACTGCAGTAATGAACTCTGCTCCTGTTGAACGCTCTACTGCGTCTGCTGCGTACAGCTTTTTACGTTTCATCGGTGGTGCGATTGCTCCATATTTTGCCGGAAAATTGGCTGAATGGTATAACTCGAGCGTACCATTTTATGTTGGAGCAGCGTTTGTTTTGATATCCGTTATCTTTATTGCACTTAATCAAAAACATATAAAACATGTCGATAACGCTGAAGTTGGCCATTGATATGATAGGAGGATCTGCCGTAGGTGGCAGGTCCTTTTTTTAAACTCTTTAAGTCTTCACCTATAAATGATATTATAATACGCATAAAAAGTGAACCTTAGTTCACCTTTTAAAACAATAAAAAACCAGCTCAAAAGCTGGTTTTTTATGAATATTTTTCTAGCAATTCTATAATTACTTTAAATGTTGAAGTAGTATCCAGGTAAGCATACCGCCCTTTACCATTCCAGAAGTTTCCCCTTTGGATGACCGGATAGCCCATATCCTCAAGCATTTTTATTTTTCCATTCATATCCTCTACAACAAATGAAATATGATGGATACCTTCCCCATATGTATCAAGGTGTTTTTTCCATGTGCTTGGGGATTCCCCGGGTTCAATTAACTCTAGTTGTATTAGCGGGGTATTTATAAACATATACTGGGATTTTCCCTCAGTTAGTTTCCCTTCAAAAACAACCTGAGTAACCTCACTTGGACCTGATTGGATTACTGGCGGTTTTTCCACACCTAACAACTTACAATATGCTTCAGCCGCCGCATCTAAATCTTTCACAACGATCGCCAGCTGTTCTACTTTATTCGTGCCAAGGAGTGGAGTGAATATCTCAGTACTTGGAGCAGTATCCCTTGGTTCAGCACTTTCAAGCAATTCAACTAAAGTCTTATGTTCCTTTAGTGTGTCCACATAAACGTATCGGCCATCGCTAGAGGTAAATTCCCCGCTTTGGAGGAGCGGATAACCGTTCTCCTCAAAAACAGGGAGGGTATTTTTTATCGAATCAACATCAAAGGCAATATGATGAATTCCCTCTCCAACCGTATCCCGGAACTCCCTTATTGTTCCTGGTTCATTATTCGGCTCAATTAATTCAAATTGTACAGTCGGGGTGTTCATAAAAACAAGTTTACTTCGGGAATCAGTAGGTTCCCCTCGAAAAACTACCTTTGAAACAGTGCGATCTCCTGTTAAAAACCATTTAGGCATTGGTATCCCCAAAAGTTTTGAAAATGCCTCTGATGCCTGTTCAATATCGTTCACAACAAAGGCAAGTTGATTGATAACATTATTTCCAGCCAATGGCTGTTTTGCAGTCAAAGACTCGTTCATTAAAACCCCTCCCCCATTTACAAATCAACCAAGACCGCGGACAGCCAATCCCCCGTCACTTGAAATCACTTCACCAGTTATGGCTCGAGCCTGATCGGAAGCAAGCAATACATAGGCCCCAACATGATCCTCTGGCATCTGAGCGAGTTGGAGTGGGTTTCGCTTTTTAATGCTGCTTGCTTTCGTCTCATTATCCACGATTTTAACAAATGGATGAAGTGGTGGAATAACCGAGAGTTCTGTCAAAGTCCCTCCTGGAGCTACCGCATTTACCCGAATATTGGGAGCGAGTTCGAACGCAAGCTGGCGCATCAGTCCAACTTGAGCATGCTTACTTGCTGTGTACCAAACGCCTCCACCATCAGGATAGAAACTTGCACCTGACACCGAAAAAATAATATTTCCATTTGTTTTTTGAAGTTCTTCTAGAGCAGCTTTTGCTCCGAAAAAAGAGCCTTTTAAGTTAATGTCGAGAAGATAATCATATGCGTCGGAAAGTGCTTCAGGAGTCACATCGGCAAATTTAGCAAATCCATCGAATACGCCAGCATTTGCGATAAAAACATCTAACTTTCCATATTGTTCAACAGTTGCTTGGACCGCTTGCTCATTGTCTTCGTATTTACTTACGTCACCCTGATAAGTAACGATATTTTCACCAAATTCTTCTTTCATTTTTGCTAACTTTTCTTTAGAGCGGCCGATTATGCCCACTTTTGCTCCTTCTTGTATAAAACGTCTTGTGACAGCTTCACCTATGCCTGAAGCGCCACCTGTAATCAAAACTACTTTATCTTTTAAGACCATTTCCATGAACCATTCCTCCCTGGTTTATACTTTCATACAAATAGCTCTTATACAAAGATTGCAAGATTTCTTGTATTTAAAGTGGTTTGATCCACAATGAATTCCCGCTTGGAAAGCTTCCACTCTCCATCGGCAAACGTGAATTCATCGTGGCGCTCCCCCGAAATCAGATCATGATGGATATCTGTACTTCGGCTGCGGTAGATAGTTAAATAGCTGTTTACCACCGCTTTTTCATTCGGAGTGTATTCAAGCAACTGTACATTATTAACAGATCTCCTTGTACGAGAAGGCGGGATTTCAGCCCAAGCATAATCGGTCTTTAAACGGTCTACACGAATTTTTAATAATTCGTAGTCATCATCAAAAGCAAACATATTTAACGAATAATCAGGACGTTCTACCCCTTCTTTGTTGACTCTTACCGGCATTTGATAAGCAATATTTGGGTGAAGTAAATTAAACCATCCATCAAAATCAATATCATCAAGAAATTTTGCTTCACGGTATAACCATTGTTCAAATTCATAGGTCGCCAGCATTTTTTCGATACTCATTCTTGATTCCCCCAATCAGTGAAAGCTCCTTCATTAAATCCACTGCCAAACATTCAATCCAACCATTGAGATTACTTAGTCATCAAATCCAACCAATAACGATAGAAATTCCTTTGGCTCGCCTCTGTAAATTTATCGTCGTAGACTACTCCCGGACCAGCAAAATTCTCAACAGGCTTTCTGTGCAAACCCATAGTATAGTTAAAAGTTAGCTGTTTTACTAACGGCATGGTTCCTGATGCCGCTGCAGTGATATCCGTAAATACCTCTGTATCATCCTGTTCAAAAATTCCTGAAGGGCTGAAGGTTAAAACAAAGGATTCACGAGATCTTCTTTTCCAGTCCTCTGATGCATTTTTCTCCACCAAGAACCAGGTAATGACCTCCATTTTATCGACACCAACTGGTCTCCAAAGGCGTACGGAGGTATTCGAAATTAACTGCCCTTTTATTTTCGTATGAGAAATTAAGAAAGAAAGGTTAGGAAAAATGTTACCAATCATATTTTTCAGATTACATAATACTTCATGTTGCTCTTCAGTCAAATTGGATCTATATTCTTCTCTTAATTCCTCAGGGAAAGCAAAATCCGGATTTGGAGTACCAAGATTTAAACCATGTCCATGATCAGTGTAAATTTGATATCCCTTTTTAGAATAAGTAGCGCTTGGAACCATCCCTAATTTGGCAATCGAGCCATGCGTTACCATTGTATGATAGGAGTCCCCAACGAAGTTATCCGCACCAATTTTCCAGTTTGAGTGGATAATAAATCTTTGCGGCGGACCTAAAACTTCCATTTCTGCGCGTCCCGCCAATATATCGATATACCATTTAAAATCACCTAGGAAATCTTCCAGCGATTCTGCTTCATCATTCCAAGTTCCAAATAGAAGACCTTTATAGGATTCAATCCGGATTTTATAAAGACCCATTCCAGATTTATCGAAATCCTCGCCATATATATCTTTTTGCAGCGGCACGCCGACGCAATCACCGTTATTTTTAAAATTAAATCCATGATACGGACAGGTAAACATCGTTTTATTTCCGGCATCGGCACGGCAAAGTTTCATGCCGCGGTGTGTACACATATTATAAAGACCGCGAATTTCCCCATCAGCGCCTCTTAAAATAATCACAGAATAACCGGCAACATCCCGAGTAATGAAATCATTTTTTTTCGGAATTTCTGATTCATGGCCAACAAACAGCCAAGTTTTTAAAAATACTTTTTTATGTTCAATATCATAAACAGTGGGATCTCCTAAAAGATAAGCAGGAATTGCGCCAATTTCAGGTTGCACAGATTCTTTCAAATATTCGATTGCTTCTTTTTGCGACATTTCTTCTAAGTTCACGTTTGTTTTTAACATCTGCTTATTCCCCCTAAGTAGTAGATTTTCGTACATAAATCGGGTCTACCGGTTAAAGATTTATTATATTAAAAGAACATCCATTATTAATAGTTTAGCATTATCCAACTAGAATGGATGCATCTATATTTTTCAATGATGATAGGACACTTAGTGCTGCCAAGTAGCTGGTTTTTGGATTATTCGGCATCGGGTTGTTTTCCACTTGTATTGATAGCTTCCCGAAAGAACCAGTTGCTTCTATAGTATGGTTATTTTTTTCTACCTTCGGATCAGATATAATTTTGACGCTCGTATGCTTTGGTCCCAGACCGGCTAAAGATAAGATAATCGAAACATTGATATTTTTCGGAAATAATTCAATTGCCTCTGCAGCGGTACCCTCGAACAGCACTTGTTCTCTGTCTTCCGGAGCTCCAGGCAATGCTTTGGGCGGCTTCCTCGTTATGATGGAAACCGTTTGAAGTTCCCCAATGGATTTTGCTGCCTTTAGGACATCCAGGCCGCCAATGGCACCAGAGGGTAAATAAATTTTTGTCCCTTTTTCAAGACATATTTTTTCAAGCTTTTGATAAAAATCCAAATCAGCAAGTGCTCCAACACTGCTTAAGACTAAGTCTTTCCCACTTTCAAGGACAGGTACAGCAATGTCTTTTGCCACCTGGACGGTAGCCGCCTCGATGATCACATCCATATTTGATTGAATAATTGATTGAATTGTAGAAAAGCGCTCCGTAACAAATTGTTCCGCCAGCTGCTTAGCTGATAATTCATTTCGAGTGTAAAGGCCAACGATTTTTGAGTTTGGCAGCAGGCCATCGATATTGATGCTCTGGAGGAGGAACTTCCCAATATTTCCTCCTCCAATTAATCCGATTTTCATCTGATATTCCCCCTATTAATTTGCGAATCCGTAAGAGTCTGCGAAATATTCCAAACCGCAATGTCTAACTTCACGGGATAAGCCGCTTTCTTTCAGACCAGGGAAATCTAAATGAAGATCTTGGAAGATGCTATGGTTATTATGGAAAACAGCTCCAGCTTCTAGTCGGTCTGCCAATTTCGCTGCCAGAGCCGTGTCTTCTGTCCAAACAGATGCTCTTAAACCAAACTCACTATCGTTCGCAAGCTGAACGGCTTCATCCACTTCTGAGAATGGCAGGATTGGAATCACTGGGCCAAATTGTTCTGCACGGACAATTTCACTTTGCTGGTCAACTCCAGTAATAATAGTAGGTAAAATATAATAGCCTTGTTCCCAGCTTTCAGGATCTAATTGAATTCCGCCGGTATAAACATTTGCACCAGATTCTTCTGCACGTTTAATTAAACCTTTTACATATTCATATTGCGATTTATTGTTTAATGGGCCCATTTCCACATCTGGCTGAATGCCATTTCCTACTCGAATATGACTAAATTCTTTCTTTAATTTCCCAACAACCTCATCGTACCTGGATTCATGAACATAGATTCTTTTGATCGCTGAGCAAACTTGCCCTGCCGCGCGTAAGACTCCGAAACGAAGGCGCTTGACGGCTGCTTCATCCAAATTCGCATCAGAAAGAATAATCGCTGCGTCATTGCCACCTAGTTCCATATAAAGTTTCTTAACCGTACCGGAAGCCGCACGGATAATTTCTTTCCCCGTCTCTGTGCTGCCAACAAAAGCGATCGTACGAACCCTAGGGTCCGTGCAAAGTGCATCACCAATCACAGCACCTGAGCCCGTAACGACATTGATGACACCATCCGGAAAATAAGAAGCAACTACTTTTAAAAATGTCATAATCGTCAGTGGGCAGCTGGTCGCCGGCTTCACAACTACTGTGTTTCCTGTTAACACAGCTGGTATGACACGTTTAAATGTAAGAATCATCGGTGAATTCCAAGGAGAAATGATGGCAGCAACTCCACGTGGACGCTTGCGGACCTGTACCATCTGATTTCCCGGAAGACTTTCCGGTTTCCACCATTCCAATAATTCTTCAGCACCTTGAATCATAATATCTGAACAACGGACCAAATCTTTTTTCGCTTCCACTAATGCTTTTCCATTTTCCCGGACAAGCAGTGAAACATTCTCTTCTACGATAGCTTTTATCTCTTCTGCCGCCATTTTCATGCGGTGTGCCCGATCTTCAATCTCACTTTGAGACCAGCTTTCATATGCCTTAGCAGCGGTTTCTACTGCAAAATCTACTTCATTTTTTGAACAAATCGCCACTTCTCCAACTACTTCAGTTAGATTAGCAGGATTAATGACATCGGCAGTTTTTTCAGCTTGAATCCATTTGCCCCCAATAAGATATTTTCCTGATACTTCTGGGTATGTTGAGACCATTTTCATTCCTCCTTACAACTTTTTTGGTTTGAATGCTTCTGCTGCTCCTGGAGGTCCTCCAAATGGTTTTGCCATTGGTCCGACTGCATCCATATCTACAACAATCATGGCTGGATTTTTGCTGTTTACTGCTTTCTCCAGTTCTGTTTCAAATTCTGCTGGAGAACCGATTCGAGCTGCATCAAATCCCATGGATTGAGCTAATAACACGAAGTCAGGACTCATTAAATCCACCGCAACTTGACGACCGTAAGCAGCACTTTGGATATTTCTCAGCACGCCATATCCAGCATCATCAAATAGAACAATGATCATGGGCAGTTTTTCCTCTGCGGCAGTGGCCATTTCTCCAACATTGACCATGAAACCGCCATCTCCTGCCATAAGAACGACCTGGCGATTTTTATCGGCCATTTGCGCACCAATCGCTGTTGGCAATCCTTGACCAATTCCTCCTCCCGAGGCGTGGATGGATGTTCTTGGTTCATATATTTCAAATAAGCGGCTGCCCCAAACGTTGGCTTGTACGGTAACATCCCTGACTAAAATCGTATTACGAGGCAATACTTTGCGCATTCCGTCAAGGATTTGTTCATATGGTCCAAGGGTTGCTCTTAACTGGGAACGCAATTCTTCCCGTACAGACTGTACTTCATCCAGATATGCTGGATCGGGATAAACAGAAGTTTTCGATACTCCCTGATTTAAAGCCTGAAGGATTTGTTTGGCATCCCCTACTAAACTATAAGTAGCTTCATAGTTTCGATTGACAGAATGAAAGTCAGCATCAATGGAAATATGTTCAACCGGAACGGTTACTTTCCAGTTTGAGGTTTCATTTCCTCTAAACCTCACCCCGACACTAATTAATAAATCCGCGTCTTTTATTAAATTTTTTGTCAACTCATATGCCGCGAAATGACCAATACATTGTGGGTGATCTTCCGGAATACTTCCTTTCCCGGATTGGCTCGTAACCACGGCTGCACCTATTTTTTCAGCCAGTTCTTGAAGTTCCTTTGATGCACCGGAGGTAATCACTCCGCCGCCTGCCCAAATTACCGGCCGATGGGCATTCTTTATTTTCGTTATTACCTCATCAGGAACAGAAGGAATCACTTGATTAACTGGTGTCACTGATTTAATTTCTTCTATTGAATGATTCGGAATAATAGCTGATTGAAAATCAATCGGAATTTCGAGTGTTATTGGTCCGGATGGGTATGCAAACGCTTCCTGGATGGCTTGTCTGACAACCGCGGCTGCTTGCTCCGGTCTTCTTAAACGGATAGCTTTTTTAGAGGCACCTTCCATCATTGACAACTGATCTTTACACTCGTGGATGTAGCCCCTTCCTGTCCCAAGATAGGGAGATGCAACCTCACCGGTTAAATGAAGTACAGGAACTCCGGCTGCCCATGCTTCAATTAAGGAACCCGCCGCGTTTCCGGCTCCCGTTCCGGTACTTGTAATCACAACTCCTAATTTACCTGTGGCTCTGGCATATCCATCCGCCATATTTGCTGCGCCGCTCTCACCACGTGAGCATACTAAATGAATACTGCCTTCGCGAAGTATGGCATCATAGATGGGCATATTGTGGATGCTGACAATTCCAAATGCGACTTCCACGCCCGCACGAACAAGTTCTTTTACCACTGCATCAGCAGTAGTAAATTCCATTTGCTTTTGTTCACTCATCATTTATTCCGCCTTTATCTATTATTAAAGCGCTTTCCCCAGCGCTCCAGCTGTTTCAATTGTTGAACCCGCTACATAGCTTGCCTTGCTGGAAGCCAGAAATATAATCACGCTCGCCACTTCTTCTGCTTCCCCTACTCTTCCTAACGGGATATTTCTCTTTTTCGCCAAGTCTGCATAATAGTCTTCTACTTTCATTTCAGGGGCATTTTTCATTCTTCTTCTCTCCCATTGATCCGTTCGAATCAGACCAAGGCTCACAGAGTTGACAAGGATATTATCTGCCGCAAGCTCCTGAGATAAAGTTTTACTTAAATTTAATAGACCTGCTCTCGTAGCTGCTGTTGCAACCATATGTCTTTCTGGTTCTTTCGCCAAGGTAGCATTGATATTGATGATTCTCCCGCCTCCACGCTTCACTAAATGTGGATGAACTGCCTTAACTGCATAAATAATGGCAAAATATTTTAATTGAATTTGCTGCTCCCATTGTTCTTCGGTGATATCAAAGAAATATCCCATGACACTTTGGCCTGCTGCATTGACAAGGATATCGATGCCGCCAAAGAATGAAGCTGTGCTTTCGATAAAATTCGTTACATCGGCCTTGTTGGTTACGTCACAGGTAGCGGCATAAATAGATTCCGCCGGCCCGAATTTTAGCAAGTGGTCATATGCTTTTTCTTTTCTTTCCTCATTTCTTCCGCAAACGGCTACTTTCGCCCCTTCTTGTAAAAACATCTCAGCGGTTTTCAAACCAACCCCGGATGTACCGCCCATTATTACCGCTACTTTATCTTTTAGCCCTAAATCCATTTCGACACCCCTTTTCCTTATACCTTTAAACTAACGTTTCTGAAGCTGCCCATCCCGGATCAGGAATGCCAGCCATCGCTTTCCGTGCTTCCGGTTTTGGAGGTCCGGCAATTCCCCATTGATCCATCAGATGTGGAACACGTTTCCATACACGCGCTCTCCATTCAGATTCGTCTTCAATCGTTTCCAAATAACAGGTATATTCCATGACAAACTTCCCTGGGTCTTGGAAGTAGCAAAAGATATTATCTCCAGGACCATGACGGCCAGGACCCCAAAGCTCTTGGTAACCCACTTTTCTTACATTTGCAATTCCTCTCATTACTTCATCGACTGTATCCACTTCATAGGCAATATGGTTAACAGAAGCATGATTATCTTGATTAAAGGCAATAGAATGATGTTTTCTGTTGCAGCGCAGGAAGGTCATTTGGTGCTCGCTCCAGTCTGTAACCTTAAACCCTAAAACATCTGTATAAAAAGCTGTAATCATATCCAGATCTTTTGTATTCATAACGACGTGATTAAGTTTTACCGGATCTACATTTTTCTTGTTCCAAATAGTTGTATGGACTTCAACCCACGCAGACAATTCAATGCAGCGATTTTCCGGGTCAAGAAAACGAAGACCATATCCCTTTCCCTCTTCATCTAAATATCCTGGCTGTGATACAATTCTTACACCTTTCGATACAAGAATTTCTGCCGCACGGTCTACTGCATTTTTATCAACCATTCCAAAGGCAATATGATGAAGTCCTCTTTTCTCACCTGCATGAAGACTTAAAATATGATTTTCGGGACCGGCCCCGCGAAAATAAACTGTGTTTTCATCTTCGGCTACCTTATCAAGCCCCCAGATTTTTTCATAGAAATCGGCCTGCTCCTTAAGAGCGGTTGTAATTAATCCAATATGCCTTAAGTGTGTGATTCCTAACATGATGCCACCTCCATTAGTTCAACCCCAAATTTCTTTTATAAAGCTGACAAGGATGATCCTGTATAGAAATAAGAGGACCATCCTTGTCAAACAAGTCTTTTACAACAATCAGGGAGTTTGTTTTAGCAAAGAAACAACTGCCTAATTTTCAAATTAATTTCCTTTAATGATTGCTTCTCTTTCCTTTGCGCGATTGATACGAAGTTCTTCCAATGCACTTCCTTTTGGATACGTTGGAAGATTTGGCTTAACCGCTCCCAGCATAACAAGCATTAATGCTTCTTCATCACTGTCATTTCGAAGTCCGCGGTATACTCCAGGGGGTGAGCTGATGCAATCCCTTTCATTTAAAACGATTTCATGAACTTCATCACTGCCTTCTTCTTGAATAAGTGCTGTGATGCTTCCTTTAATGACGAAGAAAACTTCTTCGACATCATCATGTAAATGAAGCGGTCCCTGGCATCCTGCTGGTAAAACCATTGTGCTTAATGTAAAGTGTTCAGCTTGGATAACATTCGCATCGTTGTTAGCTGTAGCACCGCGGCCGATGTATCTCATTTGTGCCCTGCGATAAGTTGGATCGATTTCTTCCTGAAATTTTAAAACGTTCCAATCTAAAGTACGGTCATTTAATCTCGCAACATATTTCTTTTCAAATTCAGCCAAATTAAATTTTTCAGTAGTCATTCTCAACACTCCTCAGTTTATGTTTTATATTTGAAACATTGTTTTCTTTATAATCTAATATTAAATCTCAACATTATAATTGTCAATTATAAATATTGAGAAATTTTTAAATATAAAAATACGTTTTATATAGGTAACAATCAACATGAAATGTGGAGATTTTATGCCGTAACTTGGTTATTAGACATTTTTTCAATTTTGATTTCCTCAGCTTCTTTTTTCAATGTAAAGAGGTATGCGATGAATCCGAGTGCAGAAGTAATAATTAACATCACAATCGATGGGCCAAAGTCTCCATGCGAAAGATCGACCATCCAACCCATGATATAGCTTGAAAAGCCTCCGAGAATGTTGGTGAAACCCATTAATCCAGCTGCGCGTCCCGCTGTTTCCGGAGTTGAAAATTTGACAATAAATAAATTACTTAAATGGAAGACTCCTCCTTGAGCACCCATAGCTAAGCCCATACATACACCGGCCACTACAGGTTGTGGAGTCAAAATGGCAATAGTTAAAAATAATGCGGTTAACATAAATAAAATGGTAGCAAGTAAGCTTGGACGCTTTGTCTTATCGGACAAAATTCCACAGAGAACGACGAAACCTAAAGCAAAAAGCCAAGATAAGGAGGTAATTCCGGTCATAGCCTCTTTCGAAAAACCTTTTGCTCCAACTAAATAAGTCGGAAGCCAAACACTAATTCCAAAGAATAAGAAGGAAGCCACTAACATTCCAAACCAGACAATCCAATAACGGAAGTCTTGAGCAAAGTTTTGTTTTTTCATGTTTACGGATGAATCATTCTGGCGTATATAGGCTAATTCACTTTTATCAAGTCGTGGATGTTCTTCGGGAGTATCCCGAGTAAGGAAGATAAACATTGGCAGTACGATTAAAAGGTTAAACCCGGCAAGAAAGAAAAAAGCAGCATGCCAATGAAAAGTGGCAATGACAGTCGTAATAATAACAGCACCACATGCAGGACCAAAATAGTTTCCGGCAAGCCATGAAGATTGGGCTTTACCAAACTCACGCTGATTAAACCAGTTGGAAATAAATTTTCCGCATATTGGGATCATCATCCCTTCACCGATTCCCAATATGATCCGGCTCACAATAAACATCTCATAAGAAGTCGATAATCCACCAATTACCATTGTAATGGCCCAGACGATTAGACCAAAGATTCCGGTTTTCCTTGCTCCCAGTTTGTCGATGATAAATCCCCAAAATACATTTGAAAAGGCATAAGAAATTGTAAAAACAAAGGTAATCATTCCGATTTTCGCCATTTTATCGGCACCCGTTAATCCCAAATCATTCAGGAATCCCTGATCCGTCTGGATGATTGAAATACCTAATTTATCAATTTGCCCGAAAAACCAAAAAAAGAAAATCGGTACAGCAATATAGATCCACCTTTTGTTGCTTTTTAACATAAAAACACCCCTTTTTGTTTTTACCGATGCCAAATGTACACGCTTCCAAAATTGATTTTATAACTTTACAATAATTTGCAAAAAAATGAACTAGTACTCCTCCTTTTTTTAAAAAAGGCATCGCTATGTTTTAAATATAAAACATAGTTTTGCTTATGTTTTTATTTTAAAATTTTACGAAAATTATGTCAACAAAAAAACTATATTTATGTTATCAAACAAAAATACGTTTCTTATATAAAACATTTTTAAATAAAAAAAGCTTGCGATTCACGCAAGCTTTCTTTTTTTCTTATGAATGGAATCCCAAAAATCCGGATAATACTTTGGAGATTTCAAGTACCTTTGGAATTGCCACTTTTTCAATAAATTCATTGTGAAAAATGGTCTCGTTGGCCACAACATTAATTGCCGCCATTACTTTCCCACTGCGATCAAATATAGGAGCGGCTACTGATTGGATCCCTTGATGCAGTTCACCTTTTGTCATCGCATACCCCTGCTCGCGAATCACCGAAAGCTCCTGCTGAAAATCAATATAATCTGTTTGCGTTCGCTCCGTGAAAGGTTTTAGGTTGGAACCATATAAGATTTGATTTAAACGTTCCTGCGGCTGATAGGCAAGCTGAACTTTTCCATTTGCAACAGCATGAGCAGGCAGTCTCAATCCGATATTAACCGTTACGGCCGAAACCCCTCGTGCCGGCGCACTGCCAACATAAACAACCTCATTGCCATCCAAAATCGATAAATGGCAGGATGCTCCGGTTTCATCCCTCAATCTTTCCATATAAGGCTGAGCAATTTCCGGCAGCTTTAATGTACTAAGAAAAGAAAAACCTAACTCTAATACTTTAGGAGTTAAACTATACCGCTTCGTATTTTCATCTTGATGAAGATATCCAAGTGATTGAAGGGTGTACAATAGTCGAAAAGGGACCGTACGGCTTACATCCAATTCTTTGGCAATTTCCACTAAGGATAAAGTTGGACGCTCCTCACTAAAAAGCTTTAAAATTTCCAATCCCCTAACCAAGGAATTGGCGTTATAACGTTCTTTTTCATCTTTTGCCATAAACTTTCACCATCTTAATGTTAATAACATGCTTGTTTTTACAATTTTATCAAATTTTCAGCAAAAATGGGTAGATGTCCTTGAAATATTTTATTGATTGACCGGAACATCCTTTTGATTTTTTAAAACATTCGCAAAATCCAGGATAATAGCATTAAAAGTATCTGGTGCTTCTTGATAACACAAATGCCCTGTCCCAGGAATAATGACTAATTTTGAACCTTGTATATTTTCATGGAAAATCTGTGATTCTTCTACTGGTGTGACTTTGTCAAATTCCCCGCAAATTACTAGAGTAGGAACCTGAATGGTGGATAATAGGTCCATATTATTTAAATGATAAAGGGAATATGCAACCGAACGGAAACCCATTGGCCTTATTTGGGAATAGATTCTTTCCACTTCCTTTAATACTTCGGTATTAGGCTCCGGTGAGAGCAGGCTTTTTACACGGAGTTTTGCAATCTCTTCTGGTGTTAATGTTTCAATGTTATTTACTCGATTTTTTAGTTTGCTTTCATTTTCTTCTTTACTTAATGCCGCTGAACCTCTTGTTGCATCCGAAATAATCAGCGCCTCCACTAAATCAGGAAAACGTGAACAAAAGTCAATTGCAATCGCCGATCCCATTGAATGACCAAGAAGGATGACGGATTCAAATCCAAGTTTATCAATAAATCCTTTTAAAACATTGGCAAATTCCTTAAATTCCCTCAGCTCTTCTTTTGGGTCGGAACTCTTCCCATATCCTGGCGCATCCCATGCAATGACGGTAAATTGTTCGGATAACCCCTTCAGCTGTTTTTTCCATGATTGTGAATTATTCCCCATCCCGTGTAAAATAATTAAAGGCTTTCCGTTTCCCTCTATTTCATAATGAATGGTTAAATCATTTACTTGCATAAAAGCCATTTTTTTCACTTCCTTTTCTATATTGTTTTATAGATGAAACATTGTTTTATATTTATAATATCATACCATTTGCAAGATAAGTCAACAGAATTTTCAGAAGTACTTTTGGATCTACAAGAAGCTTTTCGACACAAATCGGGTGGTGTCAGGCACCACCCGATTTGTGTCGATTATAGTATTACTTGATTTGTTTTCAATTCGGCAACTTCTATCTATCGCAAGCGCCATACAAACTACCGATAATAAGGCGCTATTGGATGAGGACGCAATCCATAAGAAACTTACGCAAAGACCAAACCAGGATAGGATTTTTTGAAGTGGAATGATAAATCAGTTATTTCTATTAACCATACTGTTTGCGTTTTGATAGTCCTGTGCTGTATCAATATCCATCCCCCAAATGGATTCTGTAAAATTTAAAATCCTAGTATTAACTTGATATTTTTTTATAATTTCTTTTCCACCTTGATCCCCTTCCAAACCAAGAAATTCAGAGAATAAACTTTTATCAAGCAAGATGGGGTGGCCTAAATCACTCATATATTGAGGGCGGACAATCCGTACTCCTCCTTTGGACATTTCCTTTTCATACTCTTGGATTGATGTTTGAACAACCAAATCCTGAACAAAGGGCTGATCGGCTAAAAAAATAAATGCCGCATTCACTCTGCCCTCTATTTTTTCAATTCCTAATTTTAAAGACGAAGACATCCCAGTTCTGTAATTTTCATTCTTAATGAATTCGACTTCTGCCAAATCAGCTGCATGTATTTTAAAAACTTCAAAATGCTCTCCTGCGACGAAAACAATTGGATAAAGTTGCTGTCTTTTGGCAAGTTCAATCGGGTATCGAAAAAGCGGTTTTCCCCCTAAAGGTAATAATAGCTTTGGCTGGCCCATCCTTCTGGACATTCCAGAGGCAAGTATAATTGCCCCAATTTTAGGCATGAATTTTTCCTTTTCCTTTCAACGATGCTCCGGATTTCATCGACCGAACCATCATGAGTTCTGACACAATACTTACGGCCACTTCTTCCATTGTTTCGGCGCCAATATCTAATCCAACCGGAGAATGGATTTTATTAAACACAGAAGGATATTTACCCAAATTTTCCAGCATTTCCTTCGTCCGTGAGATTGGACCCAAAACACCGACATATTTTGGATTACTTTTTAAGGCTAGCTGTAGTGCAGCTTCATCACGATATTGTAAATGATTCATGATCACCCACCAGGCGTTACGTACATTTGCTGGATCAAGGGATTCTGGATCTTCGATAAGATGTGCAGCATGAGGGAAATACCGTTCATTATTAAATTCACTGCGTGGATCTAATACTGTGACGGTAAAACCAGCTTTTGCGGCCAAATCGGCTACAGGAATTGCATCTTTTCCCGCACCAGCGATGAATAAGCGTTGACTTGAACGAATCACATCAATGACAAAACGGCGTCCTTCTGAAATCATGATTTCAGCGCGGGTTTGGGATTTCATGCTAGTTAACGCCAATTGGTACACATGAGGAGGCAGCAACGAACCATTGGCTTCTATAATTTCTCCATCTTTCGCAATGATTGCCTTTGTACCTGTTGGAACCTCCAGGATAAAAGCAAATTCTCCATCTTCTTTCAGGAACTTCTCCGTCGTCTCCCAAAATAGATCATCCTCATAAACCGGAAGAATGAAAATTTCTAATGAACCTTTACAGCCAATTCCCAAACTCCATATTTCATTTTCATTTAAATCATACTTTTGAATAAGTGGAATATCTTCTTTAAAGGCTTTTTCTGCATAAGCGAATATATCGCTTTCTAAACATCCTCCGCTAATCGTACCGTTCATTTCTCCGTCATCGGTCATCATCATTTTTGTACCGGGTAGCCGATAAGCAGATCCATTCACCCCGATTAACAAGACCATTACGGCCTTTTTTTTCTGCTCCCAGGCCAATTTTATAGTTTGAAAGATTGTTCGAAATTCTAGCAATCGTGACATTTACATTACTCCCTTTTTTAAAAACTTCTGCGTTTTATCGTGGTTCTAAATAACAGCTTATAAACCTTTCTACTCAGCCCCATCCATATCATGCTATAAAATAAAGTAAACAGCAGAATCACAAGAACTATCGGGAATTGAAAGGTATGAGATACGGATGGTCCCAATACAGGAAACTTTACAATATATAGTAAGAACAGAATTCCAACGGATAATGAAATTCCACCAAAAAAGGTAATGGCAATCCAATTTTCCCACCACTTGAAGGCCATGCCTAAGGATATTCCCAATAGACCGGTGGTGAACGGAAAAACGATTAATTCACTAGGTTGTATGATAAGTAGCAGTAATATCGTTAAGACATATGACATTAAACCGAGACGGATTGAAATCATTGCGGAAAGCACGATTGGCATGGTGGCTAAAATACTAAAAGCATATCCGAATCCGACAAAAATTCCAGCCGATTGAAAAATGGCAGCAAGGGCGGCTAATATTGAACCTAAAACTAATTTTTTTGTTCGCGAGTAGTTATTGATACGGATTTGGGCATTTACAAGTTGCAGATGGTCTTTTTGTCGGTTTTCAATGTAAGCACCCCCATTTTTAGGTAATGCCTTAACCAATAAAAATATGATGATTTTTTAAAAATCTAGAAATATGCAGAATTGAAGTTTTGAGTTTAGAAGATAAATATGGAATAATTGGGGGAACTAAGGAATTATTTTAATATTTTAAAGTAGTAGCGGGGTAATTTTGAAATGAAAAAAGTAGTTAAGAAAATTCTATTATCCCTATTTATTTTTTCAGTCATCATTGGATATTCATATGAACGAGACCAACGCACTAGGAAGCCATACGATGATCGTTGCCCCAAAAATCTAATTGATAAATTCAACAAGATTCGGGTGATGCCATGCACCACCCGAATCTTGCCGGATGTTCAATTAGTCCAAGTTTACCCATACGCTTTTGATTTCTGTGTAGCTTTCTAGAGCGTATGCGCTTAGGTCGCGGCCGAATCCGGATTGTTTGTAGCCGCCGAATGGAGATGCAGGGTCGATAGCGTCGTAACAGTTGATCCAGACACTGCCTGATTTTAGCTGGTTGGCAATTTTATGAGCAGCTTTGACGTTTTCCGTCCAGATGCCTGCACCGAGTCCATACGGTGAATGATTTGCCCGTTCGATTACTTCATCAACCGTATCATAAGCCATAACGACGACAACTGGTCCGAAAATTTCTTCTTTTGCAATCGTCATGTGCTCTTCTACACCTATAAAGATGGTCGGTTCGATAAAGTATCCTATATCTGATTTGCCCCCACCTGAAACGATCTTTGCACCCTCCTGTACACCAGTATTAATGTATTCAAAAACCCGCTCCTGCTGTCTTTTCGAGACAAGCGGCCCCATCGATGTTTCTTCATCCAATCCATTCCCCAGTTTAACTTTTTTCGCCAGTTCCACCATGCCGGAAACCACTTCATCAAATTGATCCCGATGAACATAAACACGTGAACCGGCACTGCAGACCTCCCCTTGATTAAACATAATGCCAGCAAACACACCCGGAATCGCTTTGGAAAGATCCGCGTCTGGAAGGATAATATTAGGGGACTTCCCGCCTAACTCAAGGGTTAATCGCTTCATCGTATCAGCGGCTTTTTTCATAATTTGCTTACCGATTGGTGTCGAACCAGTAAATGAAATTTTGTTAACATCCGGATGTTCAACAATGGCATTTCCAGCAATCGCGCCAAAGCCTGGGACGATATTGATGACACCTGGCGGGAAACCAGCTTTTTCAACAAGCTCTGCAAAATAAAGGGCTGATAATGGTGTCTGTTCAGCTGGCTTCAAGACGATGGTACAGCCGGCAGCTAAGGCAGGTGCCACTTTCCAAGAAACCATATTAATTGGATAATTCCAAGGAATAATCTGCCCAACCACGCCAACTGGTTCATGGCGTGTGTAGTTTAGGTAGTGACCGGAAACAGGGATGGTTTGTCCCATTACTTTCGTAGCCCAACCGGCAAAATAACGGAACTGTTCAATGGTACCAGGCAAATCGACTGCCCGTGTTTCATGAATGGGTTTTCCATTATCAAGTGTATCTAATTGTGCCAATTCTTCCTGGTGTTCCTCTACCAAGTCCGCCAATTTATAGATTAATCTCGCCCGTTCCGCGGCCGACATTTTTGACCAAGTGCCCTCTTCAAAAGCAGCTTTTGCTGCCTTTACTGCATGATTTATGTCTTCTTTTCCAGCTTCATATACTGTTGCCAAAACTTCCTCTGTTGCAGGATTATAGGTTTCAAATGTTTTAGAAGAATAGGATTCTACAAATTCACCATTAATATATAGTTTTTTAGTTCCATTTAAAAACTCAGTTATTTTACTACTCATTTTTAATACTTGATTTGCCACTGACATCCCTCCTAATCTATGTAAATAAACAGGTCAGAGAGCCTCTCCTTAGCTCATCGCTGACCTGTTATTTTTCCAAAATTAAAGTGTTCTTTCAAAAGCTGTTAATGCATCGTCTACTATACTTATAATCTCTTCTACTTCTTCTTTATTAATAATGAGCGGCGGTGCAATGGCAACAATATTTTTTCCTTCCTCAAAATCTGCTGCCCTTAGGATTAATTTATTTTTAAAACAATGTTCAACCACAAATGATGCGGCGCGAATCGATTGTTCGAAAGGTGTATCTGTATCGCGGTCAGCCTGGAGATCAAAACCGGCAAGAAGACCTACTGCTCTCGATTTTGAGAAATGTAGATGCTTATCAGCCAGATAAGCGAAGCCTTTTTTCAGTACATCCTCCATGTTGTTTACATTTTCTAGAAGATTATCGCGTTCAAAAATTTCAATATTTTTCAATGCGACTGCACATGCTGTTGGGTGTCCGCTATACGTAAATCCATGTCCCAAAATTTGATCGTATTGAACAATAGTATCTCTAATTTCTTGATTTACTAAGACTCCTCCAAGTTGGGCATATCCACTAGTAATTCCTTTTGCGACACTCATAATATCCGGCACAACATTCCAATTATCAACACCGAACCACTTACCTGTACGTCCGAAACCACAAATAACTTCATCGGCAATTAATAGAATATCATTTGCCTGGCATAGCTCTTTTACCGCCTTTAAATATCCTTCCGGTGAAACATGAACTCCGCCTGCCCCTTGAATTGGTTCAAGAATTACAGCGGCAATGTTTTCTGAACCTAGTTTTTCGATGGTATCGCGAATACAGCCAGCGTAATTCGGATCCGTTTTATCGCCTAATTCACAATTGGTTACATGCCCTCTCGCATTGATGATATCAATATCTCTTGATCCAGCAAAATTATGGAAGGCATCGATGCCGGTTGCCGTACCAGCAGATACAGTCGCACCATGGTAGCTGCGGCTAATAGAGATGATTTTCTTCTTGCTTGGACGTCCTTTTAAATTCCAATAAAATCTTGCCAGCTTGAATGCAGTATCGTTTGATTCAGAGCCGCCTGATGTAAAGAAGATGGCAGATAAATCTCCAGGTGCGAGGGAAACTACTTTTTCTGCTAAGCGAACAGCATTTGGATTCGTATAGCCATAAAAGGAGGAACTGTAAGCGATCGAACTCATCTGATCGAAGGCAGCTTGTGCAAGTTCCTTATTTCCATGTCCTAAATTAACATTCCAAAGCATTGAAACACCATCAATGTATGTGTCTCCTTTTACATCTGTTACATGGATCCCATTCCCTTCTTGGAAGATGATTTTCGGACCATTCTTTTGGAACAAACTCGGCACCGTTGTTGGGTGTAAATAATGCTTCTTATCTGCTTCAATCAAATTTTCAATTTGGGAAACTGTTTGCGGACTTACCATGGGTACTACCTCCTAAAAATATATATTTATCTCTTATGACTTAATCTTAGATGTTTTACCGGGTAAAAATCTCTTAACCTATTACTACCATGAAACTAGTGTTAAATAATTAGGGACTTATTAAGGAATATTTCCTTATATATAATCTACAAAATATTTTGATAATTGTCAACAAATTTATTCCTGGAATTTGTCCACTCCATATGGAAAAATGACGAATTGTCCACAAGCGGTGCCTGTCACCATTTAGGTTGTGACGGTTGAATTTTCCGGTTGATCGGGATTTATCTTCTCAACACCTGCCTCAGAAGATTTTAGGGTAGAAAGCTTAACCTTAAACAATTTTGTGATATACAAAAGATAGATAAAACCTATAATAACCCAGCCGATGCCAAGCAAAAAGGAATCTAGCTGCAGATTATACCAGAGTACAGCAACGAATAATGCCCCTATCACAGGTATTACAATATGGAGAAAAAAGTCCTTAGGCGTCTTAAACCTTTTCAATTTAACTGCGTAATGTGCAATAACCGATAAGTTAACGAAGGTAAAAGCAATAAGCGCACCAAAGTTGATAAATTCAGTAGCTGTTTCCAAATCAAAAAGAAGCGCTGTAAGGGTAACGACTCCAACTAAAATGACATTGTAGACAGGTGTTCTTAAACGTGAATGTAAATGTCCGAATATTTTTTTAGGAAGAACATTATCACGTCCCATAACGTATAAAAGTCTTGATACACTGGCATGTGAAGCAAGCCCTGAAGCGAATGACCCGGCAAATGATGCCGCAAGGAAAAACAATTGAAATAGTTTACCTCCCACATAAAATGAAATCTCCGGTGCGGTAGCATCCGGGTTTTTGAATTTCGAAACATCCGGAAATAATAATTGCGTAAAGTACGATCCAACTACGAAGATAATACCCCCGACAATTGCAGTAATAAAAACGGCTTTCGGAATGTCTTTTTTCGGATTAAGAGCTTCCTCCGCATAATTTGACACCGCATCAAACCCTAAAAAGGAAAAACATAAAACGGTAGCAGCAGCAATCACACCCGAAATTTGAAAATTCGGCTTATAAAAAGGTAGGGATGTAAATAAAGTTCCATCTCCCATGCCTTGATTTAATTCTTTGACTCCTAAAATGATAAAGAAAACGATAACCAGAATTTGATAAATAATTAGAAATGTGTTGACGTTGGCTGTAGCATTAATACCCCATAGATTAATAGTTGTAGCAATTAAAACATAACCAACAATCCATATCCATGGTGGAACACTAGGAAAAATAGCGGTCAAGTAAATTTGATTTAATAGAGCACTAACCATAGGTATAAGCAAATAGTCAAGCAACGACGCCCATCCGATAAGAAAACCGAGATGCGGATTCATGGTCTTTTGTGTATACGTATAGGATGAACCTGCACTTGGAAACGCCCGTACCATTTTCCCATAGCTATATGCAGTAAATAGCATTGCAACTAAAGCGAACATATAGGCAAGAGGAACAAGTCCATTTGATGCTTCCGAAGCAATCCCAAACGTATCAAATACAACCATCGGAACCATCCACCCCATACCGAGCATAACAATTTGCCATAGCCCAAGTGAACGTTTTAAATACGTATTCTTTTCCATATTGTTACCTCCTGATTTATGAGATACAATCTCGCACTTCTACTTAAAAACCATTTATTACATCTTGTAAAATAGCTCTCAAATACGTTTAGTTCGTTTATAAAAGAATTTGATGCTGTGAACGCTTTCAAATTGAACAATCGTCAGAATTTTTCCTTTCACATCAATCTTCTGAAGCGTTCAACATCATTTTGAAATTACCTTCTTCATTTAATAACCTCAAATAAGGAATTAACCATTAAATATCCCTTGAATAAAAAACATTTAAAATTTTTAGAATATTAACTATGTTAAAATGCTCTGGAATGATTTTTTGTACATTTGATGCCATGGATAAATCTACATGAACCCATGTAATTTGACCTTAGAAGTGAATACAAAAGAAGTGAAATAAACAGTGTAGGTAAAGTGTTCATAAGGTTACGAATGTGTTCAAAAAGATCTACTCCTCCTTCTTAAGCGCGATCAATACAGGATGGTAAAACATATCTGCTTATACATGTTTCCAATAGCTCATGTTATGATTTGACCAGGTTTTGAAACCGCTGTCATTGAAACGTTAAAATAGAGTTTTACCCCCTCACTTATCATTGGCATACGGAAAATTTTATTATAGGATATTTTCCTTAACTATACCCTATTTACACTATACAAACGGTTTTTTCTCCTGTCAATCACGAAATTGAATATTAGGAAAATTCAAAAATAAGTCCAGAAAATGAAAAATTTCTTTATCGGTCAAAAGACAAGATTAATATTAACTAAAAATAGATTCAAAGTAAATTCTTGTCCAATCTTTAAAAGACGTTCAAACTTTTCGTTTTCACGTCTGTAGGTTCCGTATAAGAATTAATCTCGCATTCTTAATCTAATTTCTCATCAAGATGAATCAAAGCATGAAGCATAAGGTTACCTGCTTTTTCAATATCCATAGGACTGCTGAATTCTTCTGGACAGTGACTTTTCCCGTCCTTACTCTTTACAAAAACCATCGCCGATTTTGTAACAGAAGCCATATGGGCAGCATCATGTACAGCCATGCTAGCTAATTTAAGATAAGGTTCATCCAATTTTGCTGCAGTATTTTGAAGAGCCGAAACAATATGGTGATCAAGGATAATTGGTTTTTGGTTTAAAAAAACCTTCTCCTCTACTTTTACTTCTCTTTCAAGCGCAATTTGTCTCCAATTATCTTGAATTTTGTTTACCACTTCATAGATTTGATTTTCTGATTCTCCTCTTATTTCAAAAGTAAATTCTACCATGCCCGGTATAATATTTGTAGCATTCGGAGATACAATCAGTTTCCCAACCGTTCCGACTAAATCATTCCCCTCATTTTTACAAATATGTTCAATTAGGAGAATGATTTCCGCCGCAGCGGCCAAGGCATCTTTTCGGTGCTCCATCATCGTTGTACCAGAATGATTGGATTGACCGATTACCTTCAGGGTACTTCGATACATCCCCACTACCTTATCAATGATGGCTAAAGAAATATTCTCGCTCTCTAAACGCTGCCCCTGCTCGATATGAAGCTCAATAAATGCTTTTTTATCCTTGAATGTCTTTTCCATATCCGGGAATTTTCCAAGTGAGCCGCCGACCTTCTCTAATTCATCCTTTATCAAATTCCCCTTAGAATCACATGCATTTTCAAGCAAAGCTTTTGTTAATTTACCGACATAGGATCGACTTCCAAACGTAGATAAATTGAAATCATTGGACTCCTCAGCTGTAAAAGAGACAATCTCCACATCGTGATCTAAAACAATATTATTCTCTGTAAGGGTCTTAATCATCTCCTTCGCGGTTAAAACCCCAAGCGCTCCGTCATACTTTCCGCCATTCGGGACAGCGTCCAAATGAGAACCGATGACAAGACAGCCTTCCTTTTTCCCGGACCCTTTTAACCGTCCCCAAATATTTGCTGCGCCGTCGATTATCAGACTTAAGCCCATGTCCGCCAATTCATGGATAAAAAGTTCACGAACAAGTATATCTGCCTCCGAGAAACTTGGTCTGGTTGTCCCGCCATTTGGACTTTCACCATATTTCGAGTACTTTTCAATATCCGCTAGTAATCTTTCAATATTGATTTGCATGCCTCTATCACACACCTCTTTCTTGCAACACTAAAATCACTCGTCCCCTTTCACTCCATAGGACGGTGCAGATTCAGGTTCAAGCGCTCTTACTTTATAGTTTTCTGATTGAGGACCATAAATCTCCCAAAGCTTTTTCAAATCATTAAGTGGGTCATCGCTGTAATCAATTCGCAGGTCTACATAAGCAAATGGAGCATCAGGATGATAGATTAAGAGGGCAATGGAATGCTCACCATCCAGCTCTCCTCCCATTTCAAATCCTAGTTCAATGGTGGAAATAAGTCGTTCTGCTAAGGGACTATCTTGAAGCTTATTAAAATAATGCCCCATCATTTTTGGAATGGTCGAATCACTTAATAGATTTCCAATGCAGGCCACATTATCAGCATAAAATTCACCATGAATCCCAAGGGCTCTATCACCAGTAAAAACGCTAGCATCTCCATTTGCATTTACAACAGCTAATTGCCGGTATTCAGGAAAATCCGAAGCGGCTGTCATTGTCCTAATTGCCGCTTGTGCATCATAGCCTTTTTCCAATGTTGTTAATCCTATATCAGCCAAGCGAGGGTCTGTTACATTTTGTGTGAGAATCACTCCAACGTTAGACTTAATCCAAGGACATCTCGCCCCAACAGCCGGACTGCTTGAAGTAACAATTGCCCCTAAAGCTCCTGTAGTTGCGCACCTTGCCGCCACAGAAAATGTCATCATATTTCCTCCTTTATTAAAAAACGGAGCTGCAAACGCAAAAGCTCATCATATGCTGCCCATCTTATTCTATTTTTTATGATTACTAGTTTCTTCTATTATTTACTCCTCATCACTAATGACTGCTTCTACATCAATTTCGACCAGCATTTCAGGAAGAGCCAGTCCGTTAACAACAAGACCCGTGCTTACTGGATAAACACCTTTAAAATGTTTTGCAATCACACTGTAGACATCTTTTCGATAATTCCGATCTGTTACATAGGTGGTAAGTTTGCAGACATCCTCCAATTTTCCGCCTGCTTCTTCTAAAAGCTGCTTAATGCAGCGGCACGCATTTTCTGTTTGTTCAATGACATCATTCAAACCATGAAAATTTCCTTCTATATCAAATCCGGTTTGCCCTCTCATAAAAATCCGATTTCCGGCACGAACGACCATACTAAATTCATTTGCTACATGATGAGATTTTTCTCCGAAACTAGTAGGATAAAATTTATTCGTTTCAAATTTACGATATCTTGTATGTGCCATTTTTAACGACTCCTTTTAATTCATTAGAATATATTGATTTTCCTTTATTAACACCTCTGGAAGATTCCAGCCTAAAAGTTGTTCAGCTTGAACTTGCTTATTCTCTTTAAAAAGAGTTCGAATCCGGCTCGAGGAAATAATTTCACCCGATGGACACCTTAATGACTGCATGATTTTTACGGAAAAATATTTCTGTAAAGTATCAATCGTTCCTTCACGATTTTTTCCAAAATGGAAATCCGGCCCTTCCCAAATTTCTACCGGATTAAGTTCTGTAATTTCAGATATAAAGGAGCTTACTTCCTTTGTCATATAGTGTTCATTGAAGGGAGCGATGATACAAAAGTCTACTCCAAGAGATTCAAGCTTTAACAGTTTCTCAGGCAAGGAAGATAGCAACATCGCATTTTTAAAATAAACCCTTGGCGGCGGGTCAAACGTGTACACCACTAATGGAACCCCTAGCTCGGTTGCCCTCTCCTTTGCGGTTTTAATTAATGCTTGATGTCCCTTATGCACTCCATCCAGCGCTCCAATGGTAAGCACTGATGCCGGAAGCTGTAAAGCTCCCTCCACAACTGTTTGCATTTTTACCGCTCCCTTCTATTATTCTTAAACTGAAAGAGTTGTTTTTGTATTAAGATTTGCAGCTTTCCTTACCATTTCACGCATTGGTTCCGCGTCAAAGTTATTGAATGCTGCCATGTATTGTGCAAATGGCGGACTTTGAGCAAACAATTCAAATGTAACCATATGACCAGCATAAGAAGAATTTAGCAAATCACGCGCAAAGTAAAGTAATTTTCCACGGTCTTCTGCAGTCCATTTTCCAACAGAATAATATTGATCAATATAATCGATAATCTGCGGATCAGACATTGTTGTGGTGTCTGGAGTTACAGCCAATTGTCCTCCCACAAGTTCTCTTGTCAAATGTGCCATTGCGGGGAAATTCTGTAATGCAAATAATCTTCCGGTATATAACAATGATTGATTTGGCATCATTAAGCCGCCTGGGCTGCGTTCTGCATCGGCCACTGCAGCTGTTAAATGGGCATTGATTCCTTCACGATACGTAATCAATTGGGCAATTTTTTCTTTTACTGCCTGAAGCTTAGTCAGTCCAGTTTGTTCTACGTTCAATAATGCTGCACCGAGTAAATAGTCTGCTCTGCGCAAAATCCTAAGTGTATAGTTAAAGGCAGAATAACGGTGTAAAGTCGAGCGAATATAGGCTGCAGATTCTAATGAACGATGGAACAGTACATTTTCCCATGGGATCAGGACGTTATCAAAGATTAGTAATGTATCAATCTCTTCAAATTTAGTAGAAATAGGATAATCTGCTGGGTTTTTCCCTGTTCCAATCGAGGAACGGCAGATATGCTTAAGTCCTGGTGCACCCATGTCGCAGATAAATCCACAAGCAAACGGTGCCATTGCCTCTTTTCCTGCTTCCCAGTCTAAAATTGTTGGTTTTACAAATGCTTGGTGGGCATAAGCGGCTGCAGTTTCAAATTTTGCCCCTTTTACAACAATTCCTTTATCGTTTTCTTCCACCACATGAAGCAATGTGCCGCCATCTGTACCGCTGAATAACTTACTGCGGTCACCTTTTGGGTCAGTATTAGCTGAAACGTGGAACAAGTCTTCTCTTGCAACCCGATCAACATGGTACTTAATATTTCTTGCATAGGTTGGATCGATTTCATTCAATCTTTCTTGGGCATCATATAAGGACCACATTTCTCCAATTGTTTCATCCCCAACACGATAAACCACGCCTTCAAGATCATCCAACACAGTTTCTACATACGTTCGAATAGCTTTCAAATCCTCTTTTGTTTCAGGTGTTTTGTATCCTCTGCAGATTTCTTCTCCATCTGGTAATACTGCTTTTACTTTGTCTGCATATTTTTCCTCATGATTGATGTCGTACATTCTAGCTTTCACATCAATAATTGATTTAAAGGCCGGGTGTTCAGCAATGTTTGAGACCCTTTCCCCATCAATATACACTTCTCTGCCATCATTTAATGAATTCTTGTATTGTTTTCCTGTCATTAATGCCATTTAAATTCCTCCTTCGATTTTTATAAGTTTGTATGATTAATCGTTATGATTCAGAAAATTGGCCGAATTTCCCTCTAAAATAGACTAACGGATCGCCCTCAACAGAATGCGCTTTCACTACCTCCGCAAGAAAAACAGAATGCGTTCCCCCTGTAACTTCTTCCACAACTCTACATTCCAGCTGCGCAAGGGTATTTTCTAAAACGGGATTTCCCAATTCCCCATAATTAAAGGAAACATCATTGAATTTGTCCGTATTTGCACGAGCAAATTGTAATGCCAATTCTTTTTGATTTTCGGCGAGAATATTTACGGTAAATGATCCTTCGTCAGATATCGCATGACATGTTCCAGTACTCTTATTGACACAAACAAGCAGCATTGGGGGCTCTAATGATAATGAACTAACCGCGCTTGCTGTAATACCAAAATCCACTCCCTGATGGTTAACAGTGATGATCGAAACACCGCTGGCAAAATGACCAATCACATGTCTAAATTTCTCTTTATCTACTAAAGGCAAAAGTTCGTTTCCCTTCAATCGATTTTCCTCCTTTAATCATTTATGGAATTATTCCTGATATATTCCCTTATTGACACTATACAAATATTAGGAACGTTTGTCAATTGAATTTTCAAAAAATTCTTTTATTATTTGAAATATTTCTTCCGAAAATATTCATAGTTAAAAATAATCCGCTTTATTGCTATAATGTAACTACTTGGAAAATATTTTTGTTCATGAATTGGTGGTGGCTTTTTTGAAACCTAGAGCCGGTATTGTAGGGCCAAGTGATTTTGTTCAATTAATTTGCGACATTGCTGCTGAATACAATGACAGAATGGAAGCCATTCCGTTTACTTATCAACATATGGAAGAAGCAACAACCATTTTACAGCAAAATCAACACCGGACAGATTTATGGGTGTTTGCAGGTCCAGGCCTTTATAACGCCGCACAAACAAGCGGCACGGACCAGCCGTTTTTCTTCCTTGGGTTAGATGGAGCAAGTTTAACCAAAACCCTTCTAGAAATCGGATACAAGAATGGGGCAAGCCTAGAACGTATCAGCATTGATATGCTGACGGAACGTGATGTAAATGAAACATATCAGGATCTTGGGATTTCAAGCAAACAAGTTTATGTTCACGAATATTTGCATGATACTCCACACGACGACCTATTGGCTTTCCATCAAAAATTATTTAATAACGGAAAAGTGAATTTATGTGTAACCTGTCTTTACTCGATTTATGAAAAGCTTCGCTCTCAAGGCATCCCTGTCTACCGGGTTACGCCGACTCGAAGCAATATTCGCGAAACATTGACTAAAGCGATTCAGCAGTGGGAGACTTTGCATTTTAAACAGTCACAAATTGCAACACTGCTAATACAAGTACAAAAAATGGAGAAAAAATCAGATTTCCACACTGTGTCATATGACCTTCATCGATTGAACTTGGAATTACAGTCAGCTGTACTTAATTTTTCTGAATCCATTTCAGGATCGTTTATGACGATTGGAGTGGGAACGTTTATGATTTTTTCTACAAGAGGTTCTTTGCATAATTCGCGCCAGCAAATTTCTTCTCTCTTGGAAGAATTAGCCTTGATTACGGATTTCCATGCAAATATCGGAATTGGTTTTGGAGATTCCGCTCTTGCTGCGGAGGAGAATGCCAGATTAGCCTTAAATCATGCCCAAAATTACGGTGCCTTTTCTGCCTTCCTCGTTGATACAAACGGAACGATTGAGGGACCACTTAAAGAAGAAGAAAGTATTACATATAGTTATCGAACCGATAACATAGAAATAAGTGACAAGCTGAAAGATAGTGGGATCACGATCACCACGTTTAATAAAATTTTGTCCATTCAAAAAAGACTGGGGAGAAACTCGATTACCGCAGCGAATATTGCGGACTGGTTGAAAATGACGCCGCGAAATGCCAGAAGAATTCTAAACGGCTTGGTCGAGCAGGGCATTGCGGAAATCATCGGTGAGGAAGCCCCTACCTCAAAGGGCAGACCTCGAAAAATTTATTATGTAAATGGTTAATATGAAAGGACCTTCTTTTTTGTTTTTTAACAAACAGAAAGGGACAACGTTGAATGTTGCCCCTCTCTGTTACCCTTTTTTATCCCGCTTTAACGGGCAGTAAACCCCTCTTCAGGGCTTTGCGTAAGCAGGAAGAAGGTGGAGATCAACTGCCCGAAAAAGCCCGATTGGTTCAACTAACAATCAGTGGGGAAAAATCCCCACTGATTGAAGTTTCACTTTATTATTATCTCCGCTTCGTTTTAGTAGGATCAAACGTGATTTGTTTGACTTCAGTCAAATGCTGGAACACCCACTGACTTAAAATCCTTCCATTACCACTATTCTTCATACCACCAAACGGAGCAAGAAAATCCCAATAGTTAGTTGTTTCGTTAATATGAACCGTTCCATGTTCAAGTTGGTCCGCCATATACCATGCATCTTCTAAGCTCGATGTAAATACTGACGCAGTAAGTCCATAAGGTGTATCGTTGGCAATATCTACTGCTTCTTCCCTAGTTCTAAATTTAATAATTGGTGCTATAGGACCAAAAGTCTCATCTTTTCCTAGAAGCATTGATTGATTAGCATTGATGAGGATTGTTGGTTCAAAATACAGCCCTTTGTGCTTACCGCCATAAATAATCTGTGCACCTTTCATTACTGCATCTTCAAGATGTTCATTCATTTTCTTCACGATTGATTCACTTGATAAAGGTCCCATTTCTGTACAATCCTCTAATGGATTACCTAAGCGAATTTTCTTCGTTCTTTCCACTAGTAACTGAACAAATTGATCATGGATACTTTCATGAACTAAAATCCGTTCTGCGGCTGTGCATACTTGCCCGGCATTATAAAAACAACCATTAACCGCTGCTTCTACTGCCTCTTCCAAATGAGCATCTTCCATTACGATTTGAGGACCATTTCCGCCTAACTCCAGCAGAGTCCTTTTTAGACCTGCAGATTGAGCAATCCTTTTTCCAACAGCTGTGCTGCCTGTAAAGGTGACTCCTCTTACATCCTCATGTGTTACTATTCTATTACCCACCTTTCCTTTCCCTTGTACTAAATTGATCACTCCTGGTGGAAAGCCGGCTTCATCAAAAAGCTTAACTAGCAATTCAGTACTGAAAGGGGTAATTTCAGATGGCTTAAACACGACAGTATTTCCAACTGCTAATGCATAAGGCAAAATTTCTGCTGATAAAGAAATTGGAAAGTTCCACGGCGTAATAACAGAAATTACACCAATTGGCGCTTGTGTTACATGAATTCTTTTATTATTCGTTCTTTCAAACGTACTTGGTAATGTCGTGCCTCTTAATCTCTGGACTTCACCTATCGCATGTTCAAAGTTAGAAATACCAAGTTCATATACTTCTTCACGCGCCTCAGTGATTGTTTTGCCCATTTCTAATGTGATTAATCTAGCCATTTCTTCTCCATATTTTTTTCCAATCTCATGTGCATTTTTAAGTAAATCCAGCTTATCTAGTAGTGGAACCTCAGCCCATTTCTTTTGAGCCTCCTTTGCACTTTTAATGGCTAAATCTACTTGTTCCAATGAACTTTCTCTATATGTTCCAAGTATTTCACCGTTAACAGGGCTTTTTAGCTGAACCAGTTCTCCCTCTCCCTCAACCCATTTGCCATTAATAAACGCTTTTGCATTTAAAGTTGCTGTTACCACTGTTTTTTCCATTTATAATTCCTCCTATTAATATGGTAAACTACATCGATTATCTATTTCTGGTAACCACCTTTATTCGAAGGTATGACAAAGATCTTTGTGATCAAATAGTAACAAAATCCCGATAAGATAATTACTGGAATTGAAGCAGTCGTATATTTAAATATTGGCGCTGATGCATACGTAATAGGATCAAGTAAATAGATATAGATAAAAAAACCTACAACGCATGAAACAAATGCAGCTAAGTTTATTCCACCCCAAAAATGATAGTGTGATTCCTTTCCATTCAAGTAAAGATGATTCAGTGAAATACTTTGTTTTCGTAAAATGAAATAATCCGCTATTTGAATCCCAATAATTGGAGCAAATGCTACACCTAGAAATGCTAGGAAGGACGGAATTGCATTTAAAAATTGATCCGGAAAGAACACGCTAATGATAGCAACTGGTAATAGCACGATAAGTGTCGTTTGATTCCACGTTGTTTTCTTTTCAATCCATTTAATTTGACGCAAACCAATTCCAGTTGTATATGCTCCTACAATTGCCGTTCCTATATTCGCCAAAGCTAAAAACAGTAAAGCGATAATTCCAAAACCAATTCCACCGACTTGTACAAACCATTTAGTAGGGTCATAGTTTCCGGTTGCAAGAGCCGAAAAGAGTCCAATTAAACTAATGACACCAGTCGGTAATCCCATCCCAAGCAAGGTTGGCCATAAAGCTTTCCCAGAACTCGGAACCATTCTAACAATGCCTCCCATATATGGCCACCACGAAAGAACACTTGCAACTAAAATTTCAAAACCAGTTGTGTAATCCCAAAGTCGATCACCAGAGGATGCGAGCGGTTTTGCATGAAATATTTTACTAATCCCAACCGTGCTAATTAATTTATACATGATTAAAATACCGGTTAAGCCAACAAGTAGACTAATAATAAGGGAAGTATTTTTCACGGCTGCTGAACCACCACGTAACGAAATCCAGCTGATTGAAATGGCTGCCAGTGAACTAATGGCTGTAACAACCTGTTGGGAAAATGAATGAAGTAAACCTGCGGAAAAAAGCACTTCTCCTACTGCTTTACCGAAAAGAATAATTAGTAAGCAGTTCCAACCAACAATGGAAGCATACTGCAGAAAAATCGCAAATATAGATCCTTTTTGACCTAATATCGATTTGCTTGAAGCAATGTTTTCTACTCCGTATTTTATACTCACAGGAACGGTTGCCATTATTACAAAAAACATGCCGACCAAACACCCTGCAATCATTGCCATCGTTCCCATCGTTGCATTAAGGTAGTTGGCAACAAAACCTCCTATGGAATAGCTCCAAGCTGCAACTCCGGCACTCAAGGCTACTCCTGTAAGGCCCCAAGAAGTCCATGTTCGTTCTTTTTTTGGTAATGGCCAACTTCCTTGGGCTACTTCCTGTGAAATTGATATTTCAAGCTTTTTTGCTGATTTCATAAGAACCAACCCCCAATCATTAGCAACGCAGGAAGGATTAGTCCAATCAAGAAGAGGTTAAAGTATTCCAATTTGCTGAAGTCATCTCCAAGATTTATTTCGTTAGACATTTCGATCAGTATTTTTTTCAAGTCTTCTGATACTTCATGTTCAACAGGCATTTTCACTTCCAATGACACCGTTTCATTGTTTGTCTGATTTGTCATATTCGAACCCCTCTCTTACTTAATCTAATTCTCGTGCCAGGGAATTCCCCAAGTTCTTTTAAAAAGGATAGATTTTCACACATAGAAGGAGCTGTTCGTTTTAAACATATGCATCACTTCAATAATGCTAAAAATAATAATGGCTGTTCGAATAGATTGCATGCATCAGAACCCAATTTTTTTCTTCTGAATGAAACGTTTATTTAATGGAACTAATTTAGAAATTCTGTTCACTTCCTTCTATAAATGTATTTTATCTGTCATGTGACCTATTTCTAGAGCCGTGGTCATCCCCTCATTAGTTGCTTCTTCAATAGTCCGGGGTGCCAAACAATCTCCAATCTGCCGAACAACTGGAGCCAAATCTTTCACTTGTTCATACAACTCACTATTGGGAATGCGGCCCAGTGATAAAACCACAGTATCCCATTCTTTCATTGTTTCCCTGGTATATGAAAATAGATTTCTGATTATCACACCATCTTCATGAATACCGCCAAAATCATAATGTGGTCGAAGATGTACATTCAATTGATAGAGTTTTTTTAGATATTCGTTTCGAAGATATTGGTGAACTTCTTGACCGATGTGAAGCTTCGAAGAGACCAATGTTACTTCATGGCCCTTTTCTTTCAAGAATATAGCTGCTTCCATTCCTGGCCAGTCACCACAGAAATCAAACACCAACACACGAGGTCCTATTTTTTGGGATTTATTGCTAAAAATATCGTCTACAGTTATCACGCGATGATCGTTAGCCCCTACCATATGAGGCACATATGGTCGCGAACCTACCGCACAGATGATTGCATCAGGGTTCAATTCTACTATATCTTCCCTACTGACCTTACTTCCTAACTGGATATTTATATTGCTTTTGGCTAACTTTCGTGAATAGTTATCCAGCATAGTTTCCGCAACTTCCTGACGCATTGGAGCTCGCCGCATCATTCGTAGTAATCCACCAATTGCTTCGCTCTGGTCAATGAGAGTGACTTCATGTCCTTGAGCATCAGCAGTCAAGGCAGCTTGCAATCCAGCTGGTCCTGCTCCTATTACTACTACATGCTGTTTGGTTTTTGAAGACTCTATAAACAGTTGAAGCTTTTCCTCCTTACCAGCTATCGGATTCTGAACGCATCCAATGATAAGTCCTTTATGATAATGACCAATACACGCCTGAAGACATCCCAGGCAAGCATCAATAGATTGAAGTTCGTCTCTCATTGCCTTATTTGGCATTTCAGGATCGACAATTAAAGCCCGAGTCATTCCTATGACATCCGCCTTTCCATTTGCTATTATTTTCTCTGCCTCTACAGGATCAATAATTCGAGATCCTACAAAAACCGGAACAGCGCCTGCCATTCGCAGCTTAAAAGCTTGAGGCGAGACATACGCATGTTTCATGGGAGATGGTGGTGCAATATGAGTGGATCCAGCATACGTACTGGAATCTCCTGCTGTAACATTTATGAAGTCAACTCGAACCTGTTCTACCAAATACTCGACTATTTTCACAGCGTCTGCTATATTCGTTCCATCCATGGTCATTTCGTCTGAACTCATTCGGATTCCCACGGTGTAATCTTCACCGACTCCCTCCCAGACACGTTTCATGACTTCAACAATAAAACGCATACGATTCTCGAAGGATCCACCGTATTGGTCTGTTCGATAATTACTATGACTAGACCAAAATTGCGCTGGAAGATATCCATGTGAACAACAAATTTCTACCCCATCGAGTCCTGCTTCTTTGGCTAATTTGGCAGATAGAGCAAATCCTACAATCACTTCCTCAATGTCCTCAAGGCTCATAGGCCTGGGCATAACTCCAAAGCGCAAACTAGGTTCTGCAGACGGAGCCCATGCAGCATTGCGATAATCGCTCGATACAACTTCTCTGCCTCCATGAAATAATTGAGCGAATACTTTCGTTCCGTACTGATGTAATTCTTTAGCAATTTTAGAATAAGCCGGTACTACCTTTTTGTCGTATCCTGCAATAGTTTTACTAGTCAGCATCCCCGATCTGTGCACTGCGGCTGCTTCAAGAATAATAAGACCGACCCCACCTTTAGCTCGAGCTACATGGTAGGCTGTCATATCTGATATAGGAATACCGTCTACAACATGATTGGTTTGATGTGCAGTACTAAGAATTCTGTTTTTCAACTCTGTATTACCAATCACCACTTTTTCAAACAGATGTTTAAAATGCGGCATTATAATTACACTCCTCCATAAACCGTAGTCCTATGACCTTCACTTTCATTCCAAGGCTGATAGTGATATACTAAATTTATTCATAAGATTGTATCAATTCAGTAAATTCTGTAAATTCAGTATAGTGTTTCGTTTACTTGCTTCGCAATACGTCTAAAAATACAAACTTTATAATAAATTTCGTACGATAGGATGAATGCTTATGACAATTACTATTCGTGAGCTGGTCAGTAATCCACACTTGCAGACGAAGGTTATTGCGGGAACTGCCGGACTAGAACGCCATATCACCTGGGCACATGTATGTGAACTACCCGACCCAGCCCCATGGATGACCGGGGGTGAATTAATCATGACTACTGGTCTGGCCATTCCAAGACTTGCACAGGAGCAAGAGACATACTTAAAACGCCTCATAGATGGAAGAGTGAGCGGGATAGCAATTGCGGAAGGGATGTTTGCTCCTGAGTTGACTAATCCTCTACTAGCTGAAGCTGATCGCAACAACTTTCCCATTTTGTTAACTGCTTATGAGGTTCCTTGGATGGCCATTTCACGTGCTGTAGCAGATGCTAACACCCACAAAGAGCACTCGCGAGTAGTGCAGACGTTGCGTGTGTACGAAATTGCCCGACAATTCATACATACTACTTCTCCTGCTATAATACTCGGAATGCTCGGCGAGATTATTAATTGTACGATTTATGTTATAGACCCAGTTAATAGAAAGCCACTATTCCATGATGGGAAGTTGTCGAATCCTATTTTGGATATGCATGTAGATATACGTTGCAGGGATATATCTCACTCATTCACTATACAAAGATTAGAACAGAATGAAGCCAAAGGGGTACAAATGTCTGTTCCTTCTTCCCGACCCGCGTTATTGGTGGCCATTACTCATTCATCAGTTATCCCTGATAACTTAGTACTACGCCATATCGCAACAATTGTAGGACTGGTGGTTGAAAAAGATACGGGTTTGCATGAACGCCAAAGACGATTAGGAGCTGAGATCTTGACTGGCCTTATTGAAGGACGAATTACAGCTGACGCTGCTTCCCTTTTATTGGCTGAACATGAACTCGAAAACGAACACCTGTGTATTGTTGCGTGCTCAGTAGAAGCAGAGCAATTCGACCACGCATGGTTGCATCTCCAGTTATATGCTAGCGGTATTCCGCATCTGTTAACTCGTCGTGAAAATGTTCTTGTTATCCTTCTCCCGTCTACTGCAGTCGCGCTTTCCGGTTTACAGGCTGAGTTGCCGACCAACATACGTTTGGGAATCAGTAATACTATTAAGCACTCTACACGTACACAAGAGGCGTATCAAGAAGCCCTCTGGGCGTTAAGAGCAGCAGAGACACACGAAAAAACAGTTGTTTACTATAGCGAAGAATCACCTGTATCCCCTTTCTTGCCCAGAAGCATGAGTGAAGCTAGGGAGCTAGTAGAACAAATCCTTGGCGACTTGTTAGCATATGACACACGTCACAACAGCCAGTTGCCTTTGACACTCTATGTCTATCTGCGTGAAAATCGCTCTTGGCAGGGTGCTGCAAAAACATTACATATCCATAAACAGACGTTAGTCTACAGAATTAACCGGATTGAACAAATTACAGGGCGTCGCCTAGATGACACCAGCAATGTAGCTGAACTTTGGCTCGCATTACAAGCGGCTATGATGCTTGATTTGCTGCCAAACTTATCTTAGCTATGCATTCCAATATTTGGAGGTATCTAACCAAAAAAAAAGGATGCTCCTACCACAGTAGGTCATCCTGTTTCAAATCAAATTAAGCTGCTTTTGTCTCTTTTTCTTTTTCGACCGCCTTCCGCTCCTGCATCACAAACGGATATAAAACCAAACCAATTACAAACAACCCAATTCCTAATACGAATGTTTTCATGTCTGCCGTTCCGGTTTTAATTACCCACAACGAATAAACAAGGGCTAAAACTGTAATAATTCCATCCAATACTCTTGAGCCTTTAATCGTGTCATAGGTTTCACCAGTTAGGATCAGTTTTAATTGATACAGTGCCGATACCAAATATGGAATCAGGTAGGCAAGCGTTGCGACTACAATTACAAAATTATAGGCCTCTGTAATCGTACCGGAAATCGTTGAGAACAAAAAGATTTGTGTCATAATATTGGTCAATGTTAATGAGTTAACCGGACTGCCTTTTCGATTGGTTTTACCAAAAAACGCTGGGAATAATTGAACTTTGGCCGCCTGATAAGGAACCTCAGTACTCACGACAATCCATCCTACAGTTGAACCAAATAATGAAACTAGGGCAAGCAAGGCCATGAGTTTTCCTCCGCCTGAACCCACGACTTGTCCCAACGCGTCCACTAAAGGTTTTTGTGAAGTCTTTAACGCTTCGGCAGGCAAAGCCCCCATCGTTAAAAGTGTGATTCCGATATAAATAACAAGTGAAATAATTAAGCCAATAATCGTTGCCATTTTAACATCTCTTTGGGACTTTGCACGATTTGAAAGCATAACCGCTGACTCAATCCCAATAAATGCCCATAAGGTTAAAATCGCTGCCGAATTGATTTGGCTGCCAAATAATGCGGATTTTCCAGCTTTATCAACAAAATCCGTGCCATTTCCGATGTTTGCAGCATCAAAAATAAACAATGTCGCGACGATAAATAAAGCGAACCCAATTACCTTTGCCGCCGTTGCAATGAAGTTCAATTTACCGCCGCCGTTAAAGCTTTTTGATAAAATCGTTTGAATCCCCCAAAGCATAACCGTACATACCATGAAAGAAATAAATTTGCCCAATTCCAATGAGAAAGTTCCAGCTGTAAAAATCACTTTCGTACTTTGCATAATCGGAAAGAAAGTGGACAGATAGCCGGCAAACGTGATGATGACGGAAGTAGTCGCGGCCCAGTTTGCTGCCCAATATCCCCATGCCATGCTATAACCGGCAAGACGTCCTGCTTTCGGCGATGAAAACATCGCTTGCGCATAACTCTGCGGTCCGGCCTTTAGCTCCGGCTTCCTTGTTGCTAAATTCCCAAAAACAAGTGCGATAAATAAAACACCTAATCCCGTAATCCCCCAAGCGGACATTGATCCAAACGGACTTGCCACTTGAGCCATATTGCTGGGAAGCATGAATATGCCCCCGCCAACCATATTTCCAACAACAAACGTTGTTAATATCCATAAACCCCATTTTTTATTTTCCATGATGAAAAATCCTCTCTTGTAAATTTACACTCATTATTTTGTTGTCATTTTAAAATTCTTTATCGAGTTAATAATAGTTAGCAATCAACAAGAATGATGATGGTTTTGATGATGGTGTGCCATAATGGAATTGTAGTTATTTTTAATTGTTATTATCATAAACAATCACCTCATCAAATTTATTATGTGAAAAATTATACTACGATATTTTAGTTTGGTAAAGTGGTAAAATAATAGTGTGATAAAGTAAAAATATAAACAAGAAAAAGAAAATTCAAAAAAAGGAAGAACAGCTCTCCGAACTGTTCTTCCTTTTTGACAAAATTCGGGTGATGCCTATCACCATCCGAATTTTGTCGTTATTCTAACCTTTCAATTTATGCCAGGTAAGCATCCCGAACCTCTTCATTGGTTATCAATTCATAGCCATTGCCTTGGAGTTTGATTTCTCCGGTTTGGATGACGTAGCCGCGGTGGGCGACTTGCAGGGCTTGGTAGGCATTTTGTTCGACGAGCAGGATGGTGATCCCTTCCTCGTTAAGTTCTTTGATGATTTCGAAGATTTGTTCGACGATAATGGGTGCCAGGCCCATCGAGGGCTCATCAAGCATAAGCAAGTCCGGTTTCATCATCAGTGCTCGGCCAATCGCAAGCATCTGTTGTTCCCCGCCGCTCATCGTACCTCCCTTTTGCTCAAGGCGATCCTTAAGCTTCGGAAAATAATGAAAGACACGCACCAGCCGTTCTTCAATCACCTGCTTACTTTTTACCGAAAACGCCCCCATTAACAGGTTTTCCTTTACCGTCAATCTTGGAAAAATTCTTCTTCCCTCGGGAACATGGGCAATCCCCAAAAGTGTTGTTTCATGTGCCGGTTTATTCGAAATAGTAGATCCCTTATAAACAATACTGCCAGCTTTAACTTTCGCCAGCCCGCTGATGGATTTTAATGTCGTCGATTTCCCGGCACCATTACTGCCAATCAGCGTGACAATTTCCCCTTTATCTACCGAAATATCAATCCCCTTTAAAGCCTGTATCCCGCCATAAAAAGTTTCTACATTTTTTAATTGAAGCATTCTTTCCCCCCTAACCAGCGTGAACAGCCCCTGACCCGAGGTAAGCCTCGATAACCTTCGGATTATTCCGAATTTCTTCCGGCTTTCCCTCTGCAATTTTTTCCCCATGGTCGAGGACCACAATATGCTCGGAAATTTCCATTACAAGCTTCATATCATGTTCAATTAATATCACTGTTAGATTAAATTCATCTCGCATTTTTTTAATCAACTGTGTCAATTCCTTCGTTTCCTTCGGATTCATTCCTGCTGCAGGTTCATCTAATAAGAGAACCTTTGGCCCCGCTGCGAGCGCTCTTGCGATTTCCAATCTTCTTTGGGCGCCATAGCTTAAATTGCAGGCTTTTTCATTTAGCAAGTCGGCCAGCCCGACATATTCCAATAATTGAAATGCCTTTATTTCAGAAACCCTCTCCTCTTTTCGAATCCCGGGAAGATTAAACAAAATCCCAAAAAGCCCTGCCCTTAAATGAATATGCATGCCAACCAAGACATTTTCAATGACAGCCATTTCATTAAACAAACGGATATTTTGAAAGGTGCGGGCAATTCCCTTTTTGCACACCTCATGAGGCTTTAAGCCAACTAATGATTCATTTTCAAGCAAAATCGAACCAGAGGTTGGCTGGTATACCCCTGTAATCATATTAAAAAAAGTTGTTTTTCCGGCTCCATTCGGGCCAATCACCGCTGTGATTGAATTTTTCTCAACGGTCATCGAAACATCATTATTCGCAGTAAGTCCACCGAATGTTTTCGTTAAATTTTTCACTTCTAAAATTGCCATTCCTTACACCTCCTGCGCTTTATCAAGCTGCGATGGATCAGGTGTGATTGTACTTTTTGCTTCCAGACTTCCATCTCGTATTTCTTTTTCATCGTATTTGCGATTTTTAGCTGGTAAGAGTCCCTTGGGCCGGTATAATGCGAACAGGATTAACAATAATCCAAAAATCAGCCGTTGCATTTTTGAAGGTGAAAGAGCATCTGGAATCGACAGAACCCCCGATGTATTTAGCTGATTTAACCAATTTGTAAGCTCTGTTAATACTTGCAAGTTCAAAATCGTCATAACAGCCGCCCCAAGAATAACTCCGGGAACACTTCCCATTCCTCCTAAAATAACCATGACTAAAATCGTTATTGACTCTAGCAAGGTAAAACTGGTGGGGTCTACAAATGCTTGTTTGGCGGCAAAAACCACCCCCATCATCCCCGAAAACGAAGCGCCAATCGCAAAAGCCATCAGTTTCGTCCTTACTAATGGAACTCCCATCGCCTGTGCGGCAATTTCATTTTCCCTGACAGCCTTCCAGGAACGGCCGATTTTCGAATATTCAAAGCGGCGGACGGTAAAAATCGTAAACAATAAAATCACAAGGACAACATAATAAAATTGGCTTGGATAAAGAAAATCAATGCCAAACAATCGCGGTGGAGTAACCGATGGTATCCCCATTGCACCATTTGTAATATTAACCGGTCGATCAAGGTTGTTAAAAATGATTCTGATAATCTCTCCGAAGCCGAGAGTAACAATCGCTAAATAATCCCCTTTTACCCGCAGAACCGGTATTCCTAGTAAAACCCCAAACAATGCCGCCACCAAACAGCCAATAATAATAAAGAACCAAAAGCTCTCACCCGAGAGCGGAAAATGTCCAAATGGCATAAAATTATTTGCCTGCGCTGTCGCAAAAATTCCATATGAATAGGCCCCCACCGCAAAAAAGGCAATAAACCCTAAATCAAGCAGTCCCGCCATTCCGACAACGATATTTAAACCGAGGGCCATCGATGTATAGATCCCCACCAGCGTAGCTACTTCCATATAGGATTGATAAGCATCCCCTTGACTCGCCGTAAACGGGAGTAAAAATACTAATACAACAAAGGCGATCATCCATTTTGTTAGATTCTTAAAATTTGTAAAATACAAGAGTAATAGAGAAGCTAATAAAAGTAAAAACGCAATCACCGACTTCTGGGCAAAAAATAAACTTAATGATGTAATTCCAATGTATATGAGCAGAAAAATCCCCTGAAAAACTTTGTTATTTTTATAGTTGTTCCATAAAGATTTCATCTTCTCACCTACACTTTCTCAGTAACCGGTTTGCCTAAAAGACCTTCCGGCTTAAACAGTAATACGATAATTAAAATGATGAAGGCAAATACATCCTTGTATTCAGCACCGAAGACGCCGCCTGAAAGAAGTGATAAATTGGCAGATGCAAACATTTCTAACAGTCCCAACAATAAACCGCCCAGCATTGCTCCACGGATATTTCCAATTCCGCCCAATACTGCTGCAGTAAATGCTTTTAAACCAAGGATAAAGCCAATGTACGGGTCAATCGTTCCATATTGAACAGCAAAAAGGACGCCCGTTGCCCCGCCAAGTGCGGACCCGATAAAAAAGGTCATCGAAATTACTTTATTCACGTTAATTGTCATTAACGAAGCGGTTTCGCGATCTTGAGCAACCGCCCTCATCGCCATTCCCCATTTAGTCCGATTAACAAATAAATCAAGACCAATCATCATGATTACGGCTGTGACAAGCACAATAACAAAGGAAGTTTTAATATTGGCATCATTAAAAACAGAACTAAGTGATGAAGCTTTGATGGATAGCTGATGGGTAAACAGGCTTGGACCTGTTACAATATAGTTGCCTTTTTTCAATTCAGCTATGAATCTCACAATATCCTGCAATAAAAAGGAAATTCCAATCGCCGTAATCAAAGGAATCAGCCTAGGTGCATTCCTTAATGGCCGGTATGCTACCCTCTCAATCCCCATTCCCAGTAAACCTGTCAAAAGTGCCGTTAAGAGGAGTGCCGTAATCAACATGACAATGGCCGGTACTGCAGACATCCAGCCCATTCCTGTTAAAACGAGTAAAATTGCTGTTCCCATGAAGGCGCCAGTCATAAAAATTTCCCCATGGGCAAAGTTAATTAATTCCAAAATCCCATACACCATGGTGTACCCTAATGCAATAACGGCATAGACCGCCCCTAATGTAAGTCCATCAATCAGCACCTGCGGAATTGTCTGGACCATTTCATTCAGCATAATGAACCCCCTTGTCCCAAAATTCATAGAAGAAAAGGGTACTCTCCCTTGAGTAATACCCTTTTCAAACTATTAACTTATTTATTCACTTCCCCAACAAATTCTGCCGGATATTTCGCTTCTTTAAAGCTATAAATAAACACTTTCGCATATTCATTGTCACCGTTGCCGTCAAATCTTACCTTCGTTAACACACCTTGAAAATCTTTCACCCCGCGAACGGCATCACGAACTTGTTCGCGTGTAGGCACTTTGTTGTTATTGGCTTTAATTGCATCCTCAATTCCTTTTAAAACAACACCCATCGTATCGTAACCATATACTGAATAGGACTCTGTATTTTTGTTAAATTTAGCTTTATAGGTTTCGATAAACTTTTTCCCATCAGCAGATTTGGTAGAGTCCCCAGCTAGAGAAGTAATATAGGTGTTTTTAATCGCGTCACCAGCAATCTCAACAAGAGTGGAAGCATCCATGCCGTCTCCGCCCATGAATGGAACATTGATGCCTTTTTCACGCGCTTGTTTGATTAACAAGCCGCCCTCTGCATAGATTCCGCCAAAATACACAAGGTCTGGTTTTTTCGAGACAACTTGGTTAAGAACCCCGTTAAAGTCCTTTTCACCAACGGTAATTCCTTCAAATCCAAGGATTTGTGCACCCTTTTCTTCAGCCGCTTTTTTAAAAGCTTCTGCAAGACCTGTACCATATGCTGTTTTGTCCTGTACGATAAAGATCTTTTTCGCATGTAAAGTATTCACCGCATATTCTGCACCGGCAGGGCCTTGGAAATCATCGCGGGCAACAATTCGGTTTACCGTTTTTAATCCTCTTGTTGTTACCTCAACGGCAGAGTTAGCTGGTGAAACCATTGGAATCGCATATTTTTCATAGACCTCTGATGATGGAATTGCAACACCTGAGTTAAAGTGCCCGACCACCGCCATAATGGATTTATCGGCACCAATCAATTGAGCATTGGCCACTCCTTTTTTCGGATCCCCTTGGTCATCATACGGAACCAATTGCAAGTCAAAGCCTAATTCCTTAAACTTTGCTTTTTCTTCGTCCAATTTAAGCTGTGCCCCCAGCTTAATCGCTTCCCCTATGGTCGCACTACCGCCAGAAAGTGGTGTTTGTGTCGCAATTTTGATTACATTGGAACTACTTTTTCCTGTGTCTCCTGATTTGGAACTGCAGCCTGCTAAAAATAGACTTGCTGCCAACCCTCCCGTTAACAATAAGGCTAAAGATTTCTTTAACTTCAATGTTGACCCTCCCCTTTTTTTATAAAAAACAAGCCCTCTAAATCTATATGATTCAGAATCAAAAATAGGACAAATTATTCATTTGCATAATTTGGAAAAAATGTTTGAAGGAATAAAAAAACCAACACTGTTTTCTATTTACAGTGTTGGTTTTGAGGTTAATTTGTTACACAAGTTGTTTTTGTTGGCTAGACCATTGGATAAAGTTATTGACAACTTGATCTAAGAACTTAATGGTTGGTTCGTGGGTAAGGTTTCCGTCTTGATCAATTTTTTCATGAACTTGAGCAACATATACTTCATTTCCCGGCATGATTGGTGAACCAATTCCCGGACAGAAAAGAATATCACGCAAATGCTGTTGGGCCCGAACGGTTCCAAGTGTTCCCATTGTTGCCCCCATAACCCATGATGGCTTTCCAATCATCACTTTATCGACACGGGATAACCAATCCATTGCATTCTTTAATACTCCCGGAATCGAATAATTGTATTCTGGTGTGATCCAAAGAACAGCATCTGCCTCTGCTACTTTTTTCTTAAAATCAGAAACCACTTGTGGCGGATTTAATTCGATATCTTGGTCATAATGAGGAAGGTCTCGAATATTCAAAATTTCAAGGTCAAAACGGTCTTTATAGGTTCTTTGAACATATTTGGCCAGCTTCAAGTTATATGAGTCCTTCCGAATACTTCCAACTATAGCTACTAGTTTCATCTGCATTTCCCCCTTGCACAACAAAATAGTTGTATGTTACAACTCATTAAGCTTACGTAAAAATTGGTTAGGATGTCAAAAAATTTGCTCATTTTAAAAGCGACAATCCTAATATAAAGTGTCCCCTAAAATTTCTTTAATCATTATCACTATTAAACCATTCCTCTTCCCACTCATCTTCCTCGTATTCACTGCACCACTTATAGTTTCGTTTTTGAAAAGTTAGTATGTAGTTTTTCAACATTTTGTAGCGAAGAAGCTTTTCTTCTTGGCTGAGTGCCCCTGCCCAGGCATACGTTTCAATCAAGCTGATATAGTCCATGTAAATTCGGTGATAGATTTGATCAAGACGCTGCTTTTGGGCTAGTGTATACTTTATATCTTTTGTACAAGTTAAATCTGAATCCCATTTTTCACTATCTTTTTTTTCACCATCGGGTTCTTTTTCAGAATCGTTATCTTCTTCCGCTTCTTTTTCGGTATCGGCATTTTCTTCCGTTTCCTTGAGCTTCTCTATTTTTGGAGCGGGAACAACCTTTTCCATTTCTTTATTTTTTTCTGCTTCCACTGATTCCGCATAGGAAGGATACGCTTGTGCTAAACAACTATATAGCAAAATAATAAGGATGAAGTATTTTTTTATCATAAGAGTTCTCCTCAAGATAAAAAACGGCACATCAAAAAATGACGTGCAGCGTTTTAAAAGTTTTATTAATCATCTCCATGATCGTCGTCACCATGTCCGTCATCATCACCATGTTCGTGGTCATCGTTACCATGACCGTCATCATCACCGTTGGATCCCTCTTTTTCAACCTCTAACACTTTACCTGTCTTCGCATCGATTTCCACTTCATAAAAAATGCCTGCGCTTTTAATTTTCACTTCGTAAACGGATCTGCCATCATCTTCTTCCAGGACAACTTTGACAATTTTACCTTTTACCTTTTTTAAAGCAATATTCCCGGCTTCTTTTTCAGAGATGACTTTATTTTCAGCTTGCGGGTCCCCGCTTACTTTTGCATGAACCGTCTGAAAATAACTGCTAAAACTGATAGGGAACAACAAAACCAGTAAGAGAACTATTTTTTTCATACTCTCACACTCCTTTATTTTTTTATATTTTGTGTAAGAAGGAGGAACTTATTCGTTTTCTTAATATTTTTTATAAAAATAAGACATACTGGGGATTTGCCGTTACAATTTACCGTCATGATGAAGATAATATAGTAACAATTGACAAAGGAGGGCAAACTGCATATGTTTTAGGGGAATTTTACATTTATTAAATAAACGGGTTCGGCGTCAATCTGTAAAACCATTGAAACCAGGAAGTACGGAAGTTAGCTGGGGATTAAGAACCGATTCACCATTCTATTTCAGTTCAAAATTTAATATCGAGAATAAGACCATTACCATTAGAGGTTCACAAACTACACATGATCATCTTTCACCAATCAAATATTCCATCGTAAAATTGAGCAAATTTGGGCTTTCTATTGAATACTTTGAAAGCGTCATTTTTTACGGGAACCATTCAGAGAAGGAATTGGCATACACCTTTACCCTTCCGAACGGGACAGGTTATCAGCTCGAAATCTTTAATTATTGCAGCTTTCATTCAACCGGAAAGATTTGGATTGAAAAAAATGAGGACCTTTCCAAAAAGATTTCTTGAATCACCTAATTTTGGCAAAAATTCAAAGTTGTCCATGACCATTGGACAACTTTCGCATACCCTAAAAAGAAAAAACTTTTCAAGGAGGGTTTTGAAATGTTTAGTTTAACCGGAGCTGAAATTAGTCATTTTCTCCTTGCGATGGGATGTTTACTAGCAATGGCCCATTTACTTGGGTTTATTGCGGAACGGATGTTCATTCCACGCGTGATTGGTGAGGTTGCTGCAGGCTTAGTCCTCGGGCCGACGCTACTGGGACATTTTTTTCCTGATGCGTTTAAATGGCTTTTTTTAGGCTTTCCGACCGAGGATAAATTATTTGGCTTACTTTATCAATTTGGTTTACTAATGTTAATGTTTTGTTCGGGTCTGAAGTTTCAAACACGCTTTAATAAGGAGGATGCGAAAATAACCTCCGCACTCGTCATCGGTGCAACAATTCCGGCATTTATCGTAGGCTGGGTTGCAGCAGACTTTTTTAATATCACTCCATATTTAGGAAGCGCTAACAATGCATTAGCCATGAAAATCATCATTGCCATCTCAATTGCTGTTACCTCAATTCCCGTTATTTCAAAAATTTTTAATGATCTTGGAATTATGCATACACGGTTTGCAAAAATTGTAATTGCCTGTGCCGGAATCCATGATGTACTTCTTTGGGTTGCATTAGGATTTGCTACTGCCATTGCGAGCCAGAAAGGTGTCTTTACGGTTGGTACAGCGTTTACAAGTGTTGGAATATCGTTAGGATTTATTTTTGGCACGCTGCTACTAGGGTATCTCCTCTTTAAACGTTTAACGATTGTAAAGCAGAACCTCTTATTCCGATCCTCTAACCTGGGATACTTTCTATTTATCATGTTCATGCTCGCTTCCCTTGCCGGAAGTCTAAAGGTAGAAACCATTTTTGGAGCCCTGCTCGCAGGTATTATCGCAAAGGTAGCTTTACCGAATCCTGTATCCGAACGACTTGAGCAAAGTGTCTCCAATATATCTTTCTCGTGGTTCATCCCCATTTATTTTGCAACCGTAGGATTACAATTAGATCTTGTAAGGCATTTTAATCCATGGTTCTTCTTAACTTATTTATTATTTGCCACTTTAACACAAACGGCCGCCGTTTATTTTACTTCACGAATGATGAAACAGGACCGTTTCACCAGCTTTAATTTGGGACTGGCAATCAATGACCGTGGAGGACCGGGAATTGTTCTTTCATCTGTGGCTTACACGACAGGCATTATTAACCAGGAATTTTTCGCTATTCTTGTCATGCTTGCTTTAGTGACCTCATGGATTCCTGGAACATGGCTGCGGATTGTGGTTACAAAGGGATGGAGGCTAATGCCTGGCGACGAAAATACCGTCCCGCAGCGAAGAAACGATGATAAAATTAAATCCATTAACAAATCAACAACAAGTTAACCGGGGATCCCCCGGTTTTTCTTATAAGAAAAGAGCTGCCATAATGACAGCTCTAATCTTTATACCATAATTTTGCAAATATCGTTTGTGAATTCTACAGGATCTGGAACCTTCAGGCCTTCAATTAACAATGCTTGATTATACAAGAGGTTGGTATATAAAGCCAATTTCTCTTGATCTTTTTCAAATGCATCTTTTAGGGAAGCAAACACATCATGATGAACATTAATTTCTAAAATGCGGTCCGCTTTTACATCTTGATTTCCAGGCATGGATTTTAGAATTTTTTCCATTTCCAAGGTAATTTCGCCATCAGCGGTGATACATACTGGATGGCTCTTTAATCGTTTTGAAACCCGAACATCCTTTACCTTATCGGATAGGATTTTTTTCAATGCTTCAAAAAGCTCTTTATTTTCATTTTCTTCAGATTCATTATTGTTTTTATCCTCATCTGCATCAATTCCTAAATCACCGCTTGAAACCGATTTGAACTCTTTTTCTTTGAAAGCCATTAACATCTTGATGGCAAATTCATCAATATCATCAGTGAAGTAAAGAATTTCGTAGCCTTTATCCGCAACTACCTCGGTTTGCGGCAGCTTTTCGATTCTTTCAATCGTTTCGCCGGATGCATAGTAAATATATTTTTGATCCTCAGGCATTCTTGATACGTATTCATCTAAAGTAACCATTTTCTTCTCTTTTGAAGAATAGAATAATAATAAGTCTTGCAACTCTTCTTTATGCATTCCATAGTCACTATATACGCCAAATTTTAATTGTCTGCCAAACGATTGATAGAATTCCTCATACTTTTCGCGTTCATTTTTTAATAAGCCTTGGAGTTCACTCTTAATTTTCTTATTAATATTTTTCGCAATCAGTTTAAGTTGTCTGTCATGCTGAAGCATTTCACGCGAGATGTTCAGTGATAAATCTTCTGAGTCGACCATTCCTTTAACAAAACTAAAGTAGTCAGGAAGAAGGTCTGCACATTTATTCATGATTAAGACGCCATTGGAATAAAGCTCTAAACCTTTTTCATATTCCGATGAATAAAAATCAAATGGAGTTTTCTCTGGGATATATAAAATTGCATTATATCTAATGGCACCATCAACACTAATATGAATATGTTTAATTGGCTTGTCAAATCCGTAGCGTTTTTCCGAATAGAAATTCTGATAGTCTTCATCCGTTAATTCTTTTTTATTTTTCCGCCAAATTGGCACCATGCTGTTAATGACTTGTTCTTCCACAAAGTCCTCGTATTCGTTTTCGCTGCCTTCTTTAGGTCTGCGACTGGTCACATCCATTTTAATTGGATAGCGGATAAAATCTGAATATTTTTTGATGATGGATTTTAAATGGTACTCTTCTAAAAATTCATCATAATTTTCCTCTTCGGTATTTTCTTTAATTTTTAAAATAATCTCTGTTCCTACTGCATCTTTTTCACACGGAGTGATGGTATAGCCTTCAGCCCCATTTGATTCCCATTTGTAAGCTTGGTCACTGTCCAATGCCTTACTAATCACGGTTACGACATCAGCAACCATAAAGGCAGCATAGAAGCCCACCCCAAATTGTCCAATGATTTCATGGCCATCTTTTGATTCATTTTCCGTTTTAAATGCTAACGAGCCGCTCTTGGCAATCGTACCAAGATTATTTTCAAGTTCCTCCGCTGTCATTCCGATACCGGTATCGGTGATTTTTAGAAGTCTATTTTCTTTATCAGCGGCTACATTTATGTAGTAGCGCTCCTTATCAAAGCTCAAGTTTTCATCTGTTAGGGCCTTATAATAGATTTTGTCAATCGCATCACTCGCATTGGAAATTAACTCTCTTAAAAAAATCTCCTTTTGTGTATAAATGGAGTGAATCATCATATCCAATAATCTTTTTGATTCAGCCTGAAACTGTTTCGTTTCCATTAAAATGCTCCTTTCAAGTTTTATATCAACAATTCTATCATTATTTTAGCACTCTATCATCAAGAGTGCTAACACATTATTTTAATATCATATTTAATTGATTTCGTCAACCATTCTATTCCTAGTGAAAAAGGATCCCATTTAATCATTCCTTCATCATGCTCTTAAAACCTGTCCTTCTTTTTGAAATTACCGCATATATTGTGGAAGATATTCTTTTTTCGGGGGGCAAAAATGTTTATTTTTATTGAAAAAATCGTATTGGGAATGGCCTTATTAAGAATTCTTTCAGGATGTATTGAAATAACTGCCGCTATTTTAATGATCAAATTTAACTCAATTGAAAAAGCCTTAATGGTGAATAGTTCGCTTGCTCTTGTGGGACCAATTATTTTAATCCTTACCACAACCATTGGCGTTTTAGGAATGGTTGGAAACATTTCTTTCTATAAAATTTTATGGATATTCCTGGGGGTTTGTTTTATTTTATTTGGTGCAATGAAGAGCTAACAAAAAGGTCTTGATGAAAAAACACGCAGTTCAAACCCTGCGTGCTTTTTTATTATTAATTAATGTAATTCAACAAGTTCGCTTCTTCCCTGGCTATATTTTCGACCATGTAAGAAGTAATATAGGAAGATACAAGCAAAAACTACGATACCGACACTAAAATACAGACCTCTGTAGCCGATTAAAGGAACGAAAAAGCCGAGGATAAAAGGTCCAATCCCCACTCCGCCATCAACAAAAATGAAAAAGGTCGAAGTGGCCAACCCCATCCGATTTTTTGGCGATACTTTAATGGAAATCGCTTGGGCGCTGGACGAGAAGGTTGCATATCCAAGACCGACTAATGCACCTGCGACTAACAGCATAATCCCTTGGTGAACCTGGCTAAGCAAGATTAATGCAACGGCAAAGAATAAAAAGGACGGATACATGACAAAATTTTCGCCTTTTTGATCAAACCATTTACCAGTAAATGGTCTTGAAATCAAAGTGAAGACAGCATAAACAATAAAGAAGAAACTTCCAACATCAACTAAATTGATTTCTCTTGTATATGAAGTTAAGAATGTAAGGATACTTGAGTACCCAAAGCCCACCAATGCACCAATAATCGAAATTGGAATGGCTTTTACTTCAAAGAAATTATGAACCGAAAATCCCTTCATTTTCGCTAATTGTTCCTGCGATAGTTTGATTTTCGGAACCTTTAAAAAGAAAATAGCAACAAAACTCATGACTAAAAAAACAAGACAAACAATAAAATTCATATTAAAACTTGAATGCTGCATAAGGAACATCCCTAAGAAAGGTCCAATCGCGGCTGCAAGCGTCACACTTAATGCATAATAACCGGTACCTTCCCCGCGTCTTTCATTCGGAATAATTTTCGCCACAATCGTTCCTGTTGCCGTGGAAGCAACCCCCATGGCGGCACCATTCAAGAAACGATTGACAAGAAGAAAGCCAAGGCTGTTTACGGCAAAATATAATAAGGTGGTAAGTAAGAATAAGATAAAGCCAATGTATAACATCTTTTTCCATCCGACCCGGTCAATTGATTTTCCAGAGAATAGACGGGCAATCAGTGTTCCTACAACAAATATCCCTGAAGCAAGACCGGCCTCACTTGGTGTTGCATGAAATTTTTCCGAAGCAAATAATGTGATGGTTACCATTAATAAATAGAATGTAAAGTAAAGAAAAAAGTTTGCTGCTGAAACGATCAGGAAATCCTTTGTCCACAATTTGGGTTTATTCATTTTTTCTACCTTCTTTAATAATGTTTTCTCTTAATTTTGAAAGTAAATGAAATGCAGCGTTTTGTTCCTCTTTAGGAATGCTTTCCATGACACTGTATTCAAGCTCTGTAATTTTCTTCCTGATGGTTGTATATCGCTCTTTCCCCAATTCAGTCAGTTGAATGATTTTCTCACGTTTATCTTTCCCGGAAATGACTTCTACAATGTGCTTTTCTTGTAACCGTTTGACCGCTCTTGTAACGGTAGGCTTTTCCACATTATAATAATTGGAAATGTCTACGAGTGTTGACTGCCCATATTTGTTTACGTACAAAATAACTTGCCAAAACGAGTAGGACAACTCAAATTCTCTAAGCGTCTCATTTAATTTGCTTATTAGAGGAACGATATACTCTTAAATATTGTTGGAAAAACCCTTGCATTTCGAAAACTCCACACTCCTCACTAATTAGTTATCTAAGGTAACTATTTAATAAATAACTACTAGACCCCTTTTTTTAAAATTGTCAAATTACACAACAAAAAAAGCACCAACTTGATCTGACCCAATAAAGTTAGACAAATATTTTTATGCAACTTTTAAGACTTGAGTTCGGTACTCCACCGGACTCAGGTCTTTTAATTTTGCCTTCATCCGTTTGTGATTGTAATAGTAAAT
>NZ_MLYR01000036.1 GCF_001866655.1 Bacillus sp. MUM 116 | reverse complement strand
GCTTCGTGGCATCTTTTCGTAAGAACATTTGCGAACATTGCCTAGAAACTTAAGTATTCGGCCTTTATTAACGTCCAAAAGCAACAAAGTTTACGAAAAGAGCCTTATCAAAAAATAGAACAAATAAAGGCAAATTCATTACAAAAATATGAAGATTTTTCAAAAGATTTGATACATTATTGCTTGCACATGTATACGCAAATATAATTTAAGTAACATAAAAGGAAAAACAATGGATAGAGCCGGCCGATTCGACATAGCGAATGGTCGGTTTTGTTACATATAATCAAGTACCTATTGAAAGAGGTGGTAATCAATGAAAAAGCAAAAGAAAAGTGATGATGCCTGTCATGGACAGACCGAAAAATACGAAGCTATCATTAAAATATTAGAAAACCGAATTCAAGAAGAGATAGCCAAAAACAGACAGAAGGATCAAATGTTGATTCAGCAGGCAAAGCTTGCTGTGATGGGTGAAACCATCGTAAGTATTGGACATCAATGGCGCCAGCCCCTTAATCATTTGTCACTATTAATCCAAGACATAAGGGATACACAAAGATTCGGAGAATTGAACGTTCGGTACATGGACCAATTTACAAATGAGAGCATGATATTAATTGATTTTTTGGCCGGAACTATTCAGGAATGTCGCAATTTTTATCGGCCAAATAAAGAAAAATCTGCGTTTTCACTGGCAGAATCGATTGAGGCAGCATTATCCATTTTCTCCTTTTTTTCTAAAAAAACATGAAATTCGGGTTTACTTTGAATACAGGGAGCAGCAAAAGGCCTATGGTTACCCAAATGAATTTAGTCAGGTAGTCCTCAATCTCTTAACCACTATAAGAGATACATTTGTGGTCCGAGAAATAAAAGACCGAAAATTATTTATCACGATCAATGAAACTAAAGACCACCTGATTGCCGAAATCATCGATAATGCCGGCGGCCTTGAACCCGAAATTCTTTCAACAATATTTGACTCAAATGATTCCACTTGGACTCAGGATACCAAAAAAAATGTTTTCTACATTCCCAAGGTCATTCTTAAAAACATGAAGGGCTCGATTTCGGCAGATAATATTGGCGATGGAACTCAGTATCGCCTTTCCGTTCCAAAAACAGCTTCATGAAGCGATTTAAGTCTTTCTAAATACGCAAAATAGCACAAGACCTCAGAAATCCATTAAATAAATTAAGCATAGTTTTTTGGCTTTCGCTTGCGAAAGAGGTAAAATAGAGGAAAAGGATGAAGGAAGTGGCATAAATGGCAATTGAAAATCCTAGTCGTGCCGAATTGGGTGCGATGTTAAAAAAGGCAAAAAGAATTGCGGTAATTGGATTAAGCAATAATCCGGACCGCACGTCTTATATGGTATCGGAAGCAATGCAAAAGGCGGGCTATGAAATTATTCCTGTCAATCCAACGATTGATGAATCGCTAGGCGTAAAAGCTGTAGCTTCCCTAAAAGATATCAAAGGACCAATTGATATCGTAAATGTCTTCCGCCGTTCGGAACAATTAATGGATGTAGCGAAGGAATTTGCAGAAATCGACTGTGATATTTTTTGGGCACAGCAAGGATGCATAAATGAAGAGGCTTATCAATTTTTAAAGGAAAAGGGCCGTACTGTCATTATGGATCGCTGCATTAAAGTAGAGCATGCGCTAACAAAATAAAAAACCATTAAAAAAACTGCTAAAAAAGCAGTTTTTTTGTTTTTACTTTCCAAATAAATTGTCAAGAATTCATGATAAAATAAAGGTCTTTTAGTGAACATATTTGCCAAATTGAAATAAATCGCTACAATTAAGCATAGACGCCGCAAGAAATATGTTAAAATAAGACGGCAAACATTCGTTCTAATTTAAAAACTTTAGAGGAATATCGATTCTTTTAAACGAATGCTTTATTAACTACTTTAGATAAGCAATTTTCTTTTGGTAAGGGATGAAAGGGGTATTTTAGTGGCAAGAACTCAGCAAACTTTTGATTATAATGATGATGCCATACAAGTGCTGGAAGGATTGGAGGCAGTCCGGAAGCGTCCTGGTATGTATATTGGCAGTACCGATTCCCGAGGTCTCCACCATCTTGTTTATGAAATTGTCGACAACTCCGTCGATGAGGCACTTGGTGGCTTTGGAGACCAAATCATCGTTAAAATACACAAGGACAACTCGATTAGTGTGGTAGATAAAGGCCGTGGGATGCCGACAGGAATGCATAAAATGGGGAAGCCAACACCTGAGGTCATCTTAACTGTTCTTCATGCTGGGGGAAAATTTGGTCAAGGCGGGTATAAAACAAGCGGAGGGCTGCATGGTGTAGGGGCTTCTGTTGTCAATGCCTTGTCCGAATGGTTAACCGTAACCATCAAACGTGATGGTTTTGTTTATGAGCAGCGTTTTGAACACGGCGGGAAGCCGGTAACCACGCTTGAAAAAATCGGCAAAACCAACCAGACAGGAACCACAATTCATTTTAAGCCGGATCCAACCATCTTTTCGACTACCACTTATAACTTTGAAATATTATGTGAGAGGTTAAGAGAATCCGCCTTTCTTTTAAAAGGTTTAAAAATTGAAATTCATGATGAACGCCATGATGTCCGTGAAGTATTTCATTACGAAAATGGAATTGAAGCGTTTGTTGAATATTTAAACGAGGAAAAGGATGTTCTGCATCCCGTGGTTAGTTTTGAAGGTGCCCAAAACGGGATTGAAGTCGAATTTGCCTTTCAATTTAACGATGGCTACTCCGAAAATGTCCTTTCATTTGTCAATAACGTTCGAACAAAAGATGGTGGTACCCATGAAGCAGGATCAAAGACGGCCATGACCCGGGTGTTCAATGATTATGCTCGCAAGGTTAACCTATTGAAAGAAAAAGATAAAAACCTTGATGGTGCCGATATCCGTGAAGGGCTTTCCGCGATTATCTCAGTCCGCATTCCAGAGGAACTCCTGCAGTTTGAAGGACAAACAAAAGGAAAATTGGGGACGAGTGAAGCAAGATCTTCAGTTGATAGTGTTGTATCAGAACATCTTTCATATTTCCTAGAAGAAAATCCTGATATTAGCTCTTTACTAATTAAAAAATCAATTAAAGCCTATCAGGCCCGTGAAGCAGCAAGAAAAGCCCGTGAAGACGCGAGGAGCGGCAAAAAGCGTAAACGTTCCGAAACCGTTCTTTCTGGGAAACTTACTCCTGCACAATCCCGGAACCCACAAAAAAATGAGCTTTATTTGGTCGAGGGAGATTCTGCAGGCGGTTCTGCGAAACAAGGACGAGACCGCCGTTTCCAAGCCGTACTTCCGTTACGAGGTAAAGTCATCAATACCGAAAAAGCAAAGCTTTCCGATATTTTTAAAAACGAGGAAATCAATACAATTATCCATGCCATTGGCGGTGGTGTAGGTGCTGACTTTAATGTTGAGGACATCAATTACGATAAAATTGTCATTATGACTGATGCGGATACAGATGGTGCCCATATTCAAGTATTATTATTAACGTTCTTTTACCGCTATATGAAGCCTCTTCTGGAAGCAGGAAAAGTATTTATCGCCCTTCCACCGTTATATAAGGTGAGCAAGGGGTCCGGAAAAAAAGAAATCATTGAATATGCCTGGAACGAGGATGAACTGCAAACAGCCATCAAAAAAGTCGGACGCGGCTATATCATCCAGCGTTATAAAGGTTTAGGAGAAATGAATGCGGACCAGTTATGGGAAACCACCATGGATCCGGAAACGAGGACGTTAATCCGTGTTAAAATTGATGATCTTGCAAGAGCGGAACGGCGTGTAACCACGCTTATGGGTGACAAGGTTGAACCGCGACGGAAATGGATTGAAAGCAATGTCGCGTTTACACTTGATGAGCAAGACACGATCCTGGAAAATGAAAATATCATGGTCACCGAGGGGGAATCTGAAGAATGAGCGCAACAGAAAAATTTCGTGACCTGCCTTTAGAAGACGTACTTGGTGATCGTTTTGGCAGATACAGTAAATATATTATTCAAGAACGTGCCCTGCCGGATGCACGCGATGGGTTAAAACCAGTTCAACGAAGAATTCTTTATGCGATGCATGTAGAAGGCAACACGCATGAAAAAGGGTTCCGGAAATCAGCAAAAACGGTCGGTAATGTTATCGGTAACTATCACCCTCACGGAGACTCTTCTGTATATGAAGCAATGGTAAGGATGAGTCAGGACTGGAAGGTTCGGAACGTTCTTGTTGAAATGCATGGGAATAACGGGAGTGTCGACGGTGATCCTCCGGCGGCTATGCGTTACACGGAAGCAAGATTACCTGCGATTGCTGCTGAACTCTTACGTGATATTGACAAAAACACAGTTGAATTTATCCCGAATTTTGATGATACCTCTAAGGAACCAACCGTTCTTCCTGCAATGTTTCCAAACCTGCTTGTCAATGGTTCAACCGGTATTTCTGCCGGTTATGCAACGGAAATTCCACCGCACCATCTTGGAGAAGTCATTGATGGTGTAATCATGAAAATGGACCAGCCTGATGTGACGGTTGATGAGTTGATGACCATTATCAAAGGTCCAGATTTTCCAACTGGCGGGATTATTCAAGGTATAGACGGCATTAAAAAAGCTTATGAAACTGGTAAAGGGAAAATCATTGTCCGCAGTAAAGCCGAGATTGAAGAAATCCGCGGCGGCAAGCAGCAAATCGTTATTACGGAAATCCCGTATGAAGTAAATAAAGCAAATCTCGTGAAAAAAATTGATGAGTTCCGTTTAGACAGAAAAGTTGAGGGAATTTCTGAGGTTCGCGATGAAACAGACCGAACCGGTCTACGTATTGTCATCGAATTAAAAAAGGATGCAGATGCAGAGGGCGTCTTAAATTACTTATATAAAAATAGCGACCTTCAAGTTGCCTATAATTTTAATATGGTCGCAATATACAATAAGCGACCTAAGCAAATGGGGCTTCGAGACTTTCTTGATGCCTATATTGATCATCAAAAAGAAGTTGTGACAAGAAGAACAGAGTTTGATTTAAATAAGGCGATGGAACGTCAACATATTGTTGAAGGTTTAATGAAGGCCTTATCAATTCTGGATGAAGTAATCGCCACCATCCGTGCATCAAAGGACAAACGGGATGCAAAAGATAACTTAATCACGAAATTCGGATTTACAGAGCTACAGGCTGAAGCGATTGTGTCCTTACAGCTCTACCGTTTAACGAATACGGATATTACAGCGCTCCAGAACGAAGCAGAAGAACTGGCGAAGAAAATCGAGGAGTGGACAGCGATTTTAGCAAGTGAGAAAAAGCTGCTTTCTGTCATTAAAAAAGAGTTAAAAGATGTGAAAAAACGCTTTGCCGATGAGCGCCGTTCAAAAATTGTAGCAGAAATTGAAGAGTTAAAAATTAATTTGGAAGTCATGGTACCAAGTGAGGATGTAATTGTCACAGTTACGAAAGATGGTTATGTCAAACGGACAAGCCAGCGTTCGTATGCCGCTTCAAATGGACAAGATCTGGCAATGAAGGATACGGACCGTTTATTAGCACAGTTGGATATGAATACAAAAAATGTTTTACTTCTCTTTACCAATAAGGGGAATTACTTATTCTGTCCTGTTCATGAGCTGCCTGATATCCGTTGGAAGGACCTTGGACAGCATGTCGCCAATATTATTCCAATTGAACGGGATGAAGAAATTATCCAAGCAATCCCGGTAAAAGATTTTGAAACGAATGCATTTTTAGTGTTTATCACCAAAAATGGCATGGTGAAAAAGACTGAACTAAAAGCGTACAAAGCCCAGCGTTATTCCAAACCTCTTGTCGGCATTAACCTAAAAGAAGACGACCAAGTCGTGGATGTTCATCTTACTGATGGATCACTGGAAGTCTTCCTCGTCACTCAATTGGGTTATGCATTATGGTTTGCTGAAGAGGAGATTAGCATTGTTGGAGTTCGTGCTGCAGGCGTGAAGGGAATTAATTTAAAAGATGACGATTACGTAATCGGTGGAAAAGTGCTTACACCGGGTAGTAATGAATCGATTGTGATTGCCACTCAACGCGGCTCTATGAAAAAGATGAAGTTAAAGGAATTTGAACTGGCATCAAGAGCTAAGAGAGGCGTTGTCATTCTAAGAGAATTGAAAAACAACCCGCACCGAATCATCGGATTCGTGACTGCTCAAGAACTAGCTGTTATATTTGTTCATACGGAAAAAGGATTTACAGAAAATGTAACGGTTGCTGATATCCGTTTTAGTGACCGATACTCGAACGGCTCGTTTGTTCTGGATGAAGGTGAACACGGCAAGGCCACAGAGATTTGGAAAGTAATTGCACCTGAAAATTCAGGGGAATAAGTTTTTATACTGAGACAGCTCTTATTTAGGGAGCTGTCTCTTTTTTTGAATAAATCAAAATTCTAAGCGACTGTTCCCTTTTAAAAATTATAGGTTCGGGCGTTTATTGGCGGTCTAAGCGACCGTTCTCTTCTAAAAAGTATAGGTTCGGGCGTTTATTGGCGGTCTAAGCGACCGTTCTCTTCTAAAAAGTATAGGTTCGGGCGTTTATTGGCGGTCTACGTGGCCGTTCTCTTTTAAAAAGTATAGGTTTGGACGTCTATAGGCGGTCTAGGCGACCGTTATTTTCTAAAAGGTATAGGTTCGGTCCTTTATAGGCGGCCTAGGCGACAATGCCCCTAATAAAATTGATGTTTCGGGCGTTTATAATAATCTTAAACAACCATTTTCGAAAAAAACAATGAGTTCGCAACACTTATGCCACCTACGATTCTCATTAATTTCTAATTTGACCTTATAATTGGAAAAGAATATACTTAGGTTTACAAATAGATTAGTTACCTAACTATTAGAATACGAAGGGAAAAACGAGGTGGTAAAGATGACGGATTTAGAGAGCACCACAGCCCAAAAGCTTCTTAAAGTTTTTATGCAATTCAGGAAGACTGGATGGCATGACAGGAAAATTGCAGGATATAATCCAAGTGAATTTAAGGTCCTTGCTACGATTCAACGAGGAATATCCGAAGGAAGACCCAATATGAAGGTTTCCGAAATTAGTCAAAAATTACAGGTTACCCCGCCCACCGTCACACAAATCATTAACATACTTGAAAAAGACGGCTTAGTTGAGAGACAGATTGACCCCGATGATAGAAGAGCTGTAAAAATTAAACTTTCGGAAAAGGGAATGGAAGCTACAATCCAGGCAAGAAAGGCTTTTGCCGAAACATTTCGGGGGTTGATTGATCATCTAGGAGAGGAAGACAGCGAGAAACTGGCTGAATTATTATCTAAGGTCATTGAATATTTTCATGAATTGAGTCACTGATGAAAGGTGTGATCGTATTTGATTAAATTAAGAAAATTTTTAAAACCATTCAGACTTACGATTCTTGCAGTCCTTATCCTCATTCTCCTACAATCCTTATCAGAATTGTATTTACCGACGTTAATGTCAGATATCGTAGATAAAGGTGTAGTCAAAGGTGATACGTACTATATCTGGAAAATTGGTGGATATATGCTGATGGTTGCTTCAGGGGGAATGATTTGTTCTGTTACAGCCAGCTTTTTTTCGGCAAAAGTCGCGTCCGGTTTCGGCAAAACCCTAAGAAGTAAAGTGTTTAAGCATGTTGGTGATTTTTCCTTACATGAGTTTGATAAAATCGGTACGGCTTCATTAATCACTAGAACTACCAATGATATCACTCAGGTACAGCAAGTACTCGTCATGATGCTGAGAATGATGGTAATGGCTCCGATGATGTGTATCGGCGGAATTATCATGGCCATTTCAAAAGATGCCAAATTGACCTTGGTTCTTGCTGTTTCTATACCTATTTTGGTGCTCGCTATTGTAATCATTGCTAAAAAAGGGATGCCTCTTTTTAAAGTGATGCAGGTTAAACTTGATAATTTGAACCGTGTATTAAGAGAAAATTTGACCGGTATCCGTGTGGTCCGTTCCTTTAACCGAGTGGAACATGAGAAAAAACGCTTTGATGCCGCAAACCTTGATTTAACCGAAACGGCGATTAAAGTGAATAAGATCATGGCGTCAATGATGCCGATTATGATGATTGTTCTGAACTTAACAACGGTCGCAATTATTTGGTTTGGTGGCATCCGTATTTCAAACGGACATATGGAAGTTGGAGATATGATGGCATTTATTCAATATGCCATGCAAATCATGTTTTCATTCATCATGCTCTCAATGATGTTTGTGATGATTCCCCGTGCATCAGTTTCCGCAGGCAGGATTAATGAAGTCTTTGATATGACAGCAGATATTTCAGACCCGTCTGCACCCGTTTCTCCTAAAGAAAAGAAAGGGTATGTTGAGTTTCAAAATGTTACTTTTAGTTATCCTGGTGCAGAAATGCCGGCATTATCGAATATTTCTTTTTCCATGAAGCCTGGTGAAGTAACCGCCATTATCGGTGGGACCGGGTCTGGAAAATCAACACTAATCAATCTAATTCCTCGATTTTATGATGTTGATCATGGAAAGGTATTGGTGGATGGAGTTGATGTTCGAGAAATATCACAGGAATGTTTAAGAGAAAAGATTGGCTTTGTGCCGCAAATGGCCGTGCTGTTTACGGGAACAATTGCGGAAAATATTCGATTTGGTAAAGAAAATGCAACCGAGGCAGAAGTCAAGCATGCCGCGGAAATTGCACAAGCATCTGAATTTATTAATAATATGCCAGATGGCTTTGACTCCGTTATTGCCCAGGGGGGAACTAATGTTTCCGGAGGTCAAAAACAGCGTTTGTCAATTTCCAGAGCACTTGTTCGGAAGCCAGAAATCTATATTTTTGATGACAGCTTTTCAGCTTTGGATTTTAAAACGGATGCCATGCTTCGATCAGCATTAAAAAAGGAAACAGAAAATGCAGCTGTCCTAATCGTTGCACAGCGGGTAAGTACAATTATGGATGCTGACCAAATCATTGTTTTAGACAATGGGGAAATTAGCGGAATCGGAAAGCATCGTGAATTGATGGAATCAAGTCCAGTTTATCGCGAGATTGTTATGTCACAGCTGTCTGAGGAGGAGATTGCATGAGCAATGAAACTCATAAAAATGGACCTGGCGCAGGAAGACCCGGTGGACCTGGCGGCGGGTTTGGCTTTCGTGGCGGGATGATGCCGGTCCAAAAAGCAAAGGATTTTAAAGGAACATTAAAGAGATTAATAAGCTATTTAAAACCTCATAAATTCCAGCTGTTAGCAGTTTTAGTCACAGCCATTATCAGTACCATATTTTCGATCGTTAGCCCGAAAATCATGGGAAAGGCGACAACCAAACTATTTGAAGGATTGATGCTGAAATTTCGTGGGGTTCCGGGAGCAATAATTGATTTCGACTATATCGGGCATATTATTCTACTATTGATAGGACTATATGCTTTAAGTTCCATTTTTTCTTATCTTCAGCAATTCATCATGGCTGGGGTAGCACAAAAAACGGTTTATAATCTCCGCAAGGAAGTCGATGAAAAGCTAAACAGGCTACCATTAAAATACTTCGATTCCCGCACTCACGGGGAGATTCTTAGCCGGGCGGTGAACGATATTGATAATATCAGCACCACTTTGCAGCAAAGCTTAACACAGCTGATAACATCCGTCATCACGATTATCGGTGTGATTGTGATGATGCTATCAATTAGTCCGTTAATGACATTGATTGTTGTTGTCACACTGCCGCTCAGTTTTATAGCCACGGCTAGCATTGCAAAAAAATCACAGCAATATTTTAAAGGACAGCAAAAAGCACTTGGAGAGTTGAATGGCCATGTAGAAGAAATGTATACCGGTCATAAGGTTGTAAAAGTGTTTGGTTATGAAAATAAATCGATAGAAAAATTTGAAGAAGTGAATGAAAAACTTTATCATTCCGGTTGGAAGGCTCAATTCGTTTCGGGAATGATTATGCCGATTATGTCGTTTATTAACAATATCGGTTATGTACTGGTCTCTGTAGTTGGTGGTGTTTTGGTAACCAAAAGGTCAATTGAGATAGGGGATATTCAGGCCTTTATTCAATATGCACGACAATTTAGTCAGCCGATAACCCAAACCGCCATGATTGCGAACGTCATCCAATCCACAATTGCCAGTGCAGAACGTGTTTTCGAGATCCTTGACGAAGTGGAAGAAGTTCCTGAAGCGGCTAATGCAAAGGTATTAGCCTCACCAAAAGGGGAAGTGGTCTTCAATCATGTATCCTTCGGTTATAATGAAAATGAGCCGTTAATTGAGGATATGAATATTGAAGTGAAACCGGGTCAAAGGGTGGCGATTGTCGGACCTACGGGGGCAGGTAAAACCACATTGATTAATTTATTAATGCGATTCTACGAAATTCAAGGCGGGCAGATCCTCATTGATGGGATTGATATTCGTGATTTAAAACGGGAGCATTTAAGAAATCTATTTGGAATGGTCTTGCAGGATACGTGGCTATTCAATAGTACGATTCGTGATAATATCGCCTATGGAAAAGAGGGGGCAGGGGAGGATGAAATTATCTCTGCATCCGATGCTGCCTTTGCTGATCATTTTATCCGGACACTCCCTGATGGGTATGACACAATTTTAAATGAAGAAGCTTCTAACATTTCACAAGGGCAAAGACAATTACTGACGATTGCGCGTGCAATTTTGGCAAACCCGGCGATTCTTATCCTTGATGAAGCTACCAGTTCCGTCGATACACGTACTGAAGTTCAGATCCAAAAAGCAATGGACCGTTTGATGAAAGGGAGAACCAGTTTTATCATTGCCCACAGGCTTTCAACGATCCGGGATGCAGATCTGATATTGGTGATGAATCAAGGCAAGGTGATTGAAAAAGGAACTCATAAAGAACTGCTTGAAAAAGGCGGATTTTATGCAGAGTTGTATAACAGCCAATTTGCTGGCAATCAGATTAAAAATGCCGGTTAGAATTAATGCTTACAATGTTCAAAATACTCTTCCACACATGTGGTAAGAGTATTTTTTTTGTTTCGTTAAAATCAATTTGCTAAAATTATGTTTATGTTAACAGGGGAGATCATTTCAAGGGAATTAACGATTCTGAATGGAAAAATCACAGAAGCAGCCAAGCGGTTCGGTATTTCCAAACAACTTTTAAAATACAAAATGGACAAGTATAGACTTGATAAAAACCATATTTTTTACAGTGAATTTCATTTGAAATTTCACTGTTTTTTTCTTTTTGGGATCCATACAATATCGTAAAAATTTTTACAATAAAACAAAAATATTTTACAGAGACCTATTCGTTTTGAAATACCAATCGTTTTAAATTTGCTAAATCTTCGGGAATTAAGTGAATGATTTTCCCGAGAATAAAAGGTTTTAACAATGCAGGAGAACGTTTACAACAAAAATTAAAAAAATTGGCATAATTATTGCAATATCTAAAACCGAGGAAGCAAATTCTTTGTTTTTAAAATTTTTAAAAGGGATGGGATGATATGGACAAAAAGGGAAAGATTTTTTACGGGTGGTGGATTGTTGTAGCAGCCTTTTTAATTATGACTTTAATTTATGCTCCAATCGCTAACTTGGTTTCATTGTTTATTCTACCAGTTACGAAAGAATTAAAATTCAGTTCATCACAATTTATGTTATATTTCACCATCATGGCACTTGCTAGTATGGCAGTAGGACCATTTGCTGGAAAATTAATGAAAAGGATGGATGTAAGAGTATATTTAACTCTATTTATATTGATAGCAGCTATTGCATTTATTGGTTTTTCATTTTCAACAAAACTCATTCATTTTTACCTATTTGCAATCCTAATGGGTGCAGGGCTGGCTGGTGGAGCAATGATTCCTGCCTCGGTTCTTATCACAAATTGGTTTAATGAAAAGCGTGGTTTATGTTTAGGTATTGCATTATCAGGGAGCGGCTTCGGCGGTGTAATCCTTAGCCCTTTAGTAAACTGGATCATTACAGCTTACGGATGGAGAACGGCCTATCTTGTATTAGGAATTTTAATAGGTGTAGTATTAATTCCAGTGGCAGTTATTGTAATAAAATTAAATCCCAAAGATAAAGGCCTATCGCCACTTGGTGGAACAATTTCTATAAACAGTACTGAAATAAAGGAATTATCAGGTACTTCCCAAGGTGAAGCAATAAAATCCATATCGTTTTGGGCTCTTTGTTTAGCAATCCTAGTTGGCGGAGTTGTTGTAAATGCGATGTTGATAAATTTAGCTCCATATTTAGCTGGAATAGGTACAACGGCCAAAACAGCAGCATTGCTATTATCATTAGGATCAGCGATGGTAATTATCGGGAAATTACTTGTAGGCAGATTTTTTGATAAACTTGGATTAATTACAACATTATTTATCATTTCTGCAGGAAGTCTGGTAAGTTTCATATTTTTGATGAAAGCAAATATAGTCCTGCCTGCTATTTTTTATACGATTTTTTCAGGAATAGGTTCGACAGCTGTAACTGTTACACCTGCCTATATGACAGGAGCACTTTTTGGTGAGAAAGAGTTTGCTGCCAAATATGGAGTTATAGCAATTTTTATTTCTTTAGGTGCAGCCTTAACTCCTATAGTGTCAGGTGCAATATATAATATTCACCATTCATATGCATTACTGCTGAATTCCTTAATAGCGCTTACATTTGTACAATTTACATTATTTTTCCTAGCCATTAAAACGAAGCCGAAAGTTGCCACAAAATCATTAAATGATGGTACAGCTGAATTTATTTAATAAATAAAGGAAAGGGGTATTCCCTATGAAAAGCACTTTGAGGAAAAATATTACTTTATCACGTACAGAAGAAATTAAAATGGAACTAATCAATCACCGCAGGTATCTCCATCAAAATCCTGAACTCGGGTTTGACTTGCCAAAAACGGTTGCCTATGTGGAAAATGCATTGAAAAGTATGGGATTGGAGCCTCAAAAAGTAGGAAAAGCCGGGCTAGTTGTAACGATTGGCAATGGAAAGGGGAGAACTCTTTTATTAAGAGGCGACATGGATGCCTTGCCGATAAAAGAAAATACTGATTTGCCGTTTAAGTCGTCTAATGAAAATATGCATGCCTGCGGACACGATATTCATACAACCTTCATGCTCGGTGCGGCAAAGCTTTTAAAAGAAAGGGAACATTACATTAACGGTACCGTTAAAATCATGTTTCAACCTGCAGAGGAAATTGGCGCAGGAGCAAAGGATATGGTGGCGAACGGCCTTTTAGAATATCCAAATGTAGATGCAGCACTGGCTTTGCATGTTGACCCAGGCTTAGATGTGGGGAAATTTGGATATAAACCCGGGATTGCTGCTTCATCATTGGATGGCTTTTTCGTAAAAGTACAGGGAAAAGGCGGGCACAGTTCTGAACCCCAAAAAGCCATTGATCCATTAATGATTATCAATGCTATCTACACGCAATTAAATAGTTTAGTTGGTAAAGAAGTAGACCCAAGAGAAATGGCAGTTCTTGTTATCGGGAAGATGGGAGGTGGTACTGCTGCCAATATTATTCCTGATACAGCGCACCTAGATGCAACTTTACGAACATTTAATCCTGATGTAAGGAACTATCTATTCAAAAGAGTCCAGGAAATAATTGATGCTACCGTTAAATTGATGAGGGGGACCTACAGCCTTGAATCAGTCTCAACTCCTTCATTATTTAATAATAAAGAATTGTGTGACCAAATGGCACCATTTGTAAAAGAAGTTATAGGAGATAATAATTTAGAGGTCAACAACGAGCCACTGGCCGGTACAGAAGATTTCTCCTATATCAGCAATCTTGTGCCAACAATGTTCATGTGGGCTGGCGCCAAGGGACTGGGAAATAAAAATTATCCGCTCCACAATCCGAATGTCGTATTGGACGAAGGAGTTATTCCATTGGGAGTTGCTGCTGTTGTTCACACAGCCATAAATTGGTTAAATAATGATTCGAACAATTAGAATTTAATATAAATAGGTTATAAAGAATATTTTATTCAAAAAAGCGCTTATAGGTAGGCGCTTTTTTGTAACTTTTAAGTATTATAGTTCGTATAAGTTATTAATAAAGTCTTTGATTTAACCAAAATGAACTGGAGTCATGCAAGGGAGGAATACCAATGAAATTTCACTCGAAAAAAGGACCAATTTTAGGTGCAATTATTTGGGGATCCGTATTATTTATGGGATATGTATTATTTTTTTACCCGATGGATCAAAGGAGACGAGAGAATTCATTGTTGCAGTATTGATTATGGGGGCGACTTCCATTTTTATGCTTTGGATGTGGTTTGGAACTTATTATGAGATAGGGGAAGAGATTCTTAGAATTGTAGCAGGGCCGATCCGTTCAAAAGTGGAAATATCGCAGATTAAATCCATAAAAAGAACTAGAAATCCATTATCAAGCCCAGCATTATCAATGGATCGATTTGAAATTACTTATGGAAAATGGGGATTTGTTTTAATATCACCAGAAAATGAAGAGAATTTTTGCAAAATATTAGTGGAAAAGAATCCAAGAATACATTTAAACTTGAATCGAAGAAAATAATTAGAAAATTTTCTTATGTCTCATTATCTTAAGTATACTTAGGAATTGAGATAGAATATAACTTTAAAGTTTTTATTAACTATAACGATATTATGTAAACTGATATAAAATTAAAAAGCTGTTACCCATTTTCAGTAACAGCTAATCATTCTAGTCTTTCGGCATATCCATCTTATCAACAGCACTTTTTAAATCTTCATTTCGAATATGAGTATATATCATCGTCGTTTGAATCGATGAATGGCCCAATTGTCTGCGCAATTTCGGCACATCGTTAATTTCGGAATGATACCTGGTTGCAAACGAATGCCGTAATTTATGTACCGATAATGATGGTTTACCAAATGCCACAGCATATTTTTCAACCAGTTTTTCAACAGCCCTGGCGGTAAGTCTTCTTGTTTTTCCTTTTGGGCCCATCGGTGCTGAGATAAATAAAGCTTTATTTGTTTTATCCACCTGATATTTATCCGCTCTCACAGCAAGATATTCCTGCAGATCAGCCATCGCCACCTGGCTGAAAAACACAAATTGTTCCTTATTGCCTTTTCGGATAACTCGTGCAGAATATTTGCTGAAGTCAATATCATCGAGGTCCAATCCTACCAGCTCAGAAAGACGAAGGCCAGATCCTAAAATCAACGAAATGATTGCGGTATCGCGCTGTTGATTCATTTTGTAAAAATTGTAGATTTTCTTATTATCTTTATTCATTTCTCCGAATTGATGGGCAACAAACAGCCGAAACTGTTCATATTCATCACCGAGCAAAATTTTTCCTTCCATTTTATTTGCCCGCGTTTCCATTGTTTCTTTAACCTCATTGAATTCGATTTTTGCCATGACATTACGATTGATATACGACTGCAAATCAGGTGTTTCCGCGATGTTTTGCAGGTAATTAAATAGTGATTTTAATGCAGATAACTTACGGTTGACCGTTAATTCTTTATTATTTAACTCATAATGCAAAAAGTTTAAGAATCCTTCAACTTCAAGTACTGTCAGCCGTTCAAGCCGTTCTAAAGGGATGTCTTTGATATTGCCGTTCCAAAGCTGTTCACTGATCATCCAATTAAAGAAAATTTTATAATCATGACAGTAATTAAACAAAGATGCAGTCGAAAGTTTCCTAAGTTTATGATTGATGTATTCCTCAACATACCAAGGGAACTCATTCAGTAAAGATTGTAGTTTTTGAAAATTTTGTTGTTTTGCTGGATTTACCATAAAAACACCTCACTTCTATATTTTACCTTATATAAATTAGTTCGTCAAATTTATATTTTACGTAATTTTGTAATTCCCGAATATTTAAATTAAAAATCTCCTACTCTGCAGCAGGAGACCTTCTATTATGAACTGAAATTTTTGTATATTAAATTTTATCTTCTTCCCGTTATATATTGTTCTAAGTAACTATATTGCTTTGCTCATTTAAAAATTATCTCGAACCGCCTTATTTAAAAGGCCTATGCTGCGGTCTAAATCTTCTTTCACTTGCTTCTTATAACGCCTAGCCTCATCCTTATTGGCAATTTCATATACCTTAAGCTCTTTTCTCTTAGACCCCTCTTTTATAATCCGGGCCCTTGAGATGATTCCATCATCTAACAGCTCGTGCAAACCTTTGTAAACTTCAGAATGGTTGGGCTTATAATTGAAGTGTTTAAAGGTTTTATAAAAATCATCCAACATTTCTTGGCCGTATGGTCTCCCCTGCTCAATCCACGACAGCAAATACAGCTTCACAAATGCACGCTGCTTGATTAAAAAGTTATCTCGGTTCCGTGGTTTTACCTCTTTTTCTATTATTTTATTATCCTCCAAAATAAACCCTCCTTGCTGACCAATTGGTGGTGTTACTTGGATTATAAACGATTCTTTGTCCGGGCGTATATATAATAAACTATTTGAATTTAAAATATTTTGAAATTAACAAATTTTTAGTATAACTAAGGCCCCAGTTTGTATTAGATTCAGCTCAGAGATGTTATCTATAAGGTTTTATAAGTTAATAACCATCATGATGTTGTCAATGACATATAAAATATGTTATATATTGATGCATTGAAAAACATATGTGTTGAAATGGTGTTAGACAAGGCTCTACTTGATTTCCAAAAAGAGAAAATTCAACAGAAAATTGACCAATCCTTACGAGACAAAAACAAAATCGAATTCCTACGATTAACAGAAGAATTAAAGAAGATTTCTTAATTGTTGTATGTAAATAGGATATAAACATAAATATTTTTAAAATTTTTATGAAGCAAGGAAGCCCAATCTATCCTTTTTAGATAGGGGCATCTTTGATTTTATGTTCTCCTTTTGTGAAAAAAGCAGATGTATTTTTATATATATTTTATATGTATCTTCATTCCATTTTCTTTACACTATCTCAAATGAATATCCTATAATATTGCTGTTTCACTGGAACCTTTACATATTGATAATCTTGTGAAGAAGAAGCTTTCAAAGCATTGATTGCATTATCTGCTCCTCAAATACCTATAGAAAATGTCTTGATGATAGCTTTCGCTGTTCGTTTAAACGCCTGTGGAATAACACTTAGATTTCCCGGTTAGTTTTTAAGATATAAACTAAAAGACAGTAAGACCTGTATGATTTCTTACTGTCTGCTCAATCGTTCAATCTCTGTTTCTACTTTGTAGACTCTTTTGTTTAATACTTCAGTTTTATCATCGATATGATCAACAATTTTATCTGTGTATAATCCTAAACTATCGACAAGATTCTTTTGTAATTTTTCTTGACCAACTTCCAGTCTTTTCTGTCCTTGTTTCAATTCATTTATGTCTACGCGCATTTCTTTTAGTTCATTCAAAATTTGTTTTAAGATTTCTTCCACAAATTTCTCCCCTGTCCAACTATTCTTGACCTTATTATATCATCCATTAATTATCTATAAAGTAAAATTGAAAAAATATTCAATTCAACTATAAGGCACTAACTTGTAAAATGATCGCCAATCCTTAAGAATGGCGCCCGATTGTGGGACGAATAGCTTCATCCATATTAGCAATTTCATATACTTTAAGCTCTTTGCGCTTAGACCCCTCTTTTATAATCCTTGATCTTGTTATTATTCCATCTTCCAGCAGCTCGTGCAATCCTATGTAAACTTCAGAATGGTTGGGCTTATAATTAAAGTTTTTTAAATGTTTTATAAAAATCATCCAACATTTCTTGCCCATATGGTCTTCCCTGCTCAATTCACGATAGCAAATACAGCTTCACAAACGCACACTGCTTGATTAAAAAGTTATCTCGGTTCCGTGGTTTTACCTCTTTTTCTTCTATTATATTATCTTCAAAAATAAACCCTCCTTACTAACCGTTTGGTGGTGTTATTTGGATTATAAACCATACATTGTCCGGGCGTATATATATTAGAGACTTTGAATTTAGCACATATTGTAATTAGAAGATGTTGAAATTTTACTTTTTAACAAAGCACTTTTTATCCATAGAAAAAGCCCCCGATAAAGAAAACAGATTTTTATTATTTCATCTGTCTACTTTATCGGGAGCATATCACTTATTCGGATGCCTTTTATCTACACTCTTGGATGCATTTATCTTTTTTATGATTACTTATTCGTTACATTCCCTTTTGCATCGCGTTCTACTTTCATTTGTGTCACTGGAATGTAGCCTTGTTGTGTTACGATTGAAGTTTGCACTACATCACTCATCATGTAGTCAAGAAATGCTTTTGCTGCTCTAGTTGGCTCACCTTTAGTATAAGCATGCTCATAAGCCCAAACTGGGAATTTACCAGTTGTTACATTTTCAGAAGTTGGTGATACACCATCGATTGATAGTGGAGTTACTGTGTTATCAGTTAAATATGAGAATGCAAGGTATCCAATAGCTCCTGGGGTTTCATTAATAATCTTTTTAACTGTATTTGAAGCATCTTCTGTAATTCCTTCAGCAGGTGTTGCACCATCTAATGCTAATTTATTGAATACCGCACGAGTACCTGAAGAATCAGGACGATTTACAAGCGTAATTTTTTGATCCGCACCGCCAAGTTCTTTCCAGTTTGTGATTTTACCAGTGAAAACTTTGATTAAATCAGCTTTTTTAATATCTTTAATACCCACTTTAGGATTAACAGCAGCAGTAATACCAACTACAGCAACTTTATGGTCCACTAACTGGCTTCCATCCATTCCCTTTTCTTCAGCAAAAAGGTCAGAGTTACCAATCTGAACTGCACCTTGAGCAACTTGTGATAAACCAGTACCAGATCCACCACCATTAACTTGGATGCTTACTTTTGAATTTTCATTCATAAAATCTTCAGCTGCTGCTGAAGCTAATGGCTGTAATGCAGTTGAACCGGAAATTACAAGAGATCCAGAAAGTGCTTTTGTTTGTTCAGTTTTTGCACCATCATTTTTCGCCGTTTGATTATCTTTAGGTGTATTACTTCCACAAGCAGCCATTACTACCATTAACGCTGCTAGAATAGTAACAAGGCTAAATTTTTTCAAGTTTTTCATTTCTTTAATTCCCCCTAAGAATTTTCGTTAACTTGTTTGCCTCTCTTGTTTCATATTAATGACAAAGTATTAAGAAAGTTTAAATTAATTATTAAGGGTTCGTAAAGTTATGTTTAGCATTTGTAAATAATATTTCAGATATAAAATAATAAATATAAAGCACAATAATAATAGCCCTGAAGAATTTGTTCCCCTAAAAAAATCCATTCTTATGTATTATAAGGATGGATTTTTCTATATGTATTAAAAAATTCTAGCTAACTAGACAAGGAAAATTTCTGTTTTTTAAAGTATATATGCTAATACTGGCTATTCTGGTGATTCTAGAATGGTTAATCTTCAAATATTTTTTTAGAAAAGGTGAAAGACGTAACGAAGAAGACCGTTCATATTTTTACTGTTCGAGGAGTTAGCTATCCTTTAAGAATCCAAAAGATGAATCACAAAATCTCAATGTTAACGACAAAAGGCTGCCTTTCCTCTGGTTCTTTGAGAAAATGCAGCCCTTTTATTTAACTTGGGAGAACTAATTTAATTACCGTTTTTAAGGTTTCGTTTTACTTTAGTTGCTCCGAGTTCTAGGATAATGGCAAATATAAGGATGAAATAGGTAATTACACCAACTTCCCTTATATCATAATAAAATCCGCTTGCCATGAACATGTCAAAACCGATCCCGCCTGCTCCTGCAGCAGCTCCCATGGCAACGGCAACGGCGAAGTTAATTTCAAAGCGTAAGAAAGTCCATGAAATCAAATAGGTGATGGAAGACGGTAGGACTGCTTGAAAAACAATATGCCACCAATTTGCTCCGCTTGCTCTCAACGCTTCAATTATTCCTTCATCCATTTCTTCAAATGATTCGGAATAGGCTTTGATTAAATAGCCAACAGAGTGAAAAGTCATTCCAATTACAGCTGCCTCACTTCCTAGTCCTGCTGATACGGCAAAAATCAAAACCCATAAAACAGTCGGCACCGACCTTATGAAGGCTACCAGCCCTTTTATGGCAACAGTTACGGTTTTAGGGCTTAGGTTCTGAGCAGCAAACAGTCCTAATAAAAGAGCAATGATTGACCCGAACAATGTGGTCAAAAATGCCAATCCCAAAGTAATCATTACCTGATATAAAGCCTCTTCAAAAGAAATATGACTTAATTTAGGTTCCACAAACATTGTTTTTAAATTTTTCAACGTCAAACCAGCAGCTTCAACAAAGTTAACTTGCTTATAATCGAAGCTTTGGAACCCAAAAATGGTCAATATAACAAGAAGGACCAATGTTCCCTTTATAACCAGTGAAGCTTTATTAACAGTCCTTATCTTTATTGGTTTGAATCGGCCAGCTTGTTTTATAGTTCCTGAATCAACCGATATCGATTTTAATTCCACTATAAAATCACCCTTCTAATATAGTTTGAAACCCATTCAATCGTAAAAATTGCCGCAATAATAGAGATAACTACCAAACTCGCGCTATTGTAATCAAGGCTTTTATAATACAAATTAAAAGCAAAACCAATACCTGTGCCTGTTAAAATCCCTACCAATGTGGCATTCCGGATATTTGTCTCAATCATAAACAGAATCCAACTAATCATTTGTGGTAAGGCGGAAGGAATTACAGCTTGAAAGATAATTGAAAAATATCCAGCTCCCGTAGCCCGTAAAGCTTCAACTGAATCACTACTGACTTCATCTATGGTTTCCATAAAAGCCCTGGTTAGAAATCCAAAGGAGCCAAAAAACAAGGCAAAATATCCTGTAAGTGCACTTTGTCCAAAAGAAAGCAACAAGATCATTGCCCATGCTGTGATATCAATGTTCCGAAATACCGTTGCTATCCCCCTACTGATTTTGCTAAGGGTCCAATTGAATTGTGTTGTGCTTGAGCCCGAGATGGCAAAAAGCAGGGCAGGGACCGCTGCAACAGTCGTCGCTGCAAGCGAAATCAATAATGTTTGCTGCAGCTTATAAAGAATGTCCGGAAGTTTGCCCATCGATTTACTGTTTGGATAAAAATTTGAAAATGTCCATTGCAAGGCCTTCGGAAGAGAAGAAAGGCCTTTAGCCGTATTGAATTCAGTAATTATGATCGAAACAAGTGTTACGGATGCAAGGAGCAGAATAAATGAAAAGGAATATAGCTTCTTTTTTAAAAAAATATCAGCCTGCATTTCTGCCTCCCAGTTCAAAGATCAATTCTCCCGCTTCGGAACCATAAATTTCATGGATAATTTCACCTGTAATTTCTTCAGGTGTCCCTTCAAATACAACCCTTCCCTTGTTAACCCCAATAATCCGGTCAGAATATTTCAAGGCTACATCCACCTGGTGAAGGTTTACTAGACAGGTTATCCCAAACGAGGTTGAAACGTTTTTCAAATGATCCATAATGATTTTTGAGGAATTGGGATCAAGAGACGCGATCGGTTCGTCGCATAAAAGCATTTTGGGATCTTGAATCAACGCCCTCGCAATTCCAACACGCTGCTTTTGTCCACCACTTAACTGATCGGCACGTTTGTAAATTTGTTCACTTAGTCCCAAAACTTCAAGCAGTTCTAATGCCTTTTCTTTTTCTTGTTGATTGTATAGGCCCATTACACCAGCGATTGTTGATTTATACCCAAGTCTACCATGAAGAACGTTTTCAATTGCAGTTAGTCTTTTTACAAGATTATAGTGTTGAAAAACCATCCCAATTTTTGTTCGAAGCTTTTTCAAATCCTTTTTTCCGAGATTACATACATTAACACCATTAAACATGATTTCTCCACTACTGGCATCAATCATCCTGTTGATGCAGCGAAGGAGAGTTGATTTCCCTGCTCCCGATGGGCCTATAATGGAAACGAACTCTCCTTGCTTCACGGAAAAATTAATATCTGATAGTGCTTTCGTATCCTTTCCATACTGCTTTGATACATTTTTCAAATTTAATAGCACAGTCATTATTAACTTCCTTTGCTAGAAATTTTTTTAAACTAGTAATTATTTTGATAATTCTCTAATAGGATTAAACCATGCATCATCAACAGGCAGAAGGTGCTCTTTTCCGGAAACCTTGGTAAATAGCGCTGAAGTTTTAGATCCTTCAGGAGCAAAAATCTTCTCGTCCCCAGTCATCTTATCACTGGTAAAAGCATCAAGTATCTTTTGTTTTTCATCGCTATTAATGTTCTCGGTGTTTACAACAAATGGTGAGTTTAAAACCGGCGTAACAGAAATTACCGTAAATTCAGCTCCTGATAGAGTATTAAAAGGCTCCGCCGCTCCATTCTTTACCTTGTAAATCGCACCCGGTGTATTCTTTTTTCCATCGGCTAGTTCCACATAGTTTGCAACACATGTATCACAAAATGCCGCAACATCAGCTTTACCTGTTAATAGATTAACTGCAGAGCCCTGGTGAGAACCACCGTATAATACTTCACTAAAGAATTTGCCACCTTCAATCAGGTCATCTACTTTTAAATTTTTATATTTTGACTGCTTACTAAAATGACTCAATATTCCAGTAGTTGGAACTTTAAATCCTGATGTTGAACTGTTGGATACAAACGAAAATTTCTTACCGGCAACATTGTCAATCGAGAATTTATCTCCATCCTTATACTGACCTTCATTTCCTTCCTTTACAGACAACCAGCTGTTGTAAATTGCGTCATCAAGAGTTCCGGATGGTCCACTATTTACAACAAGGGGAAGAACATCCTTATTTTTCTTATGAGCTTCAACATACCCCTCTCCTCCGAGAAAAGCCATGTCTGCACTTCCATTCGCAACTGCTTCAATTGCAATCGTATAATCAGTAGTTGTTTTATTCACTACCTTTTTCCCTGTTGCTTCTTCAATCATTTTTCCAATTTCGGTACGAGTTCCTTCCAAATCAGCACCAGACTCATTTGGCAGCCAAGCAATGGTAATCTTATCATTTGACGCTTTGCCAGCGGCATCGCCTTGCGTTTTAGAAGAACATCCCCCTGCAAAAATGGCTAACGCGGATAAAGAAACTAACAATGATCTCTTCAAAAGTTTTTTCTTTAATGCTTTCTTCATTAGTGAAAATCCTCCTTGGATAAATAATGTTTAAAGGCATTTTTCTATATTCTTTATGTTATAGACACTTGAATTATATAAATCGTATATTAATAGGCCGTTAATTTAATATTTTGATTTTGCTAAGATTATAGAATTGCCTAGGATTTTGTCGATAAGAGGAATTTACCTTCCTGGATATTATATTCCCTGTCGCATAAATCCTTCATAAATTCAAGATCATGAAAAATACCAAGCATGGTTGTTCCTTCTTTTATTAGCTGCTCGATTAACACCTTAACTCTTTGTTTTGATGTTTCATCAAGGCTGGCGGTTGGCTCATCTAAAAGCAGCAGTCTTGGCCGCTTTATCATCGCCCTTGCGATGTTAAGCCTCAGCTTCTCTCCTCCCGAAAAGGTCACTGGATAACTGTCCCATAATTCCTTGTCTAATTCGAAATGCTCGAGCATTTTAATTGTTTCCCTTTCAGCCACTTTTTCGTGATGGCCCATTTCGACAATCGATTGCTTCACCAGCTCTCTGGCGGTTGTTCTAGGCATTACATTAAGAAACTGTGAAACATAACCTATTTCGTGCTTCCGTAAATAAACAATCTCTCGTTCAGAAGCTGAAGCTAAGTTTATCCGACCAAATTGAGTAGAGTTGTACCAAATATCACCGCCATCTGGTAAATAGGTTCGATAAATGCATTTTAAGATTGTAGATTTTCCACTTCCACTTTTCCCTGTTATACCGATAAACTCGCCTTCTTTGACAAACAGGTCAATATTATTAATTGCTTTGATTTGTTTATTTAGATTGTGTAGGGTAAAAGATTTGGATAAGTCTTGGATTGATAATAGGTTTTCCACATAATCACCTTCTCTCCTTTATTTTTTATAGTTAACCCGTGATATAGCGGCATTTCTACTACTTTTCCGGTCAAATACGATAGTTTGTTTTTTGAATTAATTTTCCATCTACCATAACTGTTGTAATCACCGGAAAATCTGACTGGATTTTTTCGATAATCAGCAAATCTGCCTTTTTACCTTCCTTTATCGATCCAATCTCATGGTCGAGCTTCACTGCTTTAGCAGGATTAATGGTTACAAGCTTAAACATTTCAGCAAGATCTAGCCCATATTTTTTGTTTATCTCAAAAATAGAATGGAGCATGGCAGCTGGGTAGTAGTCACTACACAAAATGTCTATCGCACTCTCCTTAATCGCTTCAGCAGCGGATAGGTTCCCACTGTGTGATCCTCCCAAAAGTACATTAGGAGCCCCCGCCACCGTGTACATTCCTTGCTCTTTTGCCTTTTTAGCAATTTCCATTGTAATGGGAAACTCACTAATCACTGCACCGATACTTCTTACAAGCTCTAACTTTTCAATTGAATCATCATCATGAGAGGCAATAGCAATCTTATTTTCCTTGGCCGCTTGTGCGATATTCTGCATCGCTTCTATTGCCACTTTTTCTTTGGTCAAGTGTTTCGTTATGATTCTATCAATATCAGCATCACTTAAATCGTTGTATCCTTTAACGGTTTGTCGATATACCTCTAAATCTCGATATTGTCCCTGGCCAGGAGTATGGTCCATGAATGAAATAAGATGTACCTTTTTTTCAGCAATATAAGATTTTAGATTTTCTACCTCATCCACATTGTCGATTTCAAATCTTGCATGGAATCGATGGCGCACTAAGTGGCTACTTGTATGGCTCTGGTCAATAAGATCAATTAACTTCCTTACATTTTCTGGCTCACGAATGGGCTTATAAGCGTATTCTGTAAACTTAAATAAAGAAAGCGAGTGGTACATCGTTGTAATACCATGTCCGATTAATTCTTTTTCGACCTCCCTCAGGCTTAAATGAAAATTCATTAATGAAGTTGGCCTTGGTGCCGCCATATGTTCAATATAATCGGAATGAAGATCAATAAAGCCTGGGGAAATATAACCGCCATTTGCATCAATAACCTCGATATTTTCATCCAGTGGTATCTCGCTTGTAAAAGCAATTTGTTCGATTTTTTCTTCTTTAATCAGTAGATCAAACCCATCCAAAATGGCTGCTTCTGTAACAATTCGACCGTTTGTAATTAGGTACAAGATGTTTCCCCCTTTTTTACGAAAATTAGAGAAGTGATTGAACTAACTGCTGTGTATAAGAACTTTGCGGATCCTCAAGAATTTGATCAGTTAATCCTTCTTCGATTACTTTCCCATCCAGCATGACAAGCGATCTGTCCGCAAGCATCCTAATCACACCGAGGTCATGAGAAACCACAATCATGCTAATATTCAGTTCTCTTTGCAAATGCTTTATGAGGTCAAGAACACTTGCCTGGACTGATAAATCAAGACCCGTCGTCACCTCATCCAAAAGCAGGATTGGTGGGTTATTTGAAAGGGCTTTAGCAATCTGAACCCGCTGCTGCATACCTCCAGAAAAATGTTTCGGCGCTTCCTTTATCCGGTAATCAGGAATATTCACATATTCCAGAAGTTCTTTTCCTCGTGCTTCCATCTGTCCAACATTCCTGTTTCCTGCTGAAATCAGTTTTTCAGCAATATTGCCGATCGAAGAAAAATTCATCTTCAGCCCAAGCAATGGGTTTTGGTACACTTTCCCCATCAAGTGATTACGAATATATCTTTTTTTCTGGGATGATTCTTGAAAAAGATTCCTCTCTCTGCTCTCATAAGAGTACAAGTAAGCCGCTCCATTGGTTACTTCCTGGTCAAAGTATAGACAACGCATTAGAGTAGACTTTCCACTGCCACTTTCGCCGACAATCCCTAATATTTCTCCTGGATATAGATCAAAGCTGATATCCTGACAGGCATATACGGTTCCACAGGCCTGACAATAGTTTTTAACCAAGTTCCTGCCCGTTAAGTTACAACATTGACTGCAACCTTTACCAAAATGTTTATTTAAGTTTTTGATAGATAACAGAGGTGCTTCAAAGCTACTCATATTCTTCTGCCCCCTATCATTGATTTCTTATTTACTTGTGCTAAACAATAACTGGTATCGTTACATTGATAATAAGTGTCTCCACTCTCATCATCGAAAAGCTCATCCATGAAAACACCTGTCGAGCCGCACTGTTTACAGCACTGATTATCAAACGATTCCACTTCAAAAGGATAATCATCAAAAGCCAGTGATACAACGTCCGTATAGGGAGGTACAGCGTAAATTTTTTTCTCCCGGCCAGCTCCCAGCAAAATCAAAGCCTCAGACATGTTCATTTTTGGATTATCGAATCTAGGAATCGGGCTTGGAGCCATGACATAGCGACCCTGAACCATGACGGGATGGTCTGCGTTTGTTGTAGTAGTAGAGTATTTCATGATTTGCTCAAACAGCATTACCCATGCTCCGCTGTATTCTTTTTCAGCGTGAAGCTTTTTTGTTTCTAGCTCACTCGGCTCAAATAAGCGCAATGGTTCAGGTAATGGAACTTGCAATACCAGAATCTGTTCTTTCTTTAAAGGAACTTCTGGAATTCTGTGCCTTGACTGAATGATGGTGGCTTCTTCTGTTTCATCCGTAACGCTAATTCCGGTAGTCTCTGAAACTAGCTTTTTAATATTGACAGCATTGACTGATTCATCAGATCCTTGGTCAATTACCTTTAAAATATCGTTTTTGCCAATAAGCGAGAGTGTTAATTGAAGACCTCCTGTCCCCCAACCTCTAGCAATTGGCATTTCTCTTGAGGCAAAGGGTACCTGGTATCCTGGGATAGAGATCGCCTTGAACGTTGCTCTTCGAATCTCTCGCTTGGATCCCTCGTCAAAAAAAGCAAAATTATATTTTTTCTGCATGGATGCCCTCCCCCTTCTTGTTTGTCATTTCTTCACCTTTTTTTGTTTTTCTGACACTGTCCAACTTCGACTGGAACGTAACGTAGTGTGGCATTTTCAAGTGAGAAATAAATCCTGTCGATTCTACTGAATCAATATGGTACAGGACAAATTCTTCATTTTGTGAAGGATACTCTGCGTTTCCATTTTCAAGACTGTTATCAAGAATCCCCATGGCGATTGCTTTTGTCTCGTTTTGCCCATAACAAATCCCATAGCCAATTTCAAACTCAATCTCTTCTTTCCCATGCCCTTTTTCAACTGTAACTGGAATGAGCATTTCCGCTTCCGTAACCAGAATCTCACCAATATAATAGGAATCCTCTTCTTCCTTCAACTCGTCCACTGGATTGTGAATGCAAACTGGAAGTCTACCAATCCGAAGTTCACCAACTGTTGGATGGAGAGCTCCATATCCACGAATGACGGCATATGCTAGTGAAGTTTCGGCCCCTGTCTGTCCACGGGTAAGAATTTGCAGGCGCTGACTTCGGCTGCTAGGAAATTCCAGGCTTTTCTTCGTGACATCGTCAGGCTCTGTATCGTTATCTTCACACATTGCCATTAACCCTTCTTTTCTTAAATAATCAAGAACCTTTGGAAAGTGACCCGAAGGATCATTTTCTTTTAGATGTCTGCTCTCAATCTGATAAGCATCAAGCCATTTTCTCGCATCTTCATCCGTTTCAGAAACAAGATTAAAATCAAGTAGACGATGAGTATAGTCTGTAGAAGCACCAAGCACCTGTCCTCCTGGGATATCTTTAAAGCTTGCTGAAATTCTTCTTTCAATCCGCATCTCCACTGGATCCGTTATGCTTGAATAATGCTTTCTCGGAAGTGTAGACCGATAGGCTCTCATCAGGAACACTGCCTCTTCTGGATTCCCTTCTGCTTGTTTAATCGCTACCGCGGCAAGCTTAGGACAATAAAGGCTGCTTTCTGACATCACTTGGTCAATCAACCCCCTCATTCCCGCTTCAATTTTATTTGTCTTAAGAACAATCCCTTGCTTTACTCTTTCATATTTCAAGAGTTTGATTGATTCTTCGATGGCGAGAGTTCCACCTTTTACAGCAACGTATCCCATTTATCGATCACCCGTTTTCTAATTTGAGTTGTCCTTGGCAAACATAAGATAGAGTGGTTGGCATCTGTTAAAATGATGTCAATCCCTAGTGGATACTCGATATTTTTTTCGTTCCGTAAATTTATCCACTTGTCTGCTTCAGAAATTGCTGCTATATACCCAGTTTCAATCCCTGGCCCGGTTAAAATAAGCTCTAATCCAGTACTTACACTTTCCGTTTCAATAATAAGTGTTGATGATTCATGAGGATTCATGAGACTTCCTACTTTCGATGATCTGATAGCTGTTTCAAGCTGACACAGATCGCAATCCTTTAATACGAATATAAAATCAGCATGATTAGCTTCTGCTGTTTTGGCATAAGTAAGCTGATTCATCAGCCGTGTTATTGTATCTTCCTGCTTCGAAAACACCTTAAAGGATACCTCCGTATCAAGAAGCATTAGGGCCAAAACCTCCGTAGAAGGATAGCAGCCTGTATGGAAATTGGCTCTTGCCGCCTCCTCTTGAATATCTGAAATCATTCCTGGCCTTGACATCGAGTCAAGAACCTTTCGAAAAGTTGTCTGTATATCATGAACTAGATCTAATTTCATCATGTCACCACCCTTATTCCGTATCCATTGTTTCAAAGCTTACTTTAGTTTTAAGAACCTGATTCATTCTTGCTACTTTTTCAGTATTAATTTTTCTCTCTTCCTCCAGTAGCAGATACTCCCAACTTTCCGTTTCCTTAAGCGCAGCCTTATAGGCAGCGTCAATTACAGCTAGATGATTGGAAAGCTCCTTATCATGTCCTGACACGATTCCAATACCGAGAGAATCATTGATTCGAGCCTTGCATTCTGTAACAAATACTTCTCCTATATAGAAAAGGCTTTTTTGGGCAGATTCTCTAACCTTCACCATGATAAGACCATTATTCGGTTCCTCAATTATTGCTACATCATAGTTATCCAGTATTTCCTTTGCCATTGTGGCTGCTATTTCTTTTGAACCATTGATCAAAATCTCTGTTCTTCTTTTTCTTCTCATCAGTCTGCCTCCGTTAATGATGTTTTTCCCTTATCTCTAATGTATCTTGTTGCCAAGTTAACAGCTGTAAAGTGTGTGTGAAAAGGATTAAGGTTGTGTAAATGACTTGAAACGAATAGCCTGCTTCTTCATAATCGTCCATAAAAAAGCAACAAAAAAACCAGCCTATTAGCTGGTTAAATTTCATAAGTGAATCGATCACTTCGATATAATATTTTCGTATATTCTAATACTGTGCCACTTTCTTTATCCAAGCAACCAGACTCTATCACCAAGAGTGGAACGAGGCTTGAGCACTCAAGTATTTCTCTTTCCATTTTAGAAGGGAAAGCAACACTTAATATACTGGGAGCTGAAGAAAAGTTGAAAAAACCATTCTTGTTATAGAAATCAAACATGGAGGTAATATCGTGCCCTACATCCGCAATATTCTCAAACACCGTTTGGGTAACATATGAAATATGTATGGCAATCGGCTTTTGATCAACTAGCCGTAACCTTCCTATTTTAAAAACTCTTTCAGTCTCTTCAACACCTAAAAATCGGAAAATTTTCTTGTTATACGCTATTTCTTCACAGAAGATGGTTTTAGATTCTAGATGATACCCAAGTTCACGCATTTTTTTGCTGAAAGACACATCACCTGAAAGTACAAGCGGAATTTGATTTTTCCTGTCCTTTACAAAACTGCCCTTTCCTTGTCTTGAATAAATATAACCTAGCTCCTGCAACCGTTCATACGCTTTCCTTATGTTAATCCTGGGTACATGGAACCTATCGGCTAATTCATTTTCCGAAGGCAGTTTATCATCAGGATCATATTTGCCTGATTTTATATCCGAAATCATTTCGTCAACGATCTCTAACTCCTCTGCCATTTTCATCCTCCCGGTATCCTTTTAATAACAAGTATATCAAGCAACTTAGTAGAAGCGAAATTTTATAGGATAGGAGTAAAAAAAACGGTCTGCTCTTTTTGAATATGCCGCCGACTGCTAGAAAGTTTGAATTTCCTTACTTTCCATACTTTTTAAGGAAAGTTTCCAAATCATTAAATTCATAAAACCGCTCTTCCATTAAATCCCTTGGCCAATTCCACCAGGCAATTTCCTGTAATTTTTCCGCTATCTCTCTCGAAAATCGCTCCTTAATCGGTTTGGCAGGAACACCACCAACGATTGTGTATGGTTCAATGTCTCTTGTAACGACAGCTCCAGAAGCGATGACCGCACCTGTTCCTATATTGACCCCCTTCATAATGATAGCCCCGTGCCCTATCCACACATCATGACCGATTTTCACACGATTTAATCGACGCCAGTTAAAAATTTCCTCATCATCTGTCTCAGCAAATCCATACGAAATTCGACGATAGGTCATGTGGTGCTGGGTTACACGCTCCATTGGATGATTCACGGGATTTATACAAACATGAGAGGCTATAGAGCAATACTTTCCAATTTCCGTGTAATTAACGGTGACATCATCCATAGTATACGTATAATCTCCAAGCTTGGATTCAATGATCAGATTGCTTGGACCAATTGATGTCCAATCCCCTGCATAACTATTAACGATATGACTTGTATAATGGATCAATGGCTGAGGTGACAATTTCTTTTCATTATAGGGATGGTTAATAAAGTTCATTAAATAAGCTCCTTTTTCATGATTAATTCTCTCCGTTCCAATAATCCTTCAACCGCCTGAATACCTGGACTTTTTGAACCGATTGTCACTTCTTTCTCACCATAAAAACCATGAAAATCTGTGCCACCCGTCATAATCAAATTAAAATCTTCCGCATACAATTTGGCTTTTGCTTCCTTTTCATCTCCATGGAGCGGATGCCATACTTCAATTCCCTGAAGCCCAGCTTCCACAAGCTTCGGGATAAACTCAAAGCTATTGTATTGACCAGGATGGGCAAGAACCGGAACACCTCCCGCTTTGATAATTGCCTTAACAGCCAACCGAGCATCGACATACTTCAAAGGAACAAACGCTTTCCCAGGTGATTCACCATTTTGACCACTTGAGAATAGCTTTTTATATAAGTCTCCGTAGATAGAATCCGTATATCCATTTTCAATTAGTGCATGCATGATGTGCTGCTTAAATACTCCTGTGCCACCTTCGGCATATTTCTTCACTTGTTCCCAGCTGATAAAATATCCATCTGTTATTAAATATTGAACTGAAAGATATGAGGCCAGATGTCGTTTTACCACAAGCGGGTCACAAAGATCCTTAAGCGCAGAATGACCAGGATCAATAAAGTATCCTAAAACATGTACTTTTCGGTTCCTATTAAAGTCATATGCAGAAATTTCAATACCGGGAATGATTTCTATTCCATATGCCTTCCCCACGACGACCATTTCATCCAGACCATTCGTTGTATCATGGTTTGTGATGGAAAGATGTTTGACCTTCTCCCTACTTGCCAGCTCTAGGATTTCTTCAAAAGAAAAAGAACAATCCGAAATATTCGTGTGGCAATGCAAATCAACTTTCATCGCTGCTTCCCCCATTCAACTCGCCTATTTATTCATTTTTAACATAACTTGATGCCAAGTTTAATGGGTTAAGGTAGCGTAAAGATTGTATTAAGACTTGATAAAAATTTACTTGATATTTTGAAAATTGTATATAACAAGGGGGTGACCTACGATAAAAATGCCCTCCTATCAGTTTGTTTAATAAGAAAAAGGCTGCCGCAGCACCCTTATTTCATCAACTTAAGCACCCGTTACTTTAAGTACACCCTTTCACAATCTTTGATATATAAAAAGAATTATGTTCATTAGTAATGATTACACTAAACTTAATTTTTCAATTGCCTTCTTTTCATCTGGAAAGAAAAAAATATCTTTCCCTTTATTACTCTCATAGATAAAGTCTTTCAAACTCTTACTTGAATATACAGAAAAGTCCCCTACAACGGCTATTTTTACATGATAATTGATAAACTTTTGTAAAATTTCCCCTGCAAGTTTCGTACTTAAGTGAAAAAAGTCCTCACATATTGCGGATTTATTCAAAATTATACGGTCACAGCCAGTTTCATACTGTACTGTCGCCATAAAATCCAATGCCGACTGAACATCTTTTATTAGTATCTCGCTACTGCTTATAACAGCAATTTCAATATTATTCTTCTTAACGGTATTTATTTTCATAATAGTCCTCCATTTCGGTAAATAAGTTTGTTGCACAATAATTAACCCTCTGATTTTTGTTTTATTTTCTGGAACATTAATAGGTCTAATTTTATTTTACAGTAGATGAACATTCCTATTGTGACTTCTTGATGAACAAACCTGCCCCGTTACTCCAATAAGAAAAGCCGCCATTGGATGACAGCCAGTTAAGAATCAAGTATCGTTAGTGGAATAAATTTAAAATAATCATTAACAAGATGGATATTGATAAGAAGCCAGCCATAAAAAACCCAAAATATTTTAATGGTTTTGGGAACTTTTTTACAGCATTCTTGCTTACATTTGCAGAATTTCCTTCTATTTTTATTCATGTGGTCTATTACATCATTAAATGGCTTATTTTCTTCTTTCATAACAACCACCTTACCACATTTTAACATATATGTTTATTTTATTAATATTTAAATGTAAATTCTTATTGCACTCCCTCAGTTTAATACGATTTTCTCCCGAATACTCGCTTATTCGCAGGATTTCATAACCCTTGATATGGAGTTAACGATTAAATGAAATGATTTCAGATCAATTTGGCTTCGTGAAGGCATAGTGAAATAAAGGAGTGAATCACAACTCCATATTTTACCATATGATGTACATTCTCCACGCCGCCCCTGGAGGCTTTCCCTCCCATGTCTCAACGGGTCATTTGCCCTATCATTCCTTCGTCATGCCTATCCAAGGGGTGGAGGCCAGTCATGCTAACCTGATGGGTCAGAGCCCTTATGTTCAATAAATCTGGTACTCCGTACATATTTGAAATCCTACGAATAAGCCAACATTCGGTCAATATAAGTGTTTTATATTTTTTATTTCAAGAAGACGAACAATCTTCAATTCTGTTAGGTATTATGCTGCTATTGGTGATAACGGGTTAAGCTTATCAGGACAATAGGATTCATTTCGTCTAGATATACCCACAAATATCCTTGCCAACTTACCGATTAGCTTCATAATTGATTTCATTTTCTTCACTTTTTTTTACTTTGACATTTTGAGAATGTATTGCTTGAAATTCTGGGTTATTCATCACAAGGCTCATTGTCGCTAAGTAAAGGAATCGCCTTAGTCTGGAACGTCCACGCTTTGAAATGACAATTTGGCCTTTCCACTTACCTGAACTTGCTTCAGCTAAATGGAGCCCGGCATGGCGAAGAAGAGAATTACCATGAGAAAAACCACTTAAGTCTCCTGCCTCACCTAATATGCCAGCCAATGAAATTTCACTAATTCCTTTAATGGTAAGAAGCTTCTTAGCGAAAGGAATTCTGTTTAATGCTTCAGTTACTTGTTGTTCAACTCTTTCGAGTTGTGTTACAGCTAAATCGTATTCCTCTAATAACTGTTCTAAATGAAATTTATAAGCATCAAGTGCTTGTCTAGTACCAACAGATTTCTTAGCTAGTTGGAGGAGTAATAGGGCCTTTTTTAATCCAGGCTGTCTCTTCATTATAGATTTCCAACCTGCAATAACCTCATGAGGCTGCATAGTCTCTAATTCCTTGGGAGACGGAAATAAACGGAGGGTTGCTATTGCCCCCTTAGCCTTAATATCTTTAAACACCTGTCGGAGTTCAGGAAAAACAATATCTACCCAACGATTTAATTGATTGATAGAACTAACAAGGCGCTTAACTACTACATCACGGTTAGACATAAGTACCCTTAATTTCTCGAATGGTTCTGATGTGTACCTAACCTCTGAGTAGTAACCGTTCTTCACCATATCAGCTATAACTAAAGCATCCTTTTTATCGCTTTTTGACTGGGTATTATCACGGTTTTCTTTATTCTTTTTTACTAAATGAGGGTTTACAGTTACCACTTCAGTATGATGTTTATTAAGCCACTTTGAAAGATTGATCCAGTAGTGTCCAGTTGGTTCCATCCCAACTATAGCTTCACTTAGGTTGTTTAATCTTTGAAGACTTTTAATCCATTCAAGTAAACTAGCAAATCCTTCTTCATTATTTTTGAATGTAAGTGGATCTCCGACTATAATTCCACGGAAATTTACGGCTCTGGCTACGTGCAATTGTTGAGCAATATCCACGCCAACAACAAGATGTTTAAGTGAAATTCTTTCTATTAGTTGATTTTGTTTGTTTTGCATTTTAAACTTCATAGTAGGGTTCCTCCTAAAGTTGAGAGTTAGAGTGATGTCTATACTCATATCTTACTGAGGAGCCCTATTTTTTTCAAAGTTGAAAAATAACGATCTACAGGAATGCTAACCTGCCACGTTAGCACAACAACAAAAAAGGATTGCCGCAGCAATCCTTCCTGAACTCAAGCACCCGTTACTTTAAGTGAAACATTCCACAATCTTTTTTGGAAATTTACCTAAAAAAGCTGAATTAATTAATAGAAAAATAAAAGGACTCCCTTTTTGAAAGTCTTAATGCATGTATCTCTTTGTATTAATCTAATCTTCTCGATTCGCATCACCGTCATTAGCTTCATCGGCTCCTTCGCCGAGATTGTTACCCATCACTCCACCTGTAATTGCTCCTACTACAGTACCAATCGGACCGTAAGCAAGACCCACGGTAGCACCAGAGACAGCACCAACAATAGTACCTACAGCCTCACCAGCATCGTTATCGACTCGATTGCGTTCGTTTTTATCAGCCATTCATTTCACTCCTTATTAAAAAATGGGCAGTGCTTTTCCAGTACAATCCCTTAACATATTTTGTCCTCGAAAGACAGAATTACGCGATGAATAATTTACTCCCTTAAATATCCTAACCGTCATGACAATAACAAAAATGCCACCAATTTTGCAACTATTGCACTCGGTAGCTGAAAAAGGTTTACGACTGGTTGTAGGAATTTAAATCTTTCCAGCCTTGAAAAGTGTTCCGAAAATTTATAGAGAAGTCATCATCTTTGCTAAGGAGTAGAATCAAGGAGGAGTCCCAAAAAACTAATTCAACGACTGCTTTTGGATGTTGGATTTTAGGATTTTTAACCCAAAAATTCGGATTTCCATCAGCAAAAGGTTCTTCTTTAATATCATCTAAATCAATCGTCTCCTTTTTATCAAATGCTGAGAAAACACCCCATATAGGATAAAATTCTTTGCAATTAGCCAGTCTGGCTAGATTTTCACCCGTAATCCAATAGGTATCAAGACAGTTATTACTCTCTTCAAAAATCCGGTAATCTTCAACATAATCTAAGAAATTTTCGGTGTAAAACCCATCTAAATCAGTCAGTAACCAATTATATTTTTTTTCAAGTCCATCGAAAGAATTTAGTATTTCTTTTAAACCAAAGAACTTTTCTAAAATGGTGTTCATTTCGGCCCTCCCCACTCCTTTTTTCTTTATTTTAACATTTTCTTATTGTACTAAACTGCCACTTTAGTTGAATAACGATAACAAAAAAGGACTGCCGAAAACAGTCCGTTTGTTGTGAAACAATGCCCCGAGTTAGCTTAAGAACATTCCTTCACAAACTCTTTCACGTTTTAGATTCTTTAAAGAATATTGCATGTTGCCTTTAAGGCAACATCTCAAGCCTTAAAGGCTTGCAGATCATCAAAAAGTTGTTTACTGAAATCAAAATACTAGGAGATATTAATCGTTGTTAATCGGTAATGCTGTGGTGAATTTTATCTCTCTTAAAGATAAGCTTGTTTGGATTCGATTTATACCAGGAAGTAAATTTAATTTTCGAATAAATTTCTCAAGCTCTTCGCGATTTCGATTGGCCACTTTTAAAAAATAATCATATTCCCCTGTCAAGCAATGACATTCAAGAATTTCCGGCATCGAATTCATTGCACTCTCTAATTGTTCAAGCTGTTCCTTTTGATGAATATTTGTGCTGACAAAAATAAAACAAAGTAAGTCAATTCCAAGCTTCCTGGAATTCAAAACCACTACATGGCGATCAATAAACCCTTCATTCTCCAGGCGCTTTACTCTGGCATGAGTCGCAGGTGGTGAAAGATTCACCCTTCTTGCCAATTCGGCATTACTGAGCTGTGCTTCCATTTGCAGTAAATCCAAGATTTTACGGTCAAGCGCATCCAAGGATTTAATCCCTTCTATTGCATCGAACATGTTCTCCCTCATCCCTTTTACCGAATATTTGATGGTTTGCCATCATTTTATCATATTTCAAATTAATAAAATTATTTATATCCTTCATTTTCCCATCAATTATTCGCACTTTATTGAAATTAACAAAATAAATAATAACAGAATCATCAATTCTGTTACAATTATTAATATTATCAAATTAAAAAGGGGCCAATCAAAATGCCAATTTTTTATGTTTTTTTATTGCTTCTAACCAGTTTTCTTTGGGGAGGAAATTTTGTTTTTGGTAAATTTCTTGTCGGCCATGCCTCACCAATGACCATTACAACTCTAAGATGGTTAATTGCTATCCTGGTCCTTTTCCCGATTGTTTTAAATAAAGAAAAACAACTGATTCCTCCAAAAGCATCCATACTCCCATTACTGTTTATGGGAGTAACTGGGGTTGTTTTTTTCAATCTTTTTCAATTTTTTGCCCTTGAAAAAACTTCCGCTACAAATGTTGGATTGATTTCAACATTAAACCCGATTTCCATTGCAATTTTTTCTGCATTTTTGCTAAAAGAAAAACTAAAAACGATGCAAATATTTTCAATGGGAATCTCTTTCTTAGGGGTATTGATGGTATTGTCGAAAGGGGAACTCTCACATATATTTTCCCTTCGTTTTAATATTGGGGATTTGTGGATGGTTGCAGCCGTAATTATTTGGGGGCTTTATTCGATTTGTAGTAAATGGGCGATGAAAAAAATGTCACCCATGCTGGCAACATTCTATTCCGGATTGTTTGGAGTGGTCATTCTAGTTCCATTCAATCTATCTAGCTTCCAAATTTACAATTTTAATTCAAGCTTCCTATGGGCAATCCTGTATACCGGAGTGATTTCAACTGTAGTTTGTATGGTACTGTGGAATATCGGGGTACAAAAAATCGGCGCAACCAGTTCAGGAATCTTTTTAAACTTTAACCCTATTTTTACATCCATCCTTGCCTTTTTCTTTTTAGGGGAAAGGATGACTTGGTTTGAACTTGCAGGCAGCATAATCGTCATTACCGGGTGTTTTCTATTTTCCTGGTTTGGTTCAAGCTTGAACAGGAAGAGTAAGCGAAAATCAACAAAAGTACATTTAAAATTTGGTTCATAACGGGGTGCGATTCCTCCTTAAAGGAATCGCACTAGTCAATCATTATAAATTTTTATCTAATAAGAGAACTTTTCTTTTGAAAAAAATCTTAATGCAAACAAAAGCAATCAAGGCACCGCCAAACGAACTAAGTATAAATGCCGAAATGAATCCGAATAAGGTAGCCTCTTTGCCAAGTAATAGGGCCGCAATCGGGTAACAAACCATTGCGCCGAAAAGGAACGTGAAGAAATTAAGACAAGGCAAGCTGAGGGGATTGCAGTAGCAAAAGCAAAAGGAAAACACTTAGGTAGACCAAAGACAGTGATTACAAAAGACTTCGAACAAGCGTACAAACTATGGAAAAACAATAAGATCACAGCAGTAGAGGCTATGAAGCAGTCTAATATGACCAAAGCAACATTTTACCGGAAAGTGAAAGAATACGAGTAATTAAATAAACCAGTAAAAACACCAACCACTCAACATTTGTAAAGTAACAATAAAGTTATTTAATTTTAAAACCCCAAACATGAATAACCCCGTTCTAAATTTAGGACGGGGTTTAAAATAGTTGTTTAATTTTTGATGTAAGATGCTTTAGTACTTAAAAATATAACAATAAAGTCGTTTAATTCTAAATGTTATTCAAGTAAAGGATATTTTGTAGAATAACAGAATGGGCATTTTTAAGGGCTTAGGTAAATGAATAAACAATTGTTACTTATTCATGAAATATACCCGTTAACATAATAAGGAAATATCAACTTTAGGAAGAGCACTAATCCTTCCTTGTTATTAGGGTATTCCCCATATGTTCTTATATAAATAAATCTATTTTACCTCTGTTATTATAATCAAAAGTAGTGCTTTTTGCAGCATTTCGTAAAAACATTCCAATAGTTTTACTATAAATAATAGTATCATTTCCCTGTCGATTTGCATAAAAGGTATAAGCAATTCGAGTTTCTTCATACCAATTATTCCATATATTCGGGCTTAATACCATATTTTCCGAATACAATGGCAAGAACATTGACAAATAAACCTTTATTTTATCTATCGATGAATTTTGTAGTTGATTAAATAAGTTTTGATATATTGATTTCTCACTCTCCAAGCAACTTAATAAAATGTACGACTGTGTTTTTTCTGGAAAAACTGTCACAGCAATCCGATGCATAACTCCTTTTACAGTATGTTTTATTCTTCGACCGTCCGAATCGTAATCTGGGGCAATGTAAGCATAATTTGCAAATTTTATTTGTTCGGGCAATTTAACAATGTATGGGGATTTTTACTATTGGGCAACTTGCAAAATACGAATTAAAATTCCTTGAAAAGAAATTCGGAATAATGGGCAATCAGCTTTATTATCATGCTTGGAGGGTGGATCTATCTGAGCTAGGTGCTCCCATTATACAAAAGCAAGTTAGCTATGGAAAAAGCCAAATTCTTTTGCGTGATTATAAAAATGAAGAAGAAATTAAAACGGTTATTTTAGAAATGTGTGAAGAAGTTGCTCGAAGAACAAGGAATGCTCGAAAGGTCGGCAGAACCATAAGCTTTGGACTTGGTTATAGTAAGGATGAGTTTGGTGGTGGGTTTTATCGATTTAGGACCATTGAAGAACCAACTAACGTTACAATAGATATTTATAATATTTGTCTTGAATTATTAAAGGAAAACTATAGAGGGCAAACAGTTAGACAGGTTTCATTGTCAATTAGTAAATTGGAGAACGATTACGAAATGCAGCTTAACTTGTTTGATGCTGATGGATGGAAGAAACGTGATATTGGATATGTAGTGGATAAAATAAGAAGTAAATATGGATCGGCTTCTCTTTTAAGAGCAGTATCTTTTACAGCTGCAGGTACAGCAAGACACCGGTCCAGACTAGTCGGTGGTCATAAACAATAAATCCTCTTTAGTGAGGATTTTTTATATTCAGCTACAGTCTACCTTTTTTAACATGGCCATATGGGGCTCTCGCCAACATTTCGCGCAAAACATACGTTAAGCAAAATTCGACAAGGATTTATATGCATTTTCATACGCTAAGACAATCACTTGTGTTAAAAAACTTATATTTTAGTAAGTTACTGAACATTGATTAGGGAATGAGTGATTGAACACTTTAAAAAGGAATAACCCCTGATAAACCCTTTGACGATAAGGTGTTAAGTAACTCTTCATTTTCTGTACAATCCCTTAGCGTATGTTTTGAGCTTTTAGTTTGTAGGACCCCTAATAGGCCTAATGACAGTTTCGCTGGTACTTCCCCGATATAAAAAAACCGGAACGAATCCGGATTAAATGAAAATGTTGTCCCTTTTTATTGTCTCTCCCAAAACGCTGGCGGTTCAATCCTAAGTAACCGTAAGTAAATAAAACCTTGGCCCCGATGGTGGATTTCATTTTCCAACGCATAATGTAGACGTTCGAAATGACTCATTTCGCCTCCAAAAAAGGGATCTTTTTCTACGGTGTGCAACCGTTCCTCGGTGATTTTTGGCCACCATTTTTGCACATCCTCCTTTGTTTCACGACAACCGTCTAAAAGTTTCGCTTTGGTCGAAACACCAGCAAAAGGTTGGCTATATTCCCATTCACCGAGAGCGATACCGCGTATATATGCGCGTTCAATATCTAGTATCTCTAAAATCATTTTTGAGAATTGCCGCAGCGGTTCGACCGGTGCAAAGGTGAATAACTTGTCTTCAGGGAAAGCCTCAATTGTTTGAATGGTTAAACGACGATTCCCATCCAAAATTTCGCGAAATTGCTCTAATGTCGTGACCATCGTTGGTCGCCTCCTTAATTATTGATACTAATGATAAATGACTCACTTACAAATTCTAGGTGTAAATACAATTATTCTGTTTAAATTACAAAAATCCTTCTACAAATTAACTGCAGTTAGCTCATAAGCCTTATTTCATTAAATGGCCCTTTTCTGGAATAAGTCTAAAAATTAATGTGTCTAAAAGTTGTAAGTTTTGTACACTACGAAAATATCCGTTTTTTTCTTGTCACTTTGGGAGTTATTTTGCACCTATTTTAAGCTCTATTTTGCACTATAAATAAATATAAAAAGCCCAATTTCTCAATACATTAAAATTAAGAAATTGGACTTTTATCATTACTTCGGAATAATACCGGCTAATATGAGCTTCTTGTTTATTCAAGAAAAGGGCGCTATTCCGAAAAAAGAAGGGCACCTGTCTGCAATTAAAACCTCTCCTAGGTTGTCTCCCTGTGCCATGCTTAAGTGTAGTCTTTTAGTAAGTCGAAAGGAATAATAAATACAAAAAGCCCTACTAGGGGCTTCTTGTGATTGCGACTACCTTTGACAATTCTATGTGCCAAGCAAGATTAAATTTCTGGTGCGGTTGAAGCATACTTGTTAAACCAGTTACGACTACCTTCTCAATAACGCGAGAATAAATGATACCATAGCCGTAAGACTTGCGATCGTTCGAACATGGTTCCAAGCTTTCCATTTTACAATATATTCTTTCCATAGACTTGCACTTGCTGCATCTTTTACGTCTAAATTCGCTAAAGTATCGTTAAGGGGTACATTGCACACTCCTGTGACGAGAAAGCTGCCTAGAAGATACAGCAAACTTCCAGCAAATATAAATACAACAGGGGTGTCTTTCCAATTAAATAATGAGATGGGTAAAAGAATCAAACTTACTAGTGCCGTACCTGTAAATACGGTGAGAAATAGTCGGTTAAGTACGACGATGTTTATAGATTGCATGGCTGCAATTCCATGATGTGAAGGAAGTCGGGCGAGGGCATTCATTACAAAAGTTGAAAATGCAAAGAACGTACCAGCAATTAACCCTGATCCAAGAGCTGCAAAAAAGATTAATAATGAGATAAATTTGTCATGCAAGTATTCCACACCCCAGTCTAGGCAAATGACATAGAAGTAGCAAACAATTCTAGCTGCTTATGTTAAATATCATAGATTATCTATCTTTTCTTGAAGTTGCAATGAAGATTGCATTGCTTCATTCATATTCTGACCTTCGAGGATATTAAGCCATCCATAGTCCACTAAGTAGATATGTGACAAAACCTTTGAAACAGAAGAAAAGACACTTTTCATTTCCTTTTGATATTTCTCAGGAGAAAGTGTCTTAAGATGATCAATTATCCGTTGATTTGCCCATACATGATAGTTATATAGATTTTCTACATGATTACCCATACAATCGCCTCCTTATCATCACTTTTTTATATTCTTATCAGAATGAATTATTCCTTTAATTAAATTGATCTTTAACTGCTTAAAGACCAAGAAAATTGCACTTCTAAGACAGTTCATCGTTGTTCAATTCTTGCGCCCGTTTGTTGAATAGCGAAAATGAATCTAATCTCTCCTTACCGTCATACATTCGTAAAGCTAAGGTTAATACTGTTGAACGGTCTTCCGTTAAAGGGCGCATTCCTAGATACACTTGAATGTGCGAAATCGCTATCGCGGAACGAGTAAAAGAGGATTGGAAGCGTCCTGTTTTCTTGAACATGATTTTTTATGGTTCTGTTGTTAAAAAACCTTGATCTTCCATCATTTTCGTGGGTTCATCATGAGTAATAGTAAAGACCATCTTAATCGAGTCATCTTTCATATGTAAAATGTAGAATGAATCATGGACGAGATCGAAGGACTGATCTGATTCTTTTTCTATTCTTGCCGTTCCAAGAACCTTTACTAATACATAGTTATCTTTTAAGGGTGTTTCTGCCACGGGGGTCAGCTTGAATGACCTATAGCCTAAGGATTTTAAATATTCACCGGACTCTTTCGTCCCTGCCAGATAATCTTCTTTCTTCACCGCTTGTACAACGCCGGACGGATAAGCGCCCACAAGAGGATCACTCACTAGGGGATTGAGAAGATCTGGATCATACATATTGTTCGCCCGTTCAAAATCCTTAAAATATGCTTTGACTCTGTCGCTCACTGTATTCATCTTTATTCCTCCAACCTTTTATTTAAGATTACATATATTTCACTCGATTTTTCCTTATCGTGGTGACCGTACCGTAAGAAGAAAATGACATACTAAGGAGAAAGCACCTAATTTCAAAGGATTTTTAAATTTGACTTGTCTGTATTTACGCTGCTGCAATTGTGTCTGAAATATGTTTACACGTGTATTTTACTCTTTTGAAATTTCTCAGGAGAAAGTGTCTTAAAGTGGTCCATAATCCGTTGATTTGCCCATACATGATAGTGATATAGATTTTCTACATGATTAGCTATACAATCGCCTCCTTATCATCACTTTTTTAAATATTCTTTATCAGAATGTATTATTCCTTTAATTAATATTACTTATCTGATGAGATCTTTAACTAAATGGACGATTTCTGAACAAAATTAAAAAAGTACACATTTTATTATTTGTTCCAAAACTCGTCCGTTTCTGAACACAATCATTCTAGTTCAAAAAAACTAAATAACTTCTTATTCAAGAATCGGGCGCTTTTCCGGAATATCGAATAAGTCCAATTTCTCAATTTTAATGGCTGAGAAATTGGGCTTTTTTATATTTACTTATAGTGCAAAATAACACTTAAAATAGATGCAAAATAACTCCTAAAGTGACACTTCACTTAGATAATAAGGTTAACTATGAGAAATCGAGAAAAATCACAAAAAAATAAGAAAAAAGCATATGAATCCGTTTTTATAGCCTATGATTACGTTTTCATGATGATTGTTACCGATTTCACTACCATTGCTCAAGCTATCCAGTTGTTCCATAATAAACCTATAAATAGGCTAGTTGTCTGAATCGGTCAATTGACAACAGGAGACTTTCACTCCATAAGATTTTCAGCCTTGACGGCTGCTCCAACGCACACGGCTCCTCCTAGTTATCATTTACAGAATGTAGCTAATCTCTTTTCTTAAATCGTATATATTCACTTTTAATCTTGGTGATGGAAGTGGATATTTATTAAGAAATAGAATGAATTTATCCCATTTAAAGGATTTCCTTTGGCTTCTTCTATTAAGCCATTTAAACAATAACTTTTCGATTTTGTCTTTGAAGTTGTTAACATTTTGGGTATTATCAGAGATGCACTAATAGTTGTAATAACCTATTAGTGAACGTTTAAATCTATCCATTATCATATGAATATCTTTATTTCTATTACTCTTCAGCCATTCTTTCGTTGCTTTTAGTTTATATTGTACTTTCTTTCTACTAGATTTCCGTTGCACTCGAAATTTTCCTTGTTTACTTTTCCCACAATAGTGTGTGTAACCCAAGGAAATCAAAAGTTGCTGGTTTGCTCATCCCATTTTGATTTGCATTTTGCTCCGCAAACCGACCGAAGTGAATAATTTTGGTCTTATCTTCAGCTATTTCTAAATTAAATTTCTGTAATCTCAGCTTGAACATCTAGTTAAACAATTTACTGTTGAAAATTAAATCAATCGTTTAAATGACAAAATGCACTGCATAACACAGTGCATTTTTAAATTCATTTTGGCGTGCAATTTCAAATTTTGCGATGGGAAACGGAACCCGTTAGGATACAAGAGTTTGCTCTTTTGAAGCACAAAGCATATATACAAAAACATATTAATTTTTATTCAAACGATTTTTCTCTTGCTCACAGAATATTTCTACTGTAGTTTTACCGTACATATAATTCCAACAATTGCTTTGACAATTTACCTCTGCTGTAATACACATTTAACTAACTCTCCCATGACCAGCCTGCTACACGGAGCATCCCGTTAGTCTTGACCTCCTCCAAATCCACTTCCAAGAACCGAACATCATCAAATTGTCCAGGTGGGTTATTGGACAAGATTGCAACAAGCTCTTGTAGAAATTGAATAATTTGCTTCTGATTGTTTTCTACCTATTGTAAAATTTCAATTTTGTCTTCACTCAAAATTGTTTCTCTTTTACATTAATTATTAAGTCACAAACCACCTGTTCATTCAACAGGTGGTTTGATTTAGCCCTATAAGTGCATGATACTTGCAACGCCTTAAAGACGTGGTAGAGTATAAAATTTCCAATCGAATCGTAACTCCAAAAAGTGTATTGACGCTTTCAATAAAGGAAAGAAAACACACTTCGTTATACCCCTCATCGAAAGCCAAATGTTATACCTGAGGGATATGCATATCTCTCAACCGTGCATCACCATCGAGTAAGTGCCTAGTAACAGCGCGAATTCTTTCATCTATATCTCCCACAAGGGACAGTGGCGACTCGGACAGCGGCATTCCTTTCGAAATCCAAGTCGCCACCTCAGCAATTTCGTTATCGGGATGTGTGTCGAACCAGCCCTCGTTCAGGAACGGTATATCAAGTTCAGCGCGATGTATCTCCCCCCAATACCAGGCATCTGGGTCACTTGCGCTGATTCGAGCCATCAAGGCCGGCCAGTCGATACACCCATTACCCAATGGGCAGAGTAATCGGGAGTAGCCTCGACCATTCCACAAGAGACGTGCATCGTCAACGTGGACTTGCCAAATGAGACCGGCAAGACGGTCTGCTGCTGCAATCGGATCCTCCATGCGCACGATAAGATTCACGGGATCGAATGCAACGCCGAAAAGATTGGAATCGAGTACTTCTAGTAGTCGACGAACCTCCCAAGAAGTGATTTCCTCGTGAGTCTTGATGAGCACACGTGCCCCTAGCGAACGGAGGTCGGGTTCAAGTCGTTTCAAGAAAGAGGCGACCTCTGCTAATTGATCGGACCAAGCCACTGAACGATTAAAACGGTCCTCTTCTTTACCAACAACCAGCATCACATTAGGTTGTCCTAGCTGGAGAGCTGCCTCCGTCAACTTAAGCAATCCTTTTGCAAGGTCCCCGTTTCCGACTTCCAATGCATCGGAGGATCGTTCAGGCTGATAGGGATTAAGCATCCCAATCTGGAGTCCAAGCGTAATACCTGATTCCTGTGCGACTTGCCGGATATCCTCCAATTCACACTGATCCAATGTTTGACTGGCATTGAGGGCAGTCCCAATAAAAGAACCTTTCAGCCCATGATGGAATGCCTCCTGAATCGAATTCCGTACATCAAACGATAAACCGCAGAGATCCTTCGCGAAGATCCCGACTCTATTAGGGAACTTGTTAAACATGGGCCTTATCTCCTCTCGTGATACCAATCTCCTTACAGATATTTTCAATGTACTGTCTTGATGACTCAATACACTGGATGGCTTCGGGGTACTCAAATTTCTCTGAGTTTAGCTGCTGCCAGGTTTTGACCATTCCCTTACGGATACGTTCAGTGTAGTCACGAACGAGTTCAAAATATGCGGCAAATTCTTCTCGTGAAAGGTAGGGATGTCCCGCAATCCATTCTGGGTTATAAAATTCAATAAGGTGAGGCTCACCTTTATCCACTCCCAATCGTGGAGGATCACATTCAATTGTTACGTTAAGGTCAGGGCGATATTTGTTCAGTTCAGTAAGCACCGCAGTAAAATCGACAAGACCTGATCCAATCATACGTGACTGGTAATATGCACCATCTTCTATAAGTTCAACATAAGCGTCCTTAAGGTGGGTTTGACGTACGTATGGAGCAATGCGCTTAGCAGCATAGACCGGATGCTCACCCCGAATATGGATGTTACCTGTATCAAAGACAATCCCTACAACATCCTCACCAACAGACTCGATAAGGCGGAGAATTTCAAATGTAGTAATCTCCTCGTGTGTTTCAAGATTCAAGTGGATCCCTAGGTCCAAAGCAATGGGCTTAAGCTTCAACATGAAGCGTCGTGTGGCCTCTAGTTGGTCTTCCCAGGAAACATCAGTTCTAAAGCGGTCTGTAGTGAATCGCCCTCTGTATTGTTGTTTTATTCCGGCAGTGGAAATCCAAAGTTCATTAATATCGAATTCTGCACAGGCCTCCATCATTCTCCGAAAACCGAATAAAGTATCCCCATCACCGATTTCTCGCACCTCCGGTGTTTCGGGAAGTGCAAAGGGATTTACCTTGCCAAGTCCTGCTTCAAGATAGAGCCCGAGCTCGTCGGCACGCCGACGGACATCACGGATCACCGATTTGTCAAGATTCGGACTTACATCTAGGATGGTTCGGAAAAACACACCTTCCATTCCAAGACTTTTGGCATGATCGAGAGTGCCTAACGGTCCTCTCACTTTCGCCTCAGGTATTTTTCTACCGTCAATTCCAATACGCATTGATATAACTCCTTTCCCTTCTTCACTTCTCAACAATATTTAGTATATTCAGAATATTATTCGCGGAAATATTGACAACGACGTTTCCATATTATTGCCAACTACTGCTACGTGCCCTGCACACATATGATAAAGTGGCAATGTGAAGTTTGGATGTATCTAGTACCCTTAATTTTCCATCGCTGCTGGAACCTAAGGGTAAAGTAAATATTCCGGTTCTATCTTTATCATCTAAGAACTCAGAGCTCTTTCATTTAATACTCTTCCTTACTTATGGTAATAACGAAAACATCCACCTAAAAACTTAATGAGATATTAAAGAAACCGTCGCCCCATTTGTGTTGTGCCGAGTGTAAAGAAACAAAGGAAATCAAAGATTCCGGTTTGAAAAAAAATTATAAATGTGACGCTGATTCTCAATTATTCTTGTTTACGACCCAATTTTTTTATTAATCATAAAGGAGTTTACGTTTTGGCTAAAGGGATACGAATATCCGATTTTTACTTAAAATTTCCTTTGTTGCCTATTTTATTTTTTCTATAAAACCTGAAATATTTTCATTTGTAAAATTTGTATAAATTTCTGATGTCGAAAGTGCTATATATATTTTTTTATTTAATCATAATGAAAGAAACTGCTATAATGTTGTATTTAGTAACTCATCGGATCTGCAACATTTGCACAAATGACTATTTCCAAAATCCTTGAGCTCTAGATCTTGTCCTACACATTTTGACTGACTGTACAAACATCGTTTTGCAAACCTACAACCAAGTTCAGGATCAATTGGACTTGTAAGTTCACCAATAAGTTTTACACGCTGCATCTTTTGGCGTATGTTTGGGACTGGTATTGCAGAAAGCAATGCTTGTGAATAGGGATGAATCGTCTTTTTAAACAATTCATCGGATTCTGAAATTTCAACAAGTTGTCCAAGATACATTACCGCTATCTTGTCTGAAAAGTATTTTACGACAGATAAGTCATGGGTGATAAAAAGATAAGTCAGACCATATTCATCCTGCAGATCCTTAAGCAAATTCAGAACTTGGGCCTGAATAGAAACATCCAAAGAAGATACTGGTTCATCGCAAACAATGAACTGTGGATTCAAGGAAAGTGCCCTTGCTATTCCAACACGCTGGCGCCGTCCCCCATCGAGTTCATGGGGATAGGAATTTATAAATCTTTTACTCAATCCAACAACATCCATTAAGCGCCTGATTTCGGAATCAAGCTCCGCCCTCCGCTTTACTTTTTTATGGATTAAAAGCGGTTCTCCAATAATTTCACCAATGGACATCCTCGGATTCAGAGAGGCAAACGGGTCCTGAAAAATAATTTGAAGATCTTTTCGTAAATCATGAATTTGCGCCTTATTCATTTTACAGATGTCTTGCCCATTGAAGAGAATTTCCCCACTTGTCGCCTGATGGAGCCCTAGTATTAAGCGGCCAATTGTTGACTTTCCACAACCAGATTCTCCTACAAGCCCCAATGTTTGCCCGCGCTGAATACTGAAAGAGACATCATCAACTGCATGAAGAGTTCCGTTATTCGATTTAAAATACTTTTTAAGGTTCCTAACTTCCAGAATATTATCTGCCATATGTGACTTCCTCCAAAAACTCATAAGACTTAACCTTGCCCTCATGAATAAGACATTTCACTGAATGAGTGCCTGAGACATTAGTCATCGCTAGTTCCGTTTTCGAACAAGCTTCATCCATGTAGGGGCAACGTGGATGGAATGAACAACCGGACGGCAAGTTAGTAGGATCCGGCATCTGCCCTTTTATCGGCTTTAACCTATCAACCTTATCATCCAGCGTAGGAATTGATTTAAAAAGCCCTATAGTATACGGGTGTTTTGGATGTTCAAAAACTTCCTCAACCGTTCCGATTTCCACAATCTCACCTGCATACATAATTGCGACTCTGTCACATATCTGAGCAACAACACCAAGGTCATGCGTAATGAGAAGCAGCGAAGTGTTGAACTTAACTTTCAAATCATTCATCAATTCCAGCACCTGTGCTTGAATCGTTACATCAAGCGCTGTCGTTGGTTCATCCGCCAAGATAAGTTTTGGCGAACATGCGATACTCATGGCGATGACAACACGCTGCTTCATTCCCCCTGAAAATTGATGTGGATATTCATCATACCGATCCTTAGGAATACCGACCATTTCCAACATATCAGCAGCCTTTTGCTGCGCCTCGGCTTTGCTGCATTTCTCATGGAGATGAATCACTTCCGCAATTTGGTCGCCAACGGAATAAACAGGATTAAGGCTAGTCATAGGATCTTGAAAAATCATTGATATTTTATTTCCTCGGATTTGACGCAGGAAATCCTTTTTTGCTTTAAGAAGGTCTTCACCCTCAAAAAGAATTTCACCGCTAGTTATCTTGCCCGGTGGGTCAGCAACAAGCTTCAAAATGCTGAGTGCTGTTGTGGTTTTACCCGCGCCTGTCTCCCCCACCAGACCAAGGCTTTCTCCGGAATTTAATCTCAAATCAAGGGAGTTAACTGCATAAACGATTTCATCATCAGTTCTATACTCAACATTAAGATTCTTGATTTCTAGTAGTTTGCTGCCAGTCATAGTTACCTCCTAATTTTTCAATTTAGGGTCCAATGCATCACGCAATCCATCCCCAAGTAGATTGAGAGAAAGAATGGTTAACATAATCGCTATACCAGGGAAAACACAAATCCACCATGCATATCGAATATACTGCCGACCGCCGCTGAGCATGGCGCCCCATTCAGGAGCAGGAGGCTGAATGCCGAGGCCGATGAAGCTTAGGGCGGCAATTTCTAATATCGAACCAGCGATACACAAAGTTGCTTGAACAATTACTGGAGCCATAGAATTGGGAATGATGTGTTTAAAAATAATTCTTACATCATTTGCACCAATTGCTCTGGCCGCTTCAATAAACTCTTCGTTACGAATGGACAGAACAGAAGCTCTTACGATTCGAGCAAATGGAGGAATATTCGCTATACTTATAGCAATCAACAAATTCCTCATGCTTGGGCCAAGCGCAGCTACAATTGCAATAGATAACAAAATGCCGGGGATGGCAAGAAAAATATCCATGATTCGCATAATAATGTTGTCGGTCGTTTTACCTACATAACCGGAAATTGCCCCAATAATACCACCTACAACCGTAGCAATTAGAATAGTCGCAAGCGAAATAGGAATTGAAACTCTCGCTCCATGAACGATTCTTGCAAGAATATCTCTGCCTAATTCATCAGTCCCAAGCCAATGGCTTGCAGAGGGTGGTCGCAGCCTCTCTGCGGCATTTTGTTGAATTACTACTGTCTTATAATCAAATAAAACATTTGCAAAAACAGCCAAAAGACTGATTAGGGTTAATATTACTAAGCCAGCAATGGCCAGTTTATTCTTCTTTAATCGTTTCCAGATAGAAACCAACTCGGATTTTTTTTTCTTTTCCGGTATTAGTTCAAATTTATTGTTCTTTCTTGGTATTATTGTTGTATTCATCCTCTACACCTTCCTCGCCTTGTACTGTGCCCTAATACGGGGATCAAAAAATGCGTACAGGATATCAGTGGTAAGATTAATAACCGTAAACATTACTGCTTTCATAAGGACAAGTGCTAATACAACAGGTATATCTTTTAATTTTATTGTTTCAACAAGAAGCCTTCCAATTCCAGGCCATGAAAAAACGGTCTCTACTACCACAGCGCCGCTAATAAGAAAACCAAACTGCAACCCTGATATGGTAATGATTGGTATCATCGCATTGCGAAGCGCATGTTTAATAATTACTTTATACTCCTTGACTCCCTTGGCACGTGCTGTTCTGACATAGTCCTGCCTAATCGTTTCCAACAGGGAAGAACGTGTCATTCGTGTAATTATGGCAAGTGAGTTAGTGCCTAAAGCAATTGCCGGAAGGATCAAGGACTTTATCCCACTGAATTCTGAAGATGGAAACCATCCTAAACCTGCAGCAAATATTATGATTAACATTAGCCCTAACCAAAAGTTAGGCATTGAAACTCCTATTAAAGCAGAAAACGTCGATGCTGAATCAAATGCGGAATATTGCTTTGCTGCTGAAATTGTCCCTAACACAACACCTACCACAATAGCAAAAATTAGCGCAGAGATGGCAAGAATGAGGGTACTAGGAAATCTTGCTAGAATTTCATCAAGTACTGGTTGATGTGTTGTATAAGAAATACCAAAATCACCTTGAACCGCATGTCCGATATAGTTTAAATAACGAATAAAAAATGGCTTATCAAGACCTAGTTCGTGAGTCATGGCAGCATGCGCCTCAGCCGTATAGTTATCACCTAAGTACATCTCAACAGGATCACCAGGAGTAAGATTCATAATTGTAAAAACAAGAAAACTTACCCCCAATAATACTGGAATCAGCATGGCCAACCTGCGAAGAATAAATTTATACATCTGACAACCCCCAAACTTCTAATTGACTCTCCTGAAAAATCAGCTTTTACCAGACCGTCAGTTTCTTTAAGTTTCATGCCGATGATTATCGGCATGAAACCTAAATCAAAAATTATTTTTCAAAATACGTACCATATATGGAATGCGTTTTTCCAGGATATAAGTTAAAGCCCTTAACCGTTGACTGCATTCCGGCATTTATGTGCTCAATTGCTATTGGAATAACCGGAAGTTGGTCAGCCACCGTTTTCTGTACCTCTGCATAAAGTTTCTTAGCCTCGTTACGATCTGTTGTCGCACTTGCTTTATCTAACTTTGCATCAACTTCTTTTGTTGCCCAGAATGAACGATTGCCCGAGAGTCCAAATGCTTCGGAATGATATATGGCTCTGAGCATACTATCAGGATCGATAGATGTTTTTGTCATAATGGCCAGGTCATGTTCACCCTTTCCTGTAGAAGAATAGAATGAAGCTGACTGCATTAACTTGACTTCAACATCAATACCAATCTTACTAAGTTGCCCCTGAACTACTTCTGCAGCACTTTTTAGAACCTGGGTATCAGGAACCCAAAGCGTTGTCTTAAACCCATTTGGGTGCCCAGCTTCTGCAAGCAAGCTTTTCGCCTTGTCTAAATTGTATTCATACGTAACGGTATCAGGCGCGGAACCAAATAGGTTCGGTGGAAGCATCGTATTATGGGCCGGAGTTGCTGTACCGTTAAAAACGATATCGATAATGTCCTTAGTGTTAAGTGCATAGGCGATCGCTTTCCTTACGCGAACATCATCAAGGTTAGGCTTTTTGGTATTGAATCCAAGATAATATACTGTTGTACTGGCAGCTTCTTCCACCTTAAGATTTTTGTTGTTCTTGACTTTATCCAAATCAGTAATTCCTAAATCATAAGCTAAGCCAATTTCTCCAGTTTCAAGACCGATCGATCTGTTGATTGCTTCAGGAATATTCTTGAAAATCAATTTCTTAACTTTAGGTTCGCCCCTGTAATAATCATGAAAAGCTTCCAGAACAACATCTCCGCCCAGATCCCAAGAGACGAACTTATATGGACCAGCGCCAACAGGATGTTTATTAAAATCTTTATCACTCGTAGCTGCCTTTTTGCTTACTATTGCTGCTGCATCAAGCGAGAGCCTGTACAATAGAGCATTAAAAGGTTGTTTGGTCACAATCTTAATTGTGTAATCATCAACAATAATTATGTCCTTGATTATGAGGTAATTGTAATTTACGCCATCACTTTTAATAGCTCGTTCAAGACTGAATTTAACATCTTCAGCTTTCATTTCTTCCCCATTGTGGAACTTGACACCCTTACGAAGATGGAAGACGGTAGTTGTTGGATTTTCTACTTTCCAAGATTCCGCAAGTGCAGGAACAATCTTCATATCATTATCAAGAGCTACAAGCCTGTCAAAAATCTGTGTTGTTACACGGTATGACGCAAGTGTGGCTTGAATCTGAGGATCCATATAAGCTGGCGCTTCTGGAATTCCAATAGTTAGAGTATCCTTTGTACTATTTGTGCCTGTTGTACCATTTCCAGCTTGACTCGAGCAACCGGCAATGACACTGACAATCAGAATAAAAACAATAAACAAAACTGAAAATTTTTTCCCCATCTTTTCACACCCCACATTTTCTATTTTCTCTATATATGGTTTTGGGACAATCCAAAAACGAATTAAAAGCGTACGGCTCAATCAATATCATTAACCATTTATTGCATTAAAAGGGATCGATAAAAAAATGACGTAATTTAATAAGTTTCATAGATTCTAATTAAGTCTTGCAAAATTTTGGTTTGTCGTGTAAACAACGGGAGTTCAGCGCGATGGATCTCCTCCCAATACCAGGCAACTGGGTCAATTGCGCTGATTCGAACCATCAGGGACGGCCAGTCGATGCCTTGATATACCGTTCCTGTACGAAGGGTGGTTTGAAATACATCCAGATATCGATATTACTGAGTTGGCAATATGGATCTCGAAGGGAATTCCACTTTTCGAGTCACGGCAGTCACTAGTTGCAGATATAAAAGAACGAATACGGGACATCAAATGATGAATCGTAGAGATCCCCCGACTCTCTTAGGGAGCTTGTTAAGCATGGGCCCTATCTCCCCTCATGATACCAATCTCCTGACAGATATTTTCAATGTGCTGTCTTGACGACTCAATACACTGGATGGCTTCGGGGTATTCAAAGTTCTCTGAGTTTAGCTGCTGCCAGGTCTTGACCATTCCCTTATGGATACGTTCAGTGTAGTCACGAACGAGTTCAAAATATGCGGCAAATTCTTCTCGAGAAAGATCGGGATGTCCCGCAATCCATTCTGGGTTATAAAGTTCTAGAAAGTGCGGCTCACCTTTTACCGCACCCAATCGTGGAGTATCACATTCAATTGTTAAGTTTAGGTCAGGGCGATATTTGTTCAGTTCAGTAAGCACCGCAGTAAAATCTACAAGACCTGATCCAATCATACGTGACTGGTAATATGCACCATCTTCTATAAGTTCAACATAAGCGTCCTTAAGGTGGGTTTGACGTACGTATGGAGCAATGCGCTTAGCAGCATAGACCGGATGCTCACCCCGAATATGGATGTTACCTGTATCAAAGACAATCCCTACAACATCCTCACCAACAGACTCGATAAGGCGGAGAATTTCAAATGTAGTAATCTCCTCGTGTGTTTCAAGATTCAAGTGGATCCCTAGGTCCAAAGCAATGGGTTTAAGCTTCAACATGAAGCGCCGTATGGCCTCTAGCTGGTCTTCCCAAGAAACATCAGTTCTGAAGCGGTCTGTAGTGAATCGCCCTCTGTATTGTTGTTTTATTCCGGCAGTGGAAATCCAAAGTTCATTAATATCGAATTCTGCACAGGCCTCCATCATTCTCCGAAAACCGAGTAAAGTATCCCCATCACCGATATCTCGCACCTCCGGTGTTTCGGGAAGTGCATAGGGATTTACCTTGCCAAGACCTGCTTCAAGATAGAGCCCAAGCTCGTCGGCACGCTGACGGACATCACGGATCACCGATTTGTCAAGATTCGGACTTACATCTAGGATGGTTCGGAAAAACACACCTTCCATTCCAAGACTTTTGGCATGATCGAGAGTGCCTAACGGTCCTCTCACTTTCGCCTCAGGTATTTTTCTACCGTCAATTCCAATACGCATGATATAACTTCCTTTCCCTTTTTCTTTTCTCAACAGTATTTAGTAGATTTCGAATAATTGATTGCTTTTCACACATTGCAAAATTTCTTTTTAGCTTCCATCATGACTTTTTTCTCCTTTACCATGATTTAATTGATATTACCCTCTGATGGCACAATTTGATCTGATATTTTTTGGGACAGTATAAATTGTCCAATAGGTTCTCCTACAATCCCTTCACTATAAATGTGCATCTCTGAAGATTTAGGCAAGGCCTACAAAAAGCCAGTTCTTAAAACATATCGGTTTCTAAAATAGGTAAACCAAAAGCTTTTCATTAGAAATCCTCCTTCTGAGTTTGAATATATTTGTTAATGGTTTATTTGCAAATTTTGTGCCAAGTTATCACATGTTTAACATAAAAAATCGAATAAAAATTGGCACAATATTAAGTATTTTCCAAAAATATCTGATAAAATTGTATTACAATCGATACAGATGTTTCGTTTTCAATCCAGGAAACAACCCTTTATTTCCTTACGATCTATGATCCGATTCAATATCACTACAAATTTACAATTTTTACAAGGAGGAAAAAATGGAGACAGATCAATTTCAAATTGACCCGGAATATTTTTTTCAAATTCTCAATGCAATTGATGATGATATTTATATTTCTGACAAAAACGGAACGACATTGTGGGTGAATGATTCAGTTCAGAGAAATTGTGGAATGTCCAAGAAGGAATTGATCGGAAAAAGTGCAACCGAACTCGAACAACAGGGAATTTTCCAACCTTCCGCTATTAAAAGAGCTCTCGAAGCCAGAAAAACAATAACCACTGTTCAAAAGTTACTCAACGGAAAAAAGTTTTTAGGAACAGGACACGTTATTCTAGATCACCAAAAAAGGTTAAAATATGCCATTGCCCACAGAAGGGATATTACAAATGTCGTAAAGAACACTTCCGATTTCGAACTTAAAAAGATAGAGTCACTTTTGCAACGATACATTCAGGAAATCAGGAAAATGAATATACGGCTGCCGATGTTTAATAAGGATGAGCACTCTTTTTTCGGCCAGAGCCGTGCCTATGCCCGCCTTTCAGAATTAATTGAAAAAATCGCTGGTGTTAACTCGACGGTACTGATTACCGGAGAGACCGGTGTAGGTAAAAGCTTGACGGCCAAACAGATTCATAACATTAGCGAAAGATGCGACAATCCTTTTATTCATATTAATTGTGCGGCCATTCCAGAAAGTCTCATCGAATCCGAGCTCTTTGGGTACGAAAGAGGATCATTTACAGGGGCCAATTCTAATGGAAAAGTCGGATTGGTAAAATTGGCGGAGCACGGAACACTTTTTCTGGATGAAATCAGCGAAATGCCTCTTCACATACAACCCAAGCTTCTACAACTATTACAGAGCAAGACATACATGCCAATTGGGGCTTCAAAAACGTATAAGGCAGACGTACGCTTTATCGCTGCTACAAACAGAGATTTAGAAGGCCTGGTAAAAAGCGGCCAATTTCGTGCCGATTTGTTTTATCGTCTTAATGTGCTACCGGTCGAAATTCCATCACTTTGTGAACGTAAGGAAGATATTTTCCCTTTTCTTGTCTTCTATTTAAAAAAATTTAATGCTTTGCATCATAAACAAAGAATTTTCTCAAGAAAAGTTATCAAAATCCTTGAAAATTACGATTGGCCGGGAAACATCAGAGAACTTGAAAATTTGGTCGAACAGCTTGTCGTTCTTGCAAATCAGGATGAAATTTCCCTTTCTGACTTACCAGAACATTTCAGAGAAGAGTGTGATGAAGAATTGGAATCGCAGTTTATTTCACATGGAAAATCTTTAACAGATACATTACAGAACATAGAGAAAAAGATAATTGGAAAAGCGTATAAAAAACATAAGACAGTTCGAAAAACGGCAAACGCTCTTGGAATTACACATTCCCTGTTAATGAGGAGATTCAAAAAATATGACATTAGCCAAGAAAAGGTGTAGGATGTTTATGGAAAAAAAAAGTACATATTATTGCAATGAACATTCCTTTGTTCTGCCTCTCCATGAAACGGGGGCGGCTATGCTTAATCCCAGTGTCTAATCCAAATCGTTTGATCGATTGCCGACTGGTCCAAGCTTATGATATCCAAGTTTTAAACATGATAGATCTAGCCAATTCTACAAGAGATTTACCAGCTTTACGCGGCTTCTTGTAAGCCGATATGAGGGATATCCTTTAACATTTTTCAGGGCAATTGACGATTTGTTTTTTTCCACTCGCAAACAATATTTGAATCAACTTACTGTAGCCTTGGAATTAAGTTTGAGTAAATTAACTTAATAACCCTTGATAAAAGAGCAAATAGAAAAAGCCTGTTTAATTAAACGGGCTTTTATTTTTCATTATTGGTTTTTTTGGCATGGGATGGTTTAATCTATTAATTATTCTGGTTTCAGAAAAATTCAATAGTAATTTTTTAGTTTGACGAAGGTGCCGATGAAAAGCCCCAAAAATACCAAAACCCATTCCATAAAGTATACATTAATAAGTGTTACAACCCTACATTAATTGAGCTCCTTGATTCTTTACAGAATAGTTTTGTCAGGCAGATTTATTTAAGTAAAGACGAAGAAAAACTCTTTACAGCATTAGAAGAAATGAATGAACAGCATAAACAAATTATTGTTTACTTTAAGAATAAAGACAAAGAAAGCTTGGAGCACCTGATTAAGAATGAACATTGGAAAATAACTCATGTCGATATGATATAGAATATATGGGGCCGGTTAGAATGATTTGCTAGAAAAATAATTTAAGCAAAATGATTTTCTTAGGTAAATTTCGATTCCCCGTAAAGACATGAAATGGCGCTCTTGTCAGCGCCCCCAGTCTTCATCAATATTAAACACCTGCCTCATGGCCTTATGATCCATTTCGAAATTTCCCAAGAAAAAATAACGATATCCAATTCCAAATATCTTATCTATTCTAAAGAAAAGAGCTCACACGGTATTAGCCCTATCACTTTTATTGATGTCCCTCTCTTCGGGTTATCTCCTAAAATCTGAAGTTGTATTTTTCTAGATTTTACATTATTTCAAGATGGTACAGTGATATGATCGCAATTTATGTAACTTAATTAACATTATGTTTTCTTTTTTTTCAGAAAATTTGGTGTTATAATTAATTTGACCACTTAAGTACTAAATGAAGTTGGAGGTTTATTCAATGAAAAAACACAAAGGGGGATTACCAATGGATATTTGCATTTCATGCGGAGAGGAATTATCTATTATGGAGAGGAATCGGGCTGAATGCTGGGAGTGCAGAGACATAACAAACGCAGAAGCGGAATGATCATGAAATTTAATCTTAATATGATAGCTTTATATAAAAACTAATGTCCCGAATTCTTTTAACCGCCCTTGGACTGGAACCTAACATGTTTTCAGCCGTAAAAAGCAAAAAGATTAAGTTTAAAGCTCCACCTTGGAAACAGATAATTCTTTTATTTTCCCAATTCAATTCTTAAAGTCTTCAAATCCACTTCAATCGAAATCCGATACGATGAATACTTTCTATAAAGTTAAAAATTAGCTAATTTTATTTCATAAGATAGGTCGAATACGAAGGATATCATACTGTATATTACTCCCTGTTAGTTCAACAAAAAAAATGACAGCCTCTTAATCGATCATGCTTCTTTTAGCTTCAATTCGGAAAAATGCACTTTACCTTTGATAAATAGCCTTTGCTATCGATGAGTAAAGGCTATTTTTGACGAGATTTTTCTATTTTTTATGTTCTGACCTAGAGAAATGTAACAAAAAAAGTCCAGCTAAGTGCTGGATGAAAGGAGTATGTCTACTACTCCATTTTCACGAAAAGCATGTACAAAGAATTAAGAAAACATAAAGATTATGTAAATTGTAACTTTTAAATAAAAGTCTTCAAAGGGGTACCCACCAACGAAACTCTGAAAACATACATTAAGGATATTCCAATATTAAAAAGCCCAATTCCTCAGAATTACAATAGAGAAATTGGGCTTTTGTCGTTCCTCCATTAAAACGCCCTTTAATTGAATAAGAATCTTACTGCTACTGCCAAACTCGCTGGATATGAATACTATAAGTTTTGAACTAGCGTTTGCATCTGAAAGTACCTATTAGGTCTCCCGAAATCATGAAGTAAGGGAGAGTACAAGGTTTACCCTTTTTTAAACGACTTTATTGTTTTTAAACAACTTTATTATGATGAAATAGATATAGGAAATAATAACAATGGCTAATAAGGTTAATACACCTAACCATCTTTGTATTGAAGTGTTTCTATTGATCATTGAATTTCACCTAATTTCATTAGACTTTAAGTAAAACCGGTATCTCGTCAAGATTCGTTTCTATTTTGAACATGCGAATCTAAAACTCTCTTATTGTTTCCTTTCCCATTTAATCATCATGAAACAGACAGATTTCCATCGCTTCTTTTCTTAATGTGAACAAATAGGCAATGAAATTCTAGACTCTACAAATGTTTTGTGTGTTTTCAATGTCTTAACATGGGCGGATCTACCCTTACTTAGCGCAAACTCACTTGATTGTAAAACATGTAGATTCTTCTCTTCCACTGCAAGTTGATTTAATCTATTGTTACCGCAAGTTGATGCATTGTACATTCTCATTTCCGACACTAGCAATAAAATTCAAAAATTTCCTTCTACAAGAGTTTTGCCATTTTCTCGTCCAAACATTTTCTTTATAAACTTTGAAAAGACTCTCAATAATTGCTGTATAAATTAATTTCACATCGCCAACTGGACCCTTTCAACATCAGTTTACATTTTAATAGCCTTCTTGCATTGTGTTTTATATTTAAAACAATGTTTTCATTACAAAATAATTTTATAATTTTCAGAATAAATTTGTCAATTAAATTTTCGATTAACCAAACCTCATTTTATATATTAAACGATAATTGTAATTAGTATGAAGGAACCAAGGTTAAGACTTCATAAACTAAAAAAAATAGTGGTTATCGTCATGATAACCACTACAGGCCCCGGTTTGAAAACTGGGTTTTCTGTAATTTTATTCTTTTCCATACCACCTTTAATGACGTCTACCTTGAGGTCAATCCAGCCCGCCATTTCAATGCCGCCGCAGAAAGTGATTTCTCCGTCACCTTGTGAGAAATGGAGGTCGCCAACTGAAAGCTTGGCCCCTTTAACGAAAACCGGGAAGTAAATTCTTTACCCCTTCGATATATTCAGGATTCATCTCGTTGAACTCCTCACCTATCAAGAATAAATGCAGAGTTGTTTGAGCAGCCGTTTTAAGGGTATCAAGAAACACATATGTATATGGTGCAAGAAATCTATGAAACTTGAACATACTGATAAAATGTCTAAGATAATTGACCTTGTCTTGCACTAATTATAAGAACCTTCTTAAGATAGTCATTGAAATTAACTACGAAGATCTTCTTTTAATTCTTGTTCACTGTCTACATTTATCAATTTCTCTTCTTGTCCAGCCATTACACGCTTGATTAAGAAAGAACATGAGAAGCCAACAATGGCAACGATTGTTGCAAACGTATAGGCGTGTTGAATGCCTAAGATCAATGCCTCTTTTTGAATTTCCGGGTTAGAAAGATCAGTTACCCGACTCAAGAATGCGTTTTGACTTGCATTTAAAATACTAACTGCAATTGCCGTACCAATTGCACCAGATGTTTGAATAGTTGTGTTAATAATGGCTGTTCCATCCGGATATAAAGGGTGTTCCAATTGGTTAAGGCCATTTGTTTGTGAAGGCGTTGTAATCATCGACATTCCAACCATCAATAGTATCTGGAAGAAAATAATTGTAAACCCTTTGGTTGCGTCAGACAGATTGGAGAATACCAGGACGGAAGTAGTGCCTAGAATGAAGCCTGGAATTACTAACCACCTCGGCCCATGCTTGTCAAATATACGTCCATTGATTAATGCCATAAAACCATTAATTACCCCTCCAGGCAACAGGAACAAGCCCGCCTTAGCCGAAGTAAAGCCGAGTCCACCTTGCATAAACAGCGGCATAAGTAACATGCTGGAGAAAATGATCATGTTACTTAAAACAGTTAGTCCAATGCCCATAATAAACATCGGATGCTTAAAAACCCTTAAATTAAGTATGGGCTCCTTCATGGACATTTGACGGATGGAAAAAAGAATCATAGAAGATATGCCAGCCGCGAGGGAACACAGGACCGTCCAATTAGTCAATCCTCCATTCACTTCTCCTGCATGACTGAAGCCAAAAACAAGGCCGCCAAAACCAATTGTTGAAAAAAGGATAGATAATACATCAATTTTAGGCTTGTTGCTCGTCGATAGATCAATCAAATAAATAACTCCCAATCTTAGTGCCAGCAAATAAAACGGAATGGGAATCCAAAAGATCCAGTGCCAATCTAGATGTTGGATAATTAATCCTGAAATGATGGGGCCAACAGCAGGGGCAAACATCATGACAAGGCCAACAGTGCCCATGGCCGTCCCGCGTTTTTGTGGTGGGAAAATGACCAGAACTGTATTAAATAACAAAGGCGTGAGTAATCCTGTACCAGTTGCCTGAATAATTCGGCCGATTAATAAAATAGAAAAACTCGAGGAAGTCGCTTCAATAAATAAACCTAAAATCGAAAAACATAGACTAGCAATAAATAGATTCCTAGTTAAAAACCTTTTAACAAGCAACCCTGAAACAGGAATGAGAATACCGAGTACAAGTAAATAACTAGTAGTTAACCACTGTATGGTTGAGGCTGAAATCCGAAATTCTAACATTAATTGGTTTAATGCTATATTTAAGGCAGTTTCACTAAACATACCCATAAAACCGCAAATGAGTAATGAAGTCATTAGTGGTTTTACTTTAATTTGTTTGTTATTTGAATGGTTTATATGCGAATAATTTGTCATTTGCAACTCCTTAATCAGATAAAACTATTAATCTACTTAATCACTGAACAAGGGCCATAAAATGCAGCTCTTTGCTGCGGTATGGGAATTGATATAGGTGCTTTTTCGCGTTCAGATGATGTTTGTAGGTAAGATTTCTACTCTGGCTGCATTTTACCTAGGTTCATCTCATTCGTACCAAAACACTTAGAAATTCGCTTTCTTATCCGGGATGTACTGTTTCACTTGTGTTCGAGTTGTTATGATGACGCCGGCGATGACTGCGAGTAGCCCCGCGACTTTCATCACTGTAACCGCCTCATCCATTCATAGATACCATTCTTTTTAATAAGCATCACATATACACAAAAGCAATCTTTGGATTTGTTCCAGAGATTGCTTTTCGTTCTATTGAACTCCCTCGCCAAGCATGCCGTGCTCACCGTTTCACTTTGTAAAACTGATGATGAAGTTGACGAACTCGCTTCGCGAGCTCGGGAACAGGGCCGTCTATTGAAGTATCACGAATGACATCTTGGATCGGAAGGTTGCGAACGCGCGATGCAGCAATCCCCATCTCGTCCAACCATTGGCCTAGCTGTTCAGAGGAACTTGCATAAACAATCCGACCTAATCCAACCCATCCGTGGGCCGCAGCGCAAATAGGGCAATGTTCGCCCGAGGTATATACTGTCGCTTTGCTTCTTTCTTCAGCTGTCATGTTCTCGGCTGCCCAACGCGCCAACGCAAATTCCGGATGTTGGGTATGGTCGCCACCGGCAACATGGTTGTGGTCTTCTGCAAGCACGTTTCCGTTGTCTAACCGAATGGCTCGTCGCCCTTCTCGAGAGCAGTCCTTGCAAGTTCAATACAGCGTCGTAGATGCTTCAGGTCTGTATCATTTATCATAATTGAATCCTCCTTGTATGTGTAGAGTAGCTCCCAAAATTTTTGAATGTCTGCTCTATGAAAAAGTGAATATCTGCTCCCTGATTGAGAACGTAGCGAAATTTCACAGAAGCTGTACCTTGATATGCTTCCAAAGACGCTTCCTTTTAAGTCCAACCAAGGGATCAACATTTTTAATTCGTGGCGAATGTAAGTCAAATCTAATGTTACAGCTCAAGTTGGACCATCCGAATTGCTCGTTCTTTGTGTGATAAAGAAAGCTGATTGTATACATAGTTTTGGCTGGAATTGCTGGCATTTGAAAAGTACACTGTTTTTATTTGTGTATATTAGATCGCACTTAAACAAATCGGGCACGGTTCAGTGATTGCATAAATTCGCAATCCGAAAGATTTATTGAGTTTAATTTTTTGCAAGCTTCTCGAACAGCTTGAATTTCCGCATGGTTGGTCGGGTCATTGGTTGCCAAAACTTCATTGACACCGGTGCCTACAATTTGGCTATCTTTGACAACAACTGCACCAAATGGCGTACCATGATTGTGCCGCTCATTTTCATTGACCAAGTCGATCGCTTTCTTCATAAAATCTTGCTGTTTCATTTTGATTCACTCCCCCTGGTATTTAGCAAAGAGACCTCGTCATGCACGTTGGATTTGAATTTGTTACATAAGGGTTTGGCTTTCAGCGATATTCTTACCATCCTTGGCACTATACAAGCAAATGGCTGGAAGTTTCTTCTGCATGTTTAAGTGCTAAATCGGTTTCGCATTTAACAAAATCCATACAAATCATCACAAGCTAAACAATTATTATCCAATCCCAAACAACGCTTTTTAACACACTCAGTCTTAGTGTAATTATCTCCCCGCTTTTTTTAATATATTTTCAATTTCTTTATATCCGCGTTGTTGTACATGTTCCATAGGAGTGATGCATCCTTATCCTTACATATAATTATGCTAACATGAGGGTAACTATATGGAAAATATAAAAAAAATAAGTTTTACTTAAGTTTTTACTATATAAAAAGGGGTGTTTTAAACGATGGACATAAGACAACTGCGATATTTTATTGCAATGTAGGGGTCCCACAACATGCCCATCAAGCTAACAGTAATAACTACTTGGAATATACCCTTCTTCATGGCATCTTTCTATTTCTGCTAAAGAAAGGCATGCCGAATAAGCCTTGAACAGGCTATTTTTTAAAAAATAACGCTGCTTTCTTTTGGCACGTAGTATACTGATAGACAACAACGCTATTAAATCTTTGGCTTGATGTTTACTAATCCTTTGAACAAAACCTACTTTTTTAGCCAGCTGTTGGAGAGCTTGCGGAGACAAAGATCGTTGCAACTCCTTTGAAAACGGAGCAAGTTCATTTAAAACCTCGCCACACATAAAAAACACCATCCTTTCCGTGATATTACAGAAAGAATAGCGTTTTTTTCGTTTTAGGGGTAATGATTTGCCCTAGCTTGATGGGCATGGGGTACCACCACAAAACGCGAATTTACAACGTTAAGGAAAGCCTAAAATGAAAAGCCCTATTTCTCAGCATTAAAATAGAGAAATAGGGTTTTTTCGTTACTCCATAAAAGCGCCCGTTTGTTGAAGCTCATCGATTTAACAGAGATATTTTAATATACGGAAATTTGGGAATTTCTTAAGTAATAATCCATCTAAACCAAACACCCGACCTGGAGAAGTTAATATAAATATAAGACCAAGGACCATGAGTAAATAATTCTGCCCAATTGTATCTGCTCCTCCACCAAACACAACTAAAATATTTACAAGACCTTGAGTAAAAGCAAAGAATCCCCCTACTCTAGTAAATAGTCCAAGTAATAATGAGAAACCAACACATGCTTCACCAAGAGCTAGCATCCATGCAAAGATTGAGGCATGTGGAACAACGGTATCAGTGAGGAAAGAAGCAACCCCTGAGTTTATTGCTGTATGGACAAACCCTCCGTTTATTCTGCTTGCTAAGCCAGCACCACTTAAAAAATCTGGTGCAAATTTGGAGTCTTTTCCAACAAATGCTCCATTTAGCCAGTTATAACTATTTAAAATCCGCAATATAGCTAAAGCTGTTATTGCACTAATCACTAGTCGTTTCGGCTGGATGGTTTTGGTATTTGAAGTATTCATAGTATTTAGTACTGTATTTTTTGCTGCACTATTTGTTGCCATTTTTATTCCTCCTGAGTAGATTAATTTTTGTAAAACAGTGAACAAATGAAAAGATAATTAAATGAAAAGATTTTGGGTACCGGTTTATAAAGGAGCCGGCTTTTTGTTTGCTAGGTAGAACAGGATGTGTTCACTATATCATTGATTGTTTACAGTTTTATTAATGGCAAAGAACAATTTGATAACAGCGAATTGAATATTTTATAAATTGATGGTGTGCTGTTCTGGCTGTTAGCTGGGCCACTTAGGCAGGAAAGGACAGGACACAAAGAAAATCAAAAGGGCATTAAAGCGGTTTGCAGAACGGGAGACAAATCGATTAAGTGTAAATGACATTTCTAAACAAACATGCGTGCCACGATCAACCATATACGCTAAAGCGAAGGAAGTGGCAGATTAAGGCATGACAAAAATGTGTTCCTGCTGCGCAAAGTGGTTCCCAAAAACGGAAATGCAACAGCTGCCAGATGGAGAATATGGGAATTGGTATTTCAAGAAGTGTTTTCCAGAAGTGTTGAGGGAACATTGGAAATTACCTTGAAATCTACAAAACGAGAAAAATGAACTGAATGAACATGGGGCATACCCCGATCATACTAGTAGGAATTTTTTTGTTCACTTGATATGATATTGTTTACAAATTGTTTTTAAGGGGGTAGGTTTTATGCTGATAATCCATATCCTTATTGGAATTATTTTTGGTTATATCATCTGGAAACTTCTCAAAGTAACTTTCAAGTTAATTATATGGCTCTTACTTATTGGATTAATTGTGACCTTTATTTTCCCAAAAGCATTATTTTTGGTTGGAGGCATCGGTTTTTTAGTTCTAAGTACGTTAGGAGTACTTTTAATTTTATGTTTGCTGGGATTTTTCTTTTTTGAAAATGATTAAAGCGAAGGTTGGTAGAACAGCTGGCGAAAGCCAGCTTTATTGTTTTTCTCTACTATCTTTAATTGGTTATCGATATAAAAATATTACTTTTCCTTTATTTTGTCGTTTTTTTTTCAGCGAAAAAGACATATAGAAGAGGTACCGGCCACATTATGTGGAAACTTTATAAGCTAAGTAGATTTTCAACCTTAAAAGCCGAATTCCCCGGATTTTCCTAATTTACAAAACATACTTGCATCCGTTGGTTCTCTTTAATAAATACTCACTTTTAACATATAAATGGGTAATGAATGAGGAGGACTGGCCAAATGCATTAATGGCTTATCATATGTATAACCTGACCCAGAGAACATAAAACAAACAGCTTTACTTCCATTTTCAATATGAGTGTATTGAACTTCTTTTTCATTAAAAAAAGCAGTTTTTTGATTAACCTTCATATAGTTCCACCCGACCTTATCATTCTAAAGATTCCTTCAACTATTAGATTTATTAGAATTATAAAAGGAATGCCCCTCTATTCAAGAAAGGCACCCTTTAACGGAACAAGAAAAAATATTATTTCTTTTTATTAAACCACTCTTCTAACGTCATCATTTCGGCATATATACTTCGGAGTAACGCATACCTCAGTACATCATAAGGTACGTTGACGGGGTGAGGTATGCGTTTGTCCACGGAGAAGTGTATATGCCTGCTTTGTCACTAATATTAAGGATATGTCTAAGGTAAATAACCGTAAATAAAAACAAAATAGTATTGATTTATTTTTTATGCTTATATTTACAACTTTGATTACCATTTTTCTAAACTGTTTATGTCAATATTAGCATCCTTCAAACCAACTCTACAGACTTTCCTCATACTCCATTCTCATCTTCTCGGCTAACCCTTACCTACAACCAGCAACCAAAAAATGGGAACCCCCTTCAACTCCTGCAATATCTCTTCTACTATAATTCGTTCGCAAAAGTATATTTTTACGAACGGTTGGAATGATGTACATTGGATAGTGACAATAAAGTTATTTGAATGTAAAACCCCAAATGTAAAGTGACAATAAAGTTATTTATTTTTAAAACCTCAAACAAACATAACCCCGTTCTAAATTTAGGACGGGGTTAAAATATAGTTGTTTAATCTTTGATGTAAGATACTTCACTGTACTTAAAAATATAACAATAAAGTCGTTTAAAAATCTAAGTTTTCTTCAACAATCGCGCCCGTTTGTTGAAGAACAAGAGTTAGAGAAATAGTTCCATTTCACTATCCTTATTACTAAAACCCATTTTTCTGTAAAGAGGTTCGCCGTCTTCTGATGCATGCAGCCAAATTCGCTTAACTCCACTTTTTTTACTTTCGTCTATGCAATTTTCAAGCAATCTTTTCGCCAAGCCCTTTCCACGATATTCAGGAACAGTGTACATATTAAGAATTTAGGCTTCAATCCCTTGGAGATTTTCTAAGTAAGGTGGTCTTTTAAATAAAACCATTCCGCTGATACTTACAGGTTCTCCATTCATTTCTGCCATATAGGATATAAATTCATTGTTTGAAAGTGCTTTTTGCAAATAATCTCTTGTTGAAGTTTCCATAAGAAGCTCATCTTCGGGAGAATTCAACTCACCTAATTCCTTTAATAAGGCTAACCGTAAACTTATAATTTTATCAATATGTTCAAAGGAAACCTTAATAATATTAAGCATTAGAAACACACCCTTTATTTTAATCTTCCTAAAGGTATATTCTTCATAAAGAATTAACTATACTTCTAATTCTAAATAGCCCTAAAAATAAAGAAAGAGCACAATTCATGCTGCAGAATTGCGCCCGATAAATGAATATAATTTTTAATCTTCTTTATTTTGTTTTGCTTTGAAGAAATCCCCACCTTTTTGTTTTCCATCATCAGTTCTCCAATCTATTTTTTTGTCCATCTTTTCTAGTTTTGGGATATGTTTTGAACAGTGAATATAGGCTTCATCCACTTTCATCATAACCCAACGTTCTGACCTATTTCCTTCTTTTTCTTTAATATCCTTCTTTATCTTTTCTGTCATTTTTAGTGATGATAATTGTTCGTTTTCTATAATAGAAGCTTTTCCGTTAACATGTAACCCAATGTAATGCTCAAAAAAATCTATAAACATTAATCCGATATGGGGATTTTCAATGATGTTCCCTAAACTTGCCATAACACCATTTCCCCTATATTCAGGATATATTAATGTTTTATCATCAATAACCCGTACAAAACCTACTGAGCCAGCTCTAAAAGAAGAGTCACAGTTACCTCTAGAATCAGATGTTGCTATAAACATCATACCTTGGTTGGATATAAACTCTGTCATCTTATCATTTAGGTAATTAAGCATTTGGTTTTCATAAAAAGAGGAAGCCTTCTTTGTTGTTCCATATTGTTCTTGTAGTAAATGTTCTCCTCTTGACATTGTCTTTCAACCCTCTCGTTAATTTTGCATTATATCTTAACACATCTTCCTCTTCCTTGCTTCAATCGGTTAATTATGAATTTTCACAATCACTTCTAGCCTTAGCATAGATATCCTAATTTCTTTAAGGTGTTGTTCCACAATCTGGCTCTTAACATAAAGAAAGAGCACAATTCTTGCTGCAGAATTGCGCCCTTTAATTGAAATACTAAAAATATGATCTCAATCCTATAAACAACTATTTCTTTTTCACTAACGCACCCTTTAGCGAGTATTCAGGAGATAATCGTATTTAACTGACGAAGTTGAACATATTATCCTCAAAAAATTCCATTGCAATCTTTTTAATTTCACTAGGTTTTTCCACAACTGCCCTTCGGGGGTATTTGAAAAAGGTGATGTTGGATGAAAATGCCACTATCGAGTGAGTAGGGGTTATTGCATTTCTTAGGAAAAGCGCTGATTTTATCCTTTTTAAGGAAGTTTGACCCTGACAGAACTTGTACAGAATTTATATACATATTAGTAATAGCATGAATAAATAGTTGCTTACTATTTGTTTAATCAGAGCAAGTTGGGAGGATAAAAAGCTTGCCTTCAATTATAAAAATAGGAGTTATTTTTGTAAACTCTCCCTAACCCAATGCAGCAATCAGCGTTGGTGAAACTGTTATTAATGGAATGGACGCCAACAGACAGTATAATCTAAGCATTGGAGGGAGTTATGGTATTAATAATGTAATTACAAATAATCCAAATACGATCAATGGAACAATCAAAGGGCAGATTTTTGACCAAGACTTCAAACCAATCATTGGTGGCGGAGAAAATGTATAAAAGGAGATGATTTACTTTATACCGTAATAAATAAAGCTTTTTCCCTCTATAGCCGTGGGATTTTTATTTTGCAAATTTCGTTGAACCCAACTTTTTTACATCAACATCTCTTTGGTTACTCTACATCCATCCGCTTAATGCACACTACGAAGCCCCAGGGTCAATAGAATAAACGCTGTACAAACTCCGCTTAGAATTGCCGCTCCATGAATATCACGAAACACTAAAAGGATCATTCCTCCAAGCAAACCACCTAATCCAGAGATAGCGCTCAATTATATACGATTCTCAATAATCTGGCCCGATTGTTGAATAAGACAAATCAAAAAATCCGATTCCTCAAATATTTAGGGAATCGGATTTTTTAGTTTGAAAATATTCTTTGTATACAAAATCCCCGCATACCCTTCTATGCGTCATTTTCGTTGACAAAAAAACGACAAAACAAATGGAAAGTTACAAAAATAGTCCCTGAATTGAAAAGGCCTTTGCTTTTGTTAAAAAAGATTATTTTGACGAGTTTCTTCTATTTAAACCCTCCAATTAATAACAAGTAAACGATTGAATTTGTCGTAAACTTATTCCGAAAAATACCCATCTAAACCCAGTCCACCGCCACCCTGATACAGAGGTTCGGCCAACAAATGTTGGATAAAACCAAAATTGATCAAAACCTCTCAGCCATACATATGTGTATCTGAATAAACATCTTGCAATACCGCCTGGGTCTACTGCAAATGTTCCTATATGTTGCGTCTGTTGGGGAACAAAAGATGGCGGTGGTGCAGTTGGCGGGCCAGCCGCTGGGCCTTGACCAGGTGGTGCAAACGGAAGATGGGCCCCAGGTGGCCCTGGCGGGGGTGGCGTTTGTGGTATTAATGAGCCAAATTGTCTTTCATCAAGGTTCGGATGGTAATATTTCGATTCTTGGGATGGAGTTGATGATAAATTAGCTTCCTGATTAGATGGAACATAATAATGTAGATGTATTTGTCTAGGATACATAAAACGTACTCCTTTACTTATTAATCTCACATCATCATATTCTTTAGTCATTGACCTATCAACTTGTTCTCTAAGAAATGTGTATTTACCCACAAAGATAGTTATTTCTTATAAAAATTATTGCAGATTTGCAGCATCGTTTTTATCAACATTCACCTTGTTTCATTTATTCAGTCCTCAACACTAAATAAAAAATTTTCATAATCTTTTGGGACATCAACACAGTCAATGTAGGATTTTACCTACATATTGTATACAAAGTAACTACGTCTGTTTTTGGTGGAAATAGGTCCGCCAACATCCTTATAGCATCGGAGGTATCAAAAATGGTAAAATTTATTTTTTTCATGGGACTGTCACCATGATTAGTGATTTTAATATGGTTAGAAACGTACGTTATTTGTTAATTGAAAATTCATTTGATTGTACATTTTCCTCAATTTTAAACAAGGCTTTTCCAATAGGAACAAGCAACTAAGTTATCCAATAGAATGTACTAGCCAAACTAGTACGATTTTTTCTGGGATAATTTCGACAAAAGGAGTGGGTGAAAATGGGAATCATTAACGGAAAAGATTTTATTGACCGTTTAAATAAGTTAGAAAATGAAATTTGGTTTGATGGTGAAAAAATTAAGGAGGAAATTTCTGAACAACCTGTCTTTAAGGGGGTTCTTAAAGCAAAAGCTTCTCTTTATGATTTACAAAATGATCCTGCTTTAAATGAGGAGATGACTTTCTTTTTACCCTATAAAGAAGAACCCATCGGACTTTCCTATTTACAACCAAAAACGAAAGAGGATTTAAAGAGAAGAAGGATGATGGAACACTGGGCAAAAATCACTCATGGAATAATGGGAAGAAGTCCTGACTATATGAATACTGTAGTTATGAGCTTTGCCTCCTCCTCTGCCATTTTAAAAGACAGGGATAATTGTTTCCCTGTAAACATTCTATCCTTATACGAAAGGGCTATGGACCACGACCTCTCATTTACACATACCTTTATTACTCCCCAGGTCAATCGTTCCCAAGTCTATTTGGGATTTTCGAATGAGCCAATTTCTGCTAAAGGTGTAGATCGAAATGAAAAAGGATTGGTTATAAAAGGTGCCCGCTTGCTTGCTACTCAAGATGGCTTAACGGATGAAGTTTTAGTTTTTCCTGCTCCGAGAGTGTTTTTTGATCCGAGCGAGGCATTCGCCTTTTCCATTCCTTCAAATACAAAGGGACAATATTCTCTTAATACCCCGTTGAATTGGATTTTATTTACATACGTCCCATAATAAAACTATTCAATTTAAATAGCTAATAGTCCTTTTTTATTAATACAGATAGGTAAGGGTTTGAAGTTATCTCTCCCTTTTCCTCCGGGTAGAAGGGCCGTTCAATTAACGGCTCAGACCCCCACAGAACCCGGCGTGCGGATTTCCCGCACCGGGCTCTTCAGAAATTGATTCACAGCAGCACGTACTTTTTCAATTCCTTAAAAGGTATTGAAAGTTTTGGACGCGACAATGGGAAAATAGCTTTTATCTTTTGGAATTTACTCCATGTAATATGACTTTTCTGACTTCGACTACATAACATCTTACGCCAATAGAGCTCAGTTCTACAGTATATTTTATAGAGCGGCTTCAGGTTGCCAGCCATGCCATAGTAGTTGTAATGACCCCTAAGAATTTGGTTTACTTTCTGGACCTGGTCTTCTATTGACCAATGCCTGATTTTACGTAGTGTTTCTTTAAGTTTGCTTAGACTTCTCTTAAACCGTGTCTTTTCAGTCTTTCTTCCTACCATGAAATTACCTTTTCGATTCCGCGTACAGTAGTGAGTAAACCCTAAGAAATAGATGGTTTCTAGTCTCTTCCCTTTTCTTTTTGCGTGTTTAGTTGCAAATCTTCCAAACTCTACAAATCTTGTTTTGTTTGGCTCAAGTTCTAGTGAAAATTTTCGCAAACGTTTCTTTAAAACTTCATAAAACCGACTTGCATCAGACCAGAATTGGAAACATACTACAAAGTCGTCTATATCCCTGACCAGATAAGATTCACCTTTAAGTCTAGGTTTTATGGCTTTTTCAAACCAAAGGTCAAGTACATAGTGTAAGTATATATTACTAAGTAGCACACTAATCGAACCACCTTGCGGTGTTCCTATTTCACTGGTGTAAACTTTGCCGTCTTCCAACACTCCTGCTTTAAGCCATCGCTTTATAAAACCAATGATTCTTGGATCACCTATCCTGTGTTCAACAAACTTGATGATCCATTCATGATTAAGAGTACCGAAGAAATTCTTTAAGTCAGCCTCTAGAACCCAACTAACCTTCTTCCCTGAAATAATCTCATTCAAAGTAGCTAAAGCGTTATGGGCACTTCTTTTGGGCCTTCCTCCAAATGAACAGTTTTAGAAATCTTGTTCATAAATAGCAGATAGTACCGTTGAGGTACTTCTTTGTAAAGCCCTATCTGCTACACAGGGAACTCCTATAGGGCGCTTTTCTGCTTTCCCTGGTTTTGGTATCCAAACTCTTCTAACCTCTGGTGGTTTATAGCTCTTCCTGTGGATGGAATTCATCATTTCTTGAATCCAATTTTCAAAGTCATAAATTCCACCCTTGTTGCACTAAATTTCTCTATTAGTATAAGTGAAAACTTTCACAATGATGGCCATACTTTATTGAACAGAATAAAAAAACACATACATTAGCATTTTTACAAGGTATTAAGTACTTTTGTGTCACTCGTCAGCCATAGCTTTGGTCGGTATATAAATAAAATCCGAGGCCATATGATTGGCCCCGGATTTTATTTATATATTTTTTGAGCGTTTCCATTACTTTGGGCTGTTTCCCAAACCATATATAAAAAATCATTTTCTCTAATAAATTTAAGGCATGTTTCAAAAAGAATTTGTTCAACTTTCTCTTTTCTGTATTGAGGAATTACAAATAAATCATGCAGCACTGCGATTTTCTTAACCTCAAGGTTATTATAAGTAAAATATAAAGTTGCAAATCCAATAATCTCGTTATCTTTTTCAGCCACAAATTGTAATCCTTTTGTTGAGTCGTTGTAAATTTCATTTAAAGAGTGGATTAGCATTTTTTCGTCAGTAAAATCAATTACGTAATTCAACATAATTGGTAATAGTTGAGAAAGGTCTTGTTTTGCGGCCTTTCTGATTTTGATATTCTTTAATTGTTCAACAGTCATTATAAATCCATCCTCCATTCATAAAAATAATCTTCAATATTTACTAAGCAATAATCGTGCCAGTAATTCATGGTGGATGTATCAAATAATATAAATTCATATATAAATAGAGTTTATTACAATCTGCATAATTTATTCATTCTAGATTTGAGCGACCATTTTTACGTCCTTATATAATCGTTCTATTTCCTTAATGCGGAAAATAAATACAAATGTTAAACAAGTGATTATAAAGAGAGTAATAATCTGAAAAATCATCCTTGACTTTCCTATTTGGGAGATCAATTAATGATAAACGATAAATTGTTTCGCCTTCTTTCTCAAACCGTAATACTCCTTCCGTTATTCGTATGAATTCAAAATAAAAACCGTCTCGCCAAATCATAGAATCTTCTGCATCATAACAATTGATTACCACCTGACGTTTTTTATAATTTGCCAGTTGATTTAGAATGTCTATTTGTGTTTCCATACGCGTAATACATGCCCCCCGCAGCCGCATTGGTCGATATATTTCATGGAAACAGAATCTCCAAATGTATTTTCAATGTGTGTTAGTAAATAGTTTACTGGACTGCCAAACGCAGCAGGTGTCACTACGTTAACATAATAGCCTTTTCCCGTTTCCTTTATGGCTACAAGTGCATCTTGAATGACAAGCTCCCTATTTTCTTCATATTCATCATCTTCTAACGCTACTGACCAATTCTTAGTTTTCATTTTTAAGCTGCCACCTCACTCTAATTACTTATAAACTATTTTAAATCTTAAAAATGTTGGTCTCTATGTTTTCCATCACAGATGCAGGTATTAGTAAAAAATGGCCCAGAGGTTTCCTCCAAGCCATTTTTTAAAATTTGAAGCACTATATTATTTAAAAAGTATTATTTAAATTTAGTCCAATCGTACATTCTTTGCCTTTGTTTTCTAGCTCTCTCTTCCCTCTTACTTTCCACCTGTTTTTCCTTATTGAAATTCATGATAAATCCGCAATCCTCACAAATGTAAGAAAATAAAACCGTTTGCTCAGGAACATTTAATAATGGATTCTTCTCTTCAGAATGCAAAAAGAATTTTATTTTCCCTTCTGCTTTTTCATTATATTTTGTAAGATCATCGTATTTTTCATATTCCGCCGCAAAATAACCTTTTCGAAAATGGATACCGTTACAAACAAGGCACTCAATTTCATTAGTCTTATTTTTCAATATCGACACCTCCGTTAAATTTTATGAAGGCAGCCGAAATTTCAAAACTTGAAAAAGTTATAATCAATGCACTTTTTCATAATGAACATCTTAACAACAGCAATCAATGCTAAAATTCCATATCCCACATAAAAAATCCCTACATAACTTAACAGGAGCCAAGGAATGTAGGGATTTTGTTTTTTGATAAATAACTATTTAAAAATAGATGAGATAATCTTTTCATGTGGCATGTCACTATCTACGACAAATGTACCTGGACGTAATTTGTGTTCAATTCCTTTTTTCTCAATTTCCTTCGAGAATTTAAAAGCATTATCAATGATTTTTGCTTTTTCAAGGGCACGACCGACATCAATACTTGTCATCCCATTCGCAACATTTAAGACTACTCTGTAAACTGTTTTTTTCGATTTGTTGTCAACAGCAGCAGGAGCTTTTTGGGCAGCTGCTTTTGCATCATTTATATTCTTATCATATTCAGCCTTTGTTTGAACAACATAACCTGCCGCAGCGAGTTTGTTTTTCATTTCATCGTCAGATGGCTGAACCGTAACGTCTTTTTGTTGCTCTTTAACTTTGACAGGTTTCGTTGAAGCATCCGTTTGATCGGTTAAATAAACAGCGCCGCTAATGGTTGTAGCAATTAGAATCCCTGCTGCAAAACTGGATAATAAATTAACGCGCATTTAAAATACTTCTCCTTTCATCCTTGGAAGTCATGTAAGGAGCAAGCAGTTCTTTAATTTCGTCTGCAGAAACCTGTTTTTTCTCCGCAATGCTTTCAATCGAATAATTGCGTTTATATAAGTCTAGTATTTCGCGCATAAACACTTTTTCTTTAGGAGAAAGTTGAACTCCCGCTTCCTTCATAACAACTTCGATATCAAGCTCAATATTGCGAATTGACTCTTGCAAATCATTGATTTCTTTCATGACCTCAATGTGAACTAAATCAATTCCTTTTTTCTCTGCCTTTGTTGCTTTAGCTGTTTTCATAAACGAAATAATAAGAAGCAATACCGAGAACCCAAACAAGCCTGCTAATGTCCATTCCATTCTAATGATTTCCTCCTTTTTTAGGTGGTCACAAGTTGTTATTATACATGGAATCGACGATTTTTTCGACAAATTTCTCTCTAAAAAAGCAAAAAGTCGTATAAGTGACATCGTCTATTAAAAAAAAGGGGGTAACCAGAAAAAACTGATTACTCCCTGCCCTATTTTACCCTTGTTTATTATCTATTTTTGAATGATGGATTAATTCGTGATTTATAAAGCAAGAAATCATTGTTCTATATACTTGTTCAATAATATTAGGATTTACATTATTTTCATCAGCAATTGTTCTAAATTTTTAAATTACAGCTTCAACTCTTTTTGGTGCTTTAACATCTTCAGTATCCTTTTTGAATTTTGCAGCTTGTTCAACGTATCTACTTCTTTCACTAATTAACATAACTATTTGATTATCAAGATAATCAAATAGTTATGTCGTAATTAGAGGTGTTCAGAGGGCTCAATTTGAATAGAATTCAAATGTTTCATTCGGTTTATGACAGATAATACTTCATTAATTCTAGGTAATTCAAGCCATCTTTCGAAACCAGGAAAAAAGGAAGAAAATACAATATCCACTCCTTCTCTCTCCATATCTTCGAGAGCTTTTTTGATCTTTTCATGAGGAAAGATCAGGCGACCCTGATTATTTATAGCTATTTTTCGAATTAAAAAGGCAATAGATGCAAGCTGGGCGTGTGATGTGATATTGTAAAGCCCTCTGATATCAATTTGTTCATCACCGATCATCATGTATCCCATGGTTGAAACCATCAGCTTTTCTGTACCACTTCCCTGTGGATAGCTCGAAAAGTGATCGGTGGTTATTTTTCTTTCTATCTCCCATTTTGTAAGGGGGATACGTTCTCGTGGTTTGTCGTGTTCACATAAGTTTTTTGCTTCCTGGGTTACGTTTTTTGGCACAAAATTGTCCATCAAGATGATTTGATCGGCTACGGATAAAAATTCACCGCTACCTCCAATAACAAGAACGGAAGATACACCAACAGCCTCATAAAGCTCCCTGACGCGTTCCGTAAAAGGTGTAATGGGTTCATGCTTGATTAATGAACGCATTTTGATGTCTTGAATCATAAAGTTGGTCGCACTTCTATCTTCATCAATAAGAAGAAGCTTACATCCGAAGTTGATTGCCTCCATAATATTTGCGGCTTGAGATGTGGAACCTGAGGCGTAGTCAGTCGAAAACTGTTCAGCCGAACTATTGGGTATCCATTTTATGAAAGGCGTAATATTGATATTTTTTATGGAACGGCCTTCTTCTGCAGATATTTCCATTGCACTTTGATCAGTAATCACAAATTCTCGTCCGTCGCCTATGATGTGATTGTAAATCCCCGAATTTAGTGCATCCAGTAATGTGCTTTTACCCGAATAACCACCGCCGGTGATGACCGTCACACCATGTTTTATTCCCATTCCTCGCAAACCACAAATTTCAACTTCAACATCTTCTGGGGATGTAAAAGGCAAGGCACCCTCTAGTGGCCCGCTGTTGTCTTTATTTCTTGGCAAAATGCTGCCATTCCCAATAAACGCACAATAACCACTGGATTTTAGCCATTCGCGAATCATATTTTGTTTTTTTACCAATTCATAAGCAGTATTTAATTTGATGAGATCAAACTTGGCAATAAACTCCTCCACTTCTTTTGGAAGCATTTTGCAGAGCATTCGCATAGCTTTATTATTATTCTTGAATGGAAGTTGAACTGTAATCATTAAACATAAATACCATTTTTCCGATATGAATTCGACATAGGATGCATTACGTTGCAACAACACATTGGTTGGACGAAAACAATAAAAAGCACCATTTTCTTTATCAGAACGTGAACGGTTAAAAATCAATTCATTTAATGCCTCAATATGATCAACCCATTCTCTTAATGCAAAATCTGAGAGAACAACTTGATCCATTTTTTCATCTAAGCCGAGACGGTCAAAAGGTATTTTTATAGTGATACATGGTTTATCCAGTGTGAGTTTATGTGTCCTTTCAATGTAATAGGCAACATCATTATTCCAATAGATTGGGTCTTCATAAATCATACTGTAAGATGACTGTCCTGATTGTAATGAGCGAAAATATTGAGCGAGTCTTTTAATAAAGCATCATCCTTTCATATTTGGAAAGCGATGAATAACGGAAAACAAAAAAATAACAGCCACTCCGTAAGTAGCTGTTATAGACCGGCAAGAAAGCTTAAACGTTCCTTCTGCCCAAATATAAAAGCCCTGAGAGTGGATCCTACCCTCAGAACCTAATGTTAATGTATTCGTAAAAAAATAACTAAAAAGCAATATGAGGATAAGACGTATATTTTTTTGTTTTCATTATCCTCACCTCGTTACGATTTATTTTTACAGCAACACAATCCTAACACTAATTTAACCATTTGACAAGAGGTGCATCGTGTCCTGTTTTTTTTGCAAAAAAATTAATAACTTTTTGTGACCGACAAACCTTGATTAGGAGAAGCCATGAATGGACTGGCAAGAGCTATTTTCTTCGGAAAACAAGGAGAGCTTAGGGAGCGAACCATACAGCATCAGCTTCAAAGAGCCAGTGCTTTAAATAAAATTATCAATGCCATCAGTATCTGGAATACTCTACATCTAACAAAAGCAGTTGAATATCAAAAACGGACAGGTAGTTTTAATGAAGACTTATTAAACCATATGTCACCTTTAGGCTGGGAATATATTAATTTGCCAGGAGAATACCATTTTAATTCGGAGAAAGTGATATCATTAGATTCTTTAAGACCACTAAAACTTTCTTAACGTTGTTAAAAACGGGGTATTCGTCAGGAAAATGGGCTTAGCGTTGTAAATCCGCATTTTTCTGACGATACCCCTTGATGACTTCATTTACATTCCATAAAATGTAGGTTGCTGATAATCCATTTCCTGATTTTTTTTCCACTCTTTTAGTTGTGACACTTTTTTATAAATTAAAAGAAATTAAAAAAGCGTGAAACCCCAAATGGAATTTCACGCAATAAAGAATTTAGTGCACACGGATGATTTCTCTTAAATCCTCATCATGGCGAATCCTTGTGTGTTTGGACACCAAACGATAAAATTCTTCCAGGTCTATTTCATCGGTTGGTTTCCCGGTCCACAAGTTTCGAAAGTCACCAAATAAATCATCGAACATGCCATCATCCTCCCTAATCATGTTCAATCATTATTGTGGCTAAAAATTTTTGAGTTTAATCATTTAAACTTCTTGTACCTTCCCATCAATAATGGTCATCTCAACCTTTGTATCCAAGAGTTCATCCGGATGCTCCATTTCAAAAAGATTTTTCGAATAGACCGTCATATCAGCAAGCTTTCCTCTTGAAAGAGTTCCCTTTATGTTCTCCTCATTGGTTGCATAAGCACCGCCGATTGTAAACACTTTTACGGCTTCAAGCATGGTAAGCTTCTCTCTCACATTCCAGCCCTCATGGGTATCCCATGGTGCCCGGCGAGTTACGGCAGAGTGAATTCCAAGCAATGGATCAACAGGCTCTACCGGCGCATCAGACCCGCCAGCACACAATACTCCGCTGGCCAGTAATGATTTCCAAGCATATAAATATTGCTCACGATCTTCTCCAAGCCGCTCTTTAATCCATGGGTAATCCCCGACAACAAATCGTGGTTGAATATCCGCAATTCGGCTGTGATTCGCTAAACGCTTCATTAAATCGTCGCGAACAAGTGATACATGAATAATTCGATCACGGTAGTTTACCGTAGGAAACTGATCCAAGACATCTAAAACATTTTCCAAAGCTTTGTCACCAATCGTGTGAACAGCAATAGGCATTGAAAACTCCCTTGAATCCTTTACCATTTGATAAAGGGTTTCCTGATTCTGCATCGCCTCGCCGAATTGTCCAGGAGCATCGTGATAAGGTTCTGAAAGTAAAGCCGTTCTTCTTCCGAAGGCGCCATCAGCAAAGATTTTTATGGAGCCGATTTGTAATTTTTCATTACCATATCCGGCATGCATGTCCCTTTCTTTCAAATCATTAAGAAAAGGATAATCGATCAGCAAATTACAGCGCAGCCCACAACCTTCCTGATTAATTAGCTCATCATATAATTTATAAGTTTGTTCAAGCCCTCCAAAGTATAAAGGATCATTCGTATGCGCACCCGTTATCCCTTTTTTAACAGCAAAATTCATCGCTTTAGCTAAACCATGTTTTAACTCTTCATATGTTTTATCAGGAATGTATTTTGTAAACAGTTTTGAAGCGGATTCCAATACGAGCCCGGTTGGTTTTTTCGTCACAGGGTCCAAGATAATGCTGCCTCCCATCGGAACTTCGATTGAAGGGTGATAATTACAAATTTCTAACGCTTTGCTATTCACTAAAAATGCATGATGACATATTCTTTTTAAATAAATCGGGCAATGCGGAGCAACATAATCAAGTTCTTGAATGGTTGGGGTTGTCCCGTCATTGAAAAGGTTTTCATCCCACCCCATACCAATTAACCAGCATCCCGGTGCAACGGTATTTGCTTTGGCTTTGATTTTTTCAAGCATTTCTTTTTTCGATTCCACGCCTGTCAAATCCAAGTCTAAAAAGTTAAACGCAACTCCTGATAGATGTAAATGGCTGTCGATTAATCCTGGAGTAACCATTTTCCCGTGTAAATCAATCGTATTCACACCTTGTCTACCCCATTGCAATTCCATTTCCTGGTGTGAACCTAAATCCACAATTCTCCCATCATCAACTACTACGGTTTCCACCACTGGATTCTCGGAATCTAGTGTATAAAAAACTCCATTCGTGAAAATTGTTTTTGCCATCCAAATTCTCTCCTTGAATATTCATTATATTATATATTATATAACAAAAA
>NZ_MLYR01000035.1 GCF_001866655.1 Bacillus sp. MUM 116 | reverse complement strand
TATTTAATGCTTCCATAATCTGATTGGAGGATACCATATTAAAACCTAATTGGGATTAATGGAAATAGATGGGCCAACTATCACAACAACCCAATCTTCAACTATTGCACCCGTTTAGACATAAAGCTTATGTAAATTGTCACTTTTAATAAAAGTCCTCAAAGGAGTGCCACCAACGAAACGCTGAAAACATACGTAAGGATATTCCAATATAAAAAAGCCCAATTCCTCAGTATGACAATAGAGAAATTGGGCTTTTGTCGTTCCTCCATTAAAGCGCCCGATTTTTGAAGATTAATCTTTAATTCCAAGTCGAATATGAAGTTTGGTTTAAGAGTATATCATCTTAATCCTTATTAAAGCTACCTCCATCGGGGAAGTGTCCAACACCGTGCTTCTTTATCTGCCACTTAAAACTTTAACTGAGGAGTGCGGATAAGACCTCAAATTTGGCAGCGAAATGATTATGGTTCCAAGGATAATCGTCAATGCACCTATACCAGACAACCATGAAAGAGTTTCATGATAAAAAACGACTCCCAGCACCATAGCAAGAATTGGTGAAACAAAAAGCCAGGTTGAAGGGAAAACCGTGTTTGTCTTGGAGACAAGCCAGTAATAGAGACTATGTCCGCCCATTGATCCAACTACTATCAAATAAAGGGACGATCCGATTGCTGCCGGACTTACTAAAGCAGACACTTGGAAATCCTCCGTCACAAGAGACAAAATCATTAACAGGATCCCGCCATGCATCATTTGAACGGCATTTAAAGCAATCGGGGAAATTTTATCAAACCGATTGATCACCCTTTTCGAATAAATCGTTCCTGATGCATAAAACACCTCACCTGCCATAATTAAGAGACAGCCACCCAGCACCAAGGAATTAACAAGAAAAGTAAAGCTCGGTAAAATGAGGAGAAAGACCCCCGCTATTCCTATAAAACATCCAATAAAGGAACTCGAATTTGCTTTCGTTTTTAAAATAAAAGTTTGAATCAACAGTATAATCATCGGCCCGGTAGCTGATAAGACGGCTGCCGTTCCTGACGGGACAAACTGCTCTGCCCAATATAATGTGGCAAAAGTACCAAAAGTCAGCCCAATCCCCGACAATAGCATCTCCATACGAAAAAACATCCTTAGTGTAGTCTTTCTTTTTAAACTCATAATGACAAATACAATCAAACCTGCTAAAAAAAAGCGAATGCCTGCTGAGAAAAAAGGCGGCACACCTGCATCAATCCCTATTTTTATCGCAAGAAATGTCGTACTAAAAATCAGACACATAAACAAATAACCAAACAATACCATGTCAATTCCTCCTTTTTGCTCCATTATAGGTGAAAGATAATAGAACAGATGAAAATCATTAGACCAGATTAAGGAGAAACATGCTAAAATCAAAGGGATTGGGAGGGAAAGAAATGAATGGAGATTACTTATTTAAACAAGTTTACGATTATGTATTACACCGAATCGAACTCAATGAATGGAAAGAAGATGAAAAGCTCCCTTCAATTAGAAATTTAGCCGCTGAGATGAATGTTCATCGTTTAACCGTATTAAAGGCGTACCAGCAACTTAAACAGGAAAATAGAGTCTATGTCAAAGACAAATCCGGCTATTATGTCCAATCCTGTGAAATTAATAAATTTGAAAGCCTGGAAAATCCGATCGTTTCTGCGTATGTGCAAAAAAATCATTTATCGGAAATCCATCAGGTCCCTGTTTCCTATCAATTTTCACAGGCATTAATTGACCCTAACCTTTTGCCAAATCGCTTCATATCGGACTATGTAAAAAAAGTTTTTGATCTTTACCCAAAGGTTCTCTCCACCTACTCCACCGTTCAAGGCGATTATGAACTGCGTCAATCACTTTCTGACTATTTTAATCAGCATTATAAAACGATTACACATCCAGATCAGCTATTAATTACGTCCGGTTCCCAGCAAGCCATTCATCTGATAGCCCAGGCATTTGTAAAATTAAGAGACACTATTCTTTTGGAGCGGCCGAGCTATAGTTCTGCCATTGATATTTTTCGAGCACAAGGAGCCAATATTATAACCGTCGATATCTATCCGTACGGATATGATTTAGAGCAGATTGAAATCATCATGAAAAAACACAAACCTCGTCTGTTTTATCTGAATCCAACCTTCCATAATCCAACCGGATACACGGTCCCATTGGCTCAAAGAAAGCAATTAGTCCAGTTAGCCGAGCAGTACCGCTGTCTGTTGATAGAAGACGATGCTTATTACGACATCTTTTTTGATCAGGAGCCCCCGCCGCCCATGTATACCTATGATACATCCGGCATGGTGATTTATATCAAAAGCTTTTGTAAATATATATCACCAGGATTGCGGATAGCCGTCATGATGAACTGTCAGTCTTCCGTGGTGAAATCACTGCTAGCAGTAAAATCATTGGCCGATAATGGATCACCGCTTTTAAATCAGAAGATTTTCCTGCATTACTTTTCATCACCAAGACTGCAGCAACATGTTGAGAAACTGCGAATTGCGCTGCAAATACGAAAGGAAATCATGGAGGAAGAACTGTCCGAAACAGATTGGCAATGGACCAGTCCAAATGGTGGCTTAAATTTATGGGTACAGCTCCCAGGCCGCCTGTCAACAGAAGACTTATTGGTCAAGAGTCTGGAGCAATCAATATCCTTTGTTCCCGGACAAATATGTGACCCCTTAAAGGAGCCATCCTCATGGCTTCGGTTAAGCTATTCCTATGCCAATGAAGAACAAATCTCGGAAGGACTTATGAAGTTTATTAATTTAGTACGCTCTACTCAATAAGGGGTAGCGTCATGAAAATGCGGATTTACAACGTTAAGGAAATTTCAATATAAAGAAAACTCAGCCATAAGGCGAGCCCCTAAGGGCGGTTCATGAGGCGTAGTTGCACTTATACTTTCCTATTAGCCTAAAAAGCCCAACTTTTCTGTATTAAATTAGATAAATTGGGTTCTTATTTATTACTACATTTAAAGCACCCGATAGTTTAAGTACAATACTTGACCTTCCCTTATAACTGTTTTGGAATTAATGATGGTATTATTATACAAATATTTCTTTGATTTTAATTGGCATGCATAATTCTTATATTGAAAACCCGACCTTTTTAACGGAAGAAGGTCGGGTTAAGTTAAGTTTAATTATGCTGTTTAAAAGATAGTTATGAAATGACACTTTCTAGACGAGCCTCTATCTTCTCGAGGGTCATAACACCTCCACCAAGCCCGATAAATTCGTCACCTTTCTGCAAAAGCAAAGTAGGATAGCTTTGGAAACCAAGCTGTTGAACCTTTGCGAAGTCTGAGTGGGCATCTTCGGTGGAAACTATGTCTTCGAATCGTGCCAGAACTGTCTCTGGATCAAGATTATTAGCAATAGCAATTTCTCGGTAAGTAGCTGGGTCGCTGAGACTCTTTCCTTCGTAATAGAACGCACGCTGCATGGACGAGGCTAAATTATACGCACGTTCTGGTGCGAAGAAACGCAATGCAGAAAAGCCTTTAGCCGCCGCCTCGGAGTCCATAACAAAAGTACCTTCTTCCAACAACGTTTGATAAGGTGTACCAAACTCCGCACCAGTTAACTGGCTAATTCTTTTATTTCCTTCTGGAATATATGAGAAAGAGGCTATTGGTAGCTTATTATGACCTACAAATAGACCGCCAGACAAAACAGTCAGGGGCAATTCAGGGTGATTCTCATGAAAGGCTCGAAGGCTCTTCGAGAACCCGTAGCACCAGCCACAGTATGCATCCCAAATATAGATAAGAGCAAGTTCCTTGTTATTCATAGTAAAGCTCCTCCTTTTACACCGTCACTACTTACTCTGATTCGCCAACGACAGTAAAACGTTCGTTTATGTGCTGTGGATTTTCTATTTCATCTAAAACTGCAATTGCGTAATCCGCATAACTGATATAACTTTGACCTTTTGAATTGAAGATTAATTGTTCTCCACCTTTTTGATACGTTCCAGTACGTTTACCTTCAGCATCGAAAAATCCCGCTGGACTGATATATGTCCATTGGACTTCGCTTGTATTTTGTAGTTCTTCAAGGTTATTTCCCATATTTTTTGCAGTTGCAAGATAGGCTTCAGGAAATTCAGGAGTATCAAATACTTGTATTGTATTTGTTTCATCTACAAATAAACTTCCTGCTCCTCCTACAACAATTAATCTTGTTTTTGGTGCACCTTTATGTGTTTCAATTAAAACTCTTCCTGCTTCAACATGAAGATGTTCTTCTCCAAATGGAGCATTAAAAGCATTTACAATAATATCAAAATTCTTAATATCTTCTGTTTTTAAGTCAAAAATGTTCTTTTCTAATACTGCTACATTTTGACTTTTGACCTTTGACGCATCTCTTACAATAGCTGTCACTTCATGTCCTCGACTAACTGCCTCTTTCAAAATAAGACTTCCTGCTTTACCACTTGCACCAATAATTCCGATTTTCATTTTATAGTCCTCCTGTTATTTAAGTTTCCTTCAATTTGTAATCCAGTTTGTTACATGTAGTTATTTTAGTTACATGTAACAAATTTGTCAACATGTAAAATTTAATTTATTTTTTTGTTCGTAATTTGCTATAATAATCTTGTAATCAAATTAATTACATGATGAAGAAATAATTTTAAATAACGGAATAGTTAATAGGGGTGGTGACTGAACATGTCCATCAGCAGCCGATTCGCTGTCGGAATTCATATATTGACTCTAATTGAATTAAATAAAGAAGGAGTAACATCTTCTGAATTTTTAGCTTCAAGTGTTAACACGAACCCAGCCGTAATAAGAAAACTAATGGGAATGCTAAAAAAAGCCGGTTTGATAGAGGTACATCCAGGTATTGCAGGGGCTAAACTCGCAAAGGAATTATCTGATATTACCTTGTTCGACGTTTATAAGGCAGTGAATGTTGTACAGGAGAAAGAATTGTTTAGCATACATGAAAATCCAAATCCTGATTGTCCCGTCGGTAGGAACATCCAGAATACAATAGAACAATTATTTACAGCAGCACAATTGGCAATGGAGAAGGTTTTAAGAAATGTTACTTTAGAAGATGTTGTGAAGGATATTGCTACTAAAGAAAATATCTGTTAAAAAAGACATTCCAAAGGAATGTCTTTTCTCTTTGTTATTCAACTGCTAACCTGCCACGTTAATTCAATAAAAAAGCTCCGTAGTAAGCAGGTAGATCTTTAAGTAAAGCACCCGTTACTTAACGTACATCTTTTCACATTCACTAATGTCTATTTTCAATAGGCTATTAAACCAGACCTGTGGATTTAATTTTACCCTATTCGATTTCCTTATTATAAAACTGCATCCTTCTTTCATCGTAGATTTTTTCATCCTTAGTACCAAACCCGTAGCCGTCAGAAATAATGGAACTTACTGGAACATGGGGAGTTAATGCTATTTTCCACTTTCCATCCTCTAAAACCATAGCAATCACGAAGTAACTCACACCGTCTATAAAATATTTGTTCTGTGAATACACTTTATAATTTACACCCACATAATACACTTTTGGGCTTTTAAATTTCTCCATATAACGATAGGGCAAAAACTGTTTACCATATTCGTAGGGCAGTTCCTTCCACATAACAAGGTGGGCTTCTTTAATGTTTATTAGTCCTCGTTTGTACATTTGGTTTTCCTTATCAGCAATATAGTCCAATAAATCCTTTCTACTATCCTTATCCCACCAAGAAACTGCAACTTCCCAATGGTTTTTATTTAAATAGTTGAAATAATTTTTGATAACGTTTATTGGAGCTTCCATTTTTGTTTCTTCTCCATTAACCGAAAGATTAAATATTGAAAAGTAAGTAGATAAAATTAGAACTAAGACTTTTGCTTTCATTTCTTATCGCAACCTAAGACAATTTGTTCTTAGGTTGCCCACCATTGCTGGAAACCAATTCATCTTTTACTAACCTGCCAGTTACTTGAATAAGGTTTAAAAAGCCTTTTCGTAACTTTTAATACTATTAATTATCCCTTATTCAAGTAACCCCTGTTTTTTCCTCATAAGGATATAACTAAATAAATAACAAAAGCTTGTGATTCCAAACAAAAGAAAAATTCCTGGAGTCATTAGCATATATAGACTTAAAGGCAAAGACCAAATGAAGGCAATTAGCATTAATAATTTTCTTGATGTAAAATAAGAGATTATTGCTGTAATAGCAGGTAAAACTATCATACATAAAGATATTAATGTCGTACCATTATTTGTTTCATTCGAATAAGGATTAAAGAAGTTTAATAATAACCATAAACCAATGGAAATTGTTGCAGCAACTAGCCCCAAAAAAGATGACTTTTTTAGCATTTTTTGACAATCATCCCCCTTAGTATTTCTGTTTAATATACCACATATATCCAATCCGTTATTGAACTAAACTACCCTTTAGTGGAACAAAAAAGGGCTGCCGAAGCAGCCCCCTATTCTTCAACATAAGCACCCGTTACTTTAAGTATAATATTTCACAAACTTTCACATTAATGTATTAATGAAATACCCTCATAATCACAAGACCAATAAGGATAGCTGCAAGTGATAATATTAAAGCAAGACCTGCTAATTCACCACCTGTACCGAAAAAGGTATCAAATATTCCTAAAACTAAAAAGATCACTTTTTTTGATGTTTTAGACTCATCTGTCTTAAATTGTTTATAACCGTAAACCAATAACGATATAAAAGAAATAATACCTATTAAAAACAGAATGAACCCACCGAACATTACCATAAAAATTTTTCCCTTCGTTGCCATTTGTTATGAAGCTAAAGACCCCAGTTAGCATAATAAGAAGAACTATATTCCTTTATTTAAACACCTTGTCAATTTCATTCCTATCGTAATCTAAAATCCAATCATTGTATTTTTCATAAATATCTCTAATTGTTCCGGGTGATGTCGCTAATAAATCACAACCTCTGTCATCGTAAACGTGAAAGATAGTTTTCTTATTGATATTTATAATGTAAACTCTATGGAAAATACTTGGTCTTAACCCTAAGTCTTGATTGCAAAGTGCTTTTAACAATGGAATGTATTTAAAATCAGATGTTTTGCAGTTTAGAGAAAATCTATGAATTTTATATGTACCTACTTCATCGTCCTCTGGGCATATATAAGGCATTGCTTGATGTTTCAGCCTAAACAATAATGATTTTTCAACATAGCGAGAAAAGTTCTTTAACTGATGTCTAATATTTTTCCCTTTATCAAAATCATTTACATCCATCACGACAAAAAGTTCCTCTGTTGGAGAATGTAAGGCTTCGAATAAAGTAATAGCCCTTTTATAACACCCCAGTATATAAGGGTTGTCGGGATAATCATATTCTCTTTTCCACTCCACCCCTAGTTCAAAACGTATACCAATATCCCAACTATAAAACAGAGGTGGTCTAAGCTCTAAATTGGGGAAATTCTTATTCAAAAAGTGATTTAATTTCATTTCCGTACCTCCTTTATTTCCTTCATTAAACCGACTGCAACATAACTAACCTCCCCTTTACTTGAATAACGATAATGAAAAAGGACTGCCGAAACAGCAATCCAATTGTTTTTTTACTAAAGCACTCCGTTAAGTACAAAACTTTACAATCATTCTGTTGGATTAATAAAAATGGCGACCCTCCTCTTGAAGAATCACCGGATAGCCTTTTTTTGAATGATAAATTAAATTGATTCTTTAAATGTTCACAAATATGTAACATCTGATTAATCAAAACTTAAAAATTGGTTTATATAATGGGATGGTGTTAAAACATACTCTTAAAGGCGGAAACATATATGTTTTTAATAAAATTATCTGAGAAAAAACTGATCACTATTGATTATTATACTAATGGTGCCTTACAAACAATTAAAGGGAGTGTTGAAAAACTTAATTTAATAGAACAAATCCTTTCTCTAAAGGATGAAAAACAAAAGTTGTTCAAAATCCGTTTATCTTGTATTAGGCATATTTATTAAACTTATTTTTGTTTCTTCACCCGTCCTCAAACTGTGAGAACCATTGCATCTATAAGTTAAGTATATTAATTCACATATTGGCTTAAAATTACCATTTCTAGAAAATCAAAAATACCTTGTGCTTTTTCCCAAAATTAAGACGCATCTGTTATAATAACATTTTTTTAAAAAGAGAGAGGAATATAATGAAAAAGATTAGCAGAACACTGCATAAAATGATTGAAGAAAATAAACGTGAGATATTATCAAATCAAAATACACTGAGCAAAATAGAGAATAAGGTTGACACTAAGATTATTGCTAATGGTAAATAACAAAGACTTAAAAGGACTGCAAAATGATTGCAGTCTTTTTAAGTCAATACCCTTTTATCCTATTTCTCTATCCCTTTTTAATATTTACCTGTTCCTTTAGTTAAAGAAGACAATGGCGAGATGCCGCAGCACACCTTGTTTAACTCTTGCACCCGATAGTTTAAGTGCCTTGATTCACAAACTCTAGAACATTTTGGTTGAAATAGAAACCCTTTTATTTATTCTCCCACCTTCATATAATAAATGGTCTTTAATTACTTTCGAATTTCCAAATAAATATTGCCGATATGATGGTGATTCCTATACCACAAATAAGCATAATGTGAGAAATATCATATTTAAAAAACAGAGATAGAGAAACAAAACCATAAGATAAAGGAACTAATCCATTCGAGAATGCACTTACAAGGCTCATTACCCTACCAATTTTTTCTTTCTGACTTTTTTCTTGTATAGTAGTTACTAACAATACATTAATAATTGAAGAAAAAGACCCCATTAAGATTAATAAAAGAACCCCTTGCCATATTTCTCCTATTTGACCAAGTAGACTAAGTAAAATACCTAAAGTACAAATCATTAAATGAATTTTTAAAACTACCTTTTTCTTAATAGTTAATATCCCAATTAGTAAGGCTCCAATTAACATTCCAACTTGATATGAGCTTTGAAGAAAACTTAAATCTAGTGCGTTTCCTTGTATTAACTTATTTACGATCAGTGGTATTCCCATCAATAATGGACCAAAAAAGAAAAAATTAATTATAACAAGAATCATCAACGTTCTTTTAAGAAGTTCTATACTCCAAACGTAATTTATTCCTTCCTTTAATTCATTAATAGTAGAGTTTCCCTTATTTTTAGGGTTATCTTTTTCTTTTATCAAAAGGCTGAACAGAAAAGTTAAAAACAGTAAAAATGCTACGAAAAGAAATATGTGATAAAAAGAACCTAGTGTAAGAATTACACCCCCAATCATAGGACCTGAAACCATTGCAATTTGATTAGAACTCTGTATCATTGAATTTGCTATAATGAGAGCTTCTTTTGGAACCAGTATTGGAAGTAGCGAGGTGTTGGCTGGAGAAAAAAAGGCATCAAGAATACCAAAAACTAGAGCAAAGCCTACTAATGGCCATATTTCTAACAAATTCACTTGAAGGAATAGCACCATAATAAAAATAATTAAAAATCGAATAAAACTTGAAATATACATAATCTGTGACTTTTTGAACCTATCAGCCCAAACTCCGCCTATAACCATAAAGAGGACTCTTGGTATCATAGTTGCCATCATAACAATTCCAAGCAAAGCCTCTTTATTTAATTCAGTAATAATGTACCATTGTTCTGCAAACAGATAAGTCGATAATGACAAAAAAGATACATTACTAGATAACCATAGGAGTATAAATGATCGATTTTTTAATAATTCTGCAAATCTAATCTTATGGTTGGTTGCATCTAACACTTGCTGTTTCTCCAATTATATTTCCCTCCATAAACAATTTAACTTTTGAATAACGGTTCATCTATCTGGAAGGCAGTTGTCATAATGTAATAAAGCTGTTTATCTGGATCATCAGAATTATTCTCTAATAGAGAATCTAATAACTTTCTATATTGAAAAGTGAATTCTAAAAACTGCTCTTTGCTCAAGGAGTATTCTCTTTGAACAGACATATTCAACCATTCTTCTACATTTGATGAATTCAATTCAAATGATTCCGCAGGGGCTGTCAACACTCTGGTCTTAGCTCTGTTTATTACCTCTAAAAATGATTGTCTAGTTGCCTCTTTTGTTTCAACAAAATTTAGTAAATGATCTGCAGGAATAAAACCTCTTGCCACTGCTTGATAATATTTGAGAATATTGCCTCCCCTTTCTTCCTTTTTTACTAGCATAATTATGCCATGCTTTTCTAATTCTCTTAGGTGATAAAGAATCTTTGCTCGAGAAAGGTTCAACTCATTTGCAAGCATATGCCCCGTGTGAGGTTGTTCTACCAGGTAAATAAGCATCTTAGTTCTAAGAGGGTCACTTATTGCTTTTAATTGTTCGTATGTTTCAATTATTAAAATAGATTTTTGTTCCATTATAAAAACTCCTTTTTAACCGGTTAAATTTATTTAACTGTATTATATATGTTTTTCTTTACATTGTAAATATATAACAATATTTGTTTTCTAAAACTTTATATAACACCTTTAAATTTAACCGTCGAAACAATTCTATTTTAAGTAAGACTGCCAGCTTATAACATAAAAAAAACGATACCCTCTTTCACTAACCTGCCATTTAGTTGAACAAGAAAAAGGGATGCCGCAGCAACCCCATATTCTTCAACATAAGCACCCTATAGTTGAAGAACTACCTGTTTTCTTCGTCGTATTCCAAGAACAAATCTTGTAACTCACCGTTCAGTGGTTCATCAATCCCTTCAACGGTCATATTTATCTCTATTTCTTCATCTGAAATGGACACTATTCCATCAAATATACCTAAAACATTGGATACCGTATCAACCTGTAGTTGTTCAATTACTTTGAAAAGTATCTCTTTACCTTCATCATTAAGTTCTGAATAAAACTTTAATGCTTTTTTCCAGTAGGAATCCTTACCTGCGTTAATATCTGTATTTGCAAACAAGTCTTGATAGATTGTTCCATTTTCTTTAATCACGGATTGATACAACCTTTTAATAAACTCTTCTTTTTTCATCTTTTAGCCCCTTAGATGTTCTTTATACTATTTTTACCGTCTTCTTCAACAAACCTGCCCAGTTACTTCAATAAGAAAATGCATTACCGTTATTCAGTAATGCACCCGTTAGCCATCCATGAAGCGCAAAAATCAGCGCTTCACCACAGAGAATGAAAATGTGTTAGAACCGTCAATACTGATTCTACGGCTGGGAGAGGAAGGTCGCTAAACTATGGTGCGTTAGAGCCCATCCGTTAGTCTGATTCCACCGACCACGGCACCACTGACTGTAGCTCCCTTACGGTAAGCACACATGGTACAATAAGAAAAGGTATTATTGTAATCTGGTAGTTACGTTGTCACTTTCGCATATATAAGAAAGAATACGGCCAGTTGAACAAATATTAGTATGTTTGGAACGATTAAGGCAAGATCTATGAAAAGAAACGCTGCTAAAATCAATAAAAATAAACCTAAATGGTAAATACTCAAACGATGTTTAAAAATTCGATATTTATGGAACACCAATGTGGTTGATAAAAAGTAGATAAGAGTGGCCGCAAAGGTCAAGATTAACAAAAACTGATAATGAATGTCCTGTAAATATGCTAACTGAATCGCAGATGCAATGATACTTAAAGACATATAAATAAATAAATGTCCATAAATAATTGCTTGCCCGGTGGACTTTATTTTTTTGTCAACCTTTTTCTCGATATTATCAAAATATTGCCACCACATGGCAATAACAATGACAAATGATATAATGGTAAAAATAACCGCTTCCCAATCTCCTTTTTCTGGATGTAGGACAGCAATTAAGCTAACGATTGATTCTCCAAACAAAATAATAGTAAAAAGACCAAACCTTTCTAATAGATGAGAGGTATCCGTTGGCGCTTTGACTAAATATTTACGACCTAAAATTGGGACAACAATATCAATAAAAATTCCTAGATATAGGACAAGATATCGAGGCCATGAGACAAAGAAAACGGAAAATAAGGAGATAGTAATACCAATAATAAAGCCATACCCTAAATAAACCGCTGCTCGTCTGCGAGGTCCACTCTCCGACCTACTAATCCATAGATATTGCATAGATGTTAAAAGGCGGATTCCTATGTAGCCTATGAGGAAAGGAATATAATATGGATCAAAGTTAACAGACAGGCTGGCCGTCATCAATATTATAAATATCATTTGAATGATCATAAACAAACGTTGGGTTACACAATCCTTACCAAAACGATTGATAAATAAAGACTGACCTACCCATGCCCACCAAATAGGGACGAAAATTAAACCAAACTTTAACAGATATTCAACCGGAATAACCCCATGTTTTTCATGCATTAACAGGTGAGTAGCTTTTGCTATAGCAGCCACAAAAATTAAATCAAAAAATGCCTCTAACCACGTTAAGTTTTTCTTTTCCATGAATGTTTCTACTCCTCAATATAAAAATGAACCCTACTTCAGATAATTAAAAATTACTGTTAATCTAATATATCAGCATTACTACCTTTTTTAAGGCACCCCATAGACTAATAATATCCATTAATCCCCTAATCTAGGTAAGCTATAAAGTTAGGTGTATTGATCCTTTGCAATCAATTAATCCTTCATCCAGTACTAATCAACAATATTCTCCAAAGATTCGCCACACTCCTTCTTCAACTCCCTCAATAAAGAAAGCATAATCTCCCGATTTATCTTTTTTTCTTAGATTTTCATCCCAGTTTACCTGCAGGTTTTTCGTTAGTTTAGTAACTACAACGAAAATAGCGTTAATCCTTCTACGATTAACGCTACCCTTTCGTAACTCTTTTTCAACTAGCCTGCCGAAAAAGCTGCCACAATGACAGCTTTTTCTACAACTCTTGCACCCTATAGTTGAAGAACTACCTATTTTCTTCATCGTATTCCAAGAACAAATCTTGTAACTCACCGTTCAGTGGTTCATCAATCCCTTCAACGGTCATATTTATCTCTATTTCTTCATCTGAAATGGACACTATTCCATCAAATATACCTAAAACATTGGATACCGTATCAACCTGTAGTTGTTCAATTACTTTGAAAAGTATCTCTTTACCTTCATCATTAAGTTCTGAATAAAACTTTAATGCTTTTTTCCAGTAGGAATCCTTAACTGCGTTAATATCTGTATTTGCAAACAAGTCTTTCTCCAAATCAAACAGAAGGTAGAACACAAAACCCACCGCTACTTTAATGTCACCGTGCAGCTAACAACATTTGAAGGTGCTCACGATTTCCCATATGATTTAGTTACTATCACTTTTAGTAATAAAAATGCCAGAATTACTTTGGCTCTCTGACCACCGCTTAACTCCTGAATAGGGAGGTTGAAGACCATTGTATTTATTCCTAATCCACTTGCAACTTTTTCTATTTGACTTTCAATTGAATAAAAACTACTCATTCCCATTTTCTCCTGATATTTTGAGGCTTGCTCTAATTGATCATAAATTCCTGTAATCGCCATTTCTTAATATAAATCATTTATTTGCTTTTCTAGTTCATATAAATTTGCAAAAACCGTTTTCAAATAATCCATTATTGTTTTGGTTCCAGTGATTTCTGCATATTGATCAATATGTCAAATCACTATTTCAGATTGCCATTTAATCATTCCGCCATCGGGAATGATTTCACCCTTCAATATTTTAATTAGTGTACTTTTTCCTGCACCATTTTGACCTACAATTCCCATATGTTCACCTTTGTATAAATCAAAACTTGCTTGATCATATAGATGTTTGTCTATAAAACTATGTGTTAAATTTCTAACTTCCAGTATACTCATATTTATTCCTCTTTTCCTAAGGCTCTTTTCGTAAACTTTGTTGCTTTTGGACCTTTATAAGGGTTATTTACTAAGTTTCTAGGCAATTTTCGCAAATGTCCTTACGAAAAGATGCCACGAAACCTCTAGTTATACGGGTTGATGAACTTATACGAAAAACAACAATCTATGCGAAAATAGCCTTTCCTAAAAATAAAAAAGCAAAGAGACTGCGTCATTAAACGCTAACTCTTTGCCTTGGATGGCATATTGCAAAAATGCACTATCTAAAACAAAGGGCCATAGACAAAGCAATGTCTATGGCCCTTTAATCAATTTTCCGCCGGCGATTAGTCAAACTCAAATAAGAATAGGAGGACTATACTTTTTTAGCAAACTATGAGCCGATGAATTTTGGAAGTACTATGCTTCCAGATTAAGCTCCTGACAAAATGCTTCATCTTATACATTTGTGCGGAGCTAAAATCATTTATAAATATTCTTTGCTGGGTATTACTCATTAAAAAACCCTACTTTATGTTTTATAGCCTATAAAGTTAAACCACCATCGACAAGTGCAATTGAACCTGTCATATAGCTTGCTTTATCCGATGCTAAGAAAGCAACCATTTCAGCGAGTTCTTTCGGATCTGCATAACGCCCCATTCTCATATTGGGTATCTCTTCTGGAACGTAACCGCCTTTTTCAAATTGATCAGCAACACTAGCTGTTAATGCAGTTTGGACACCGCCTGGGCAAAGTGCATTAATACGAATTCCTTTTTTTGCATATTCTAACGCAGCGCCTTTGGTTAAACCAATAACTGCATGTTTGCTTGCAGAATATACAGCTACACTATGTTCAGGGCGAATTCCTGCAGTAGACGCGGTATTAATAATGGAACCGCTCCCTTGCTTGTCCATCACTTTTAATACATATTTCATTCCAAGGAAGACTCCTTTTACATTGATGGCCATAATACGGTCAAATTCGGATTCTTCTACTGTTGTGAAAGGAGCAAACTTTTGAATAACACCCGCATTATTGAAAAATATATCAATACGTCCATATGTTTCTACTGCTTTATTTACATAGTTTTGTACATCTTCACTTTTCGATACATCTGCCGAAACGAAGATTCCTTCTCCGCCTTGTGCTTGAATAAGTTGTAATGTTTCTTCCCCAGTTTCTTTATTGAAATCAACTAAGACAACTTTCGCACCCTCAGCAGCAAGTTTCAGACTGCTTGCTCTTCCAATTCCGCTTCCTGCCCCAGTAATCACCGCAATTTTATTTGTTAATTCCATGTTCAATTCCTCCTTATTTATGTCGCCCCTTCCCCACCTATTCTATAGCTTCTATTTTTGTATTAATTGTAATATTCTACGGATAATAGTATTTTTTTAATGAATAATAAAAAATGGAATCGATTTCAGCAAAAATTGAATGGAGTATATGAAATAGATGGAAATATCCAAAAAAGATTTACAATATATTTGTCAGCTTATTTACGAAGTTCATCAAATACCCGTCTATTATGTCAATCAATTTGGTGAATTCGAATACGAATTTTCGCGAAGTGACCTACGGAAAAATCCATATTATGCACCTTTGAAAGAACAAATCAGCATCTATACATATGAAAATGATCCCAATGATTTTCCTATCTTCTTTTCGAATTCAAATTTGAACTTTTTCTTTGTTAATCTAAAAAAAACATCCCTTTTTTTAGGATCCATTATTGTTGGACCTTCCATTAGCTCAGAAATATCTGAAGAGAATATAACCAAAATGATAGATAATTTTAAAAGAAACGAGAATAAGAGAAATCTCATTGAATATTATCAATCCATCCCCATTATTGACAATCAACAACTGCTGACAATTAGTTTGTTGGTTTATTACTTGATTTATCATAAAAAGTTAGATAAAAGTTCTTTCATCCAACATAATAAAGCGATAACACCGGTTATAATTGAAACAGAAAATCCAGACCTTGAGCTTTCTAAAGGGAGAAGGAATTTCATTTTTCATTCAAATCTTTCCTATGAACGGGTTTTACTTGATTATGTGAAAAACGGACGAACAGATAAAATTAAGGATGTCATTGATTACTCCATTATCGGGGAGGCAGAATTAGGATTGTTATCGAAACGGAGCCGCCTAAGGAGTGAAAAAAATTTAATGATAACTGGAGTTGCCCTTGTTTGCAGGGCTGCGATTGAAGGCGGATTAAACGATGAAACAGCATTTACCTTAAGTGACTTTTATATTCAACAACTCGAGGAGTTAGGAAGCTTAAAAGAAATATTAAGATTAATGGAAGAAGCTATCGTCGATTTTACCAATCGTGTCCACCAATTAAAGAATGAAAAATACACTGCAACAGTAACCGCTTGTCAACATTATATTTATAATAATCTTTATGGCGAAATTACTCTTGATGACCTTGCACAAATGTGTCATTTAAGTCCAAATTACTTATCATCACTATTTAAAAAAGAAGTTGGAATCTCAATAAGTGAATATATTCAACAGCAACGAGTTGACGAAGCAAAAAAGCTATTAGTTTTAACAAATTATCCGATTTCAGATATCGGCACATGGCTAAATTTTAACGATCAAAGTTATTTTATAAAAATCTTTAAAAAATACACAGGGTTAACCCCTAGACAGTTTAAAAATGGTCATTCTTCTAAAAATACATCAACATAATTAAATATAATGGAACTTAAGTCCTCACAGCATATTTCATGCAACCTGCCGGAGCAGATTGAAAAACTTGAGCGCATCATGATTGAACAGGCAATGAAAAACAACAATAGCAACATTACAAAAGCTGGAGAACAACTAGGAATATCAAGACAAAACCTCAATTATAAGCTGAAAAAATATAAGATTTATTCCTAAAAAGGCGGAAATACTTTGTTGTTTCCCGACTCCGGAGATCGTGTTTTAAGGAAGCAAAATAAATGTCATTATTAGCCTTGTAATGATAAGTGCCCTCCAAAACAAATTTTGAAGGGCTTTTATCAAAAAATTAGAGATTAATTGTGAATAGATTTACTTCCTAATCAATGTATACTGCTTCATTCAATTACACTTTTTCTCTATGATTTTGGAATCACATTTACATGATCTAAGGTTTTAACATTATTAAAAATAAATTCAAGGTCATATGCTCCTGCATGATACGTATACTTCGTTTGCTTAATATCACCACTTTTAAATTTGTTAATAAAATTAGGTTTACCCAGTTCCTTTTTCAAATTATTTTCTGTAATTGAACCTAAATTGGTTTGGCGCTCAACATTTGTTCCGAAATAACGAATTTCCGAAATCACACCCTTTTTGTCATATCCAAAGGCATACCCTGGATGACCCATTTCAGCATGATAATAATCAAATTCTCCAGTGGTACCTTTAGGAGGAAGACCAAACTGATTCCGAACATCTGTACGGTTATTTTTTCCGATTTTCAGGCTTATTGGTAAGCGAGGCATTGTACCTTTAATTGCAGCATTGTAAATCTCATTTATATTCTTTACTGCGGTTTGACTATTTTCTGTTTTAATTGTAGTTGCATTCGCGTTCTCAGTGAAAGAAACAACAGGAGTGAGACCGAGCCCCACAAATCCTGCAATTGCTGTAACAACTATAATTTTGGATAATCTCTGTTTTAATCCCATTTTTTTCTCTCCTTTTTCTTGCTATTTTTTCAATAAAAATCCTCCACTAGCTTATTACAGAATTGTAAAGCTGCCAATGTTCCTTAAATTCAACAGAAAAAAATCCTACATTTACATTTATATGTAAATTATATAAATAATTCACTTTATATAAAATAATTACACTTTATAGGTCTAATCACGAGTGATCACTTTATTACTGATGTTAAAGAATACACAATCAACATTTCTATATTTGGTTCCTATAAGTGCGCTTTTGCTTTTTGGGGTACCGAAAACCATACTGCATCATAAAGTTTGTGTCAAATCTTATAAGTTATGAAACTAATATATTTTTTATTTTATGTAAGAAGAAGAAAATCCCGAACTTTTCTTCTTCAATAAGGAGGCAGAACACACCTGAGGTGCAACAGGCGGCTTCGGTTTATACATCATATGCCTAATATGGCTTTATGGCAGGGCTAGGTTAATTCCCCTTTTATTCCATATGAGTATTTAACAAATTAAGCAAAAAGAAAAAAGCCTTTTTATAAGACTTTTTTCGAGAATTTAAATTAGTAAAAACAGGCTGCTCCAACGATAATTAACAGGATAAATAATACTACGATTAAAACGAATGGGTTGCCTCCGCAAAAGCCACCTCCGTAGCCAAATCCGGGGCAACCACAACCACCGAAGCCACCAAAGCCACCACAACCACCGAAACCTCCGTAACCATCCATAATACATCCTCCTTTCAATAAGGAATAGGTTATTTTTTAAACAAAACCACAGCCACCCACAAAGGCAGTTCCTACAATAATAAGAAGGATAAACAAAACAACGAGTAAGGCAAAGCCACCACCTGCGAAACCTACACCATCAGACATATACATAACCTCCTTTCAGCTGTTACTTATAAAATATGTAAAAAACAAAAAAAGGGGTGGGCACTATCTGCAATTAAAGCCATTTTCCTAAGGTTGTCTCCCTTTGCCATGCTTAGTGTAGCCTTTTATTAAGTCGAAAGGATTAATAAATACAAAAAGCCCTACTAGGGGCTTCCTGTGATTGAGACTACCTTTAACAAGTCTATGTGCTAAGCAAGACTTTGGCTGTTCGGATACACTCTAGACTATGCATCAGTTTAACTTGAGTTCCCAATCGGCTAAGTCTTATTTGGAGGAATTTTTTAGAACCGACCAAGAATTAATTCGTTATAAATCAGCACTTGTCCATTCCATTTCATTATCTTGTACATATATTATTAGTACACCAGCGTAAAACCAATCATATTATACATTACCTTCTTGGATATAAAGAACGTTTGCCTATAAAGCAGACGTTTCTTTGCATTTATAGGCAAATCGTATATTTTTCCTTATCAATATGATATTTGTCCAAGCGAATCTTGTCTTATGAAATATGATACATAGGGAATTATTTATTTCGTACAATCTAACAGGTGGTGATAAGTATGTGCTTTGGAGGCTGTAGCTACGGTGGGTACGGTTACGGAGGCAGTACATTTGTTTTAATCGTAGTATTATTTATCCTTTTAATTATTGTTGGTACTGCTTTTGTTTATTAATAAACCAATACACGTTCTAGCGGTAAGAATCATTATGGCTGGAGGTGTTATAAATGGACGGAGTAGGAAATAGTTTTGCGTTAATCGTAGTATTGTTCATCCTTCTTATCATTGTTGGTGCATCATTTATGATGTACTATTAGAAATAAGATGGATAGATTAGGAAAAAGGCCCTTTATCGGGCCTTTTTTCACTTTGGCTTTGTTTTATTTCATTGTTGATTTTCGACCAAAGAATTACGCCTTTATAAAAGGCGTTAATGAAACACTTTAATCATCTTGAAGTTAAATAACTTAATACCCTTTCGTATCACACACTGTGTCTGAACTAATTGGTATCCGTGATGCTCAAAAAATGATTTTGCAGTGATACTTGCATCAATATCCAGCTTAGTAAGACCCAATTTTCTTGCCTCAATTTCAAGAACAGTTATTAAAGATGAAGCAACCCCTTGACCTTGAAAATCTTTGTGAACATACAATCTATCCAAATATCCTTTTAGAGTCATATCAGAAAATCCAACGATTCTGTCGTTGATTAGGGCAACATATGTAATATTGTTACTCATAGAATCTTTCCAAGACTCCAATCTAAACGCTTCATCATCTTTAGATGCCCACGAATCGAGTTGTTCTTGAGTATAATCTTTTTTATTTAAAGAATGAACTGTTTCATAGAACAAGATGACAATCTGACTAATATCAGAGATATGAAACTTTCTAATTTCCATTTTATTCTCCTTGCAATTTTCCTAATTATGTTTCAAATTTTTTTGTTTAGAGGTAAATATTGCTTTGCGAAGATTGGTGTTTGTCTCATTTACTGTAAACAGGCAAGAAACAACAAGCATATTTTTCGTATTTGATATTGTGTTCTCATATTCCTTGCTATCTAAGTAACGGACCCAAGCAAGGTAATGATGTAGATACTTAGTCGCTACACCATTAAAGCGGTCAATTCAGCGTTTCAAACGGCTATGATAATTATTTACACTTTGAATGTTGTAAATGCCTTTAACACGCTGTTTTCCATCCGATTTAAAACGGTAGTTAGAAATGTTTTCATACTGTCCACTTTTCCATTCTGTTTTTAATTTTTCATTTTTAATTTCAAACCATGTTATCAAACTATTAATTGCATGATCGTCTACTACCTATTTTATATTCCTTCTAAGTCTCCATTTGGTTCAAAGACCACCAAATTAATTTTGTTCTTCTTCATTTAAAGCACGATATAAAGCTGATCTGGAACATTGGTTATTTCTGTTATCTCCTTAACAGTATAATTTTGACAACGATACAAGTCTATCGCATTTTTCATTCCTGCATGTTTAGAATGATATTTTTCAACCATTCCTTTGTACTATTACATTTGGCTGCATTCTTAGATTTAACGATATTTTTGAGTGTCAAAAAGAGACGTTCCTGTTGATAGGGGCTTAATTCTCGACCAAATTTAAGAAGGTTAACAAATCTTTTATCGATACTCTTTTATCCTCAGTTCCATGCTACATCCCAAAGTTTTGATTGGGGAAAAAGAATCTAAATCAAATTCTTCTTTTAACAGGGCAGCTAGTCCATCAATGGATTGCCGTAAATCTGTACTACCTCTTGCTAGGTAGACACGATCTACGGTTGCTTCATTTAGTATAAAGATTTCAGCTTCTTTATGACATCAAGAAAAAGGGTCTGATCATACCCAGGCTTTACTTCAATGGCGATATCTCCGACTATTATGGGTAAAGTATTCCTAGTTTCCAAATTATCAATATCAATTGACTGCCAATTTGAATTGAATGAATTTCTGGATCGATTCATTTTAGACAAGTTAAATTTCCTCCACCAAAACCTGAATTGATGGATATTTAGTTCATAATCTGCACACCACTTTGTTTGTATTTGAGCTCTAGCTTTAAAATGGGCAATTCGGAGAAATTGGTATTGATTTTGGGGTTGATCAAGATGGAGAGATATGGTTTATTGAACAAAATTCCAAATCAGCCAAAGTTTCTCTTATGAAAGCCTATGAACAGGAGACGTTTCATAAAGCGATCCTCGACACCGTGTTATTCTCCAAATACCTTTATAATAAAAGAAAAGAGGAAATTTCAGAAAAAAAGTCGTTAGAGTCGATAGAACGTGACGGAGACCCCGACAAAGGCCCCGACAGAAAGGATGGTTAATAATGGTAAAACCTAATTACATTACGAATATTAATGCAATACAACACTTGAGTGAAGAAGAAAAAAGAATACTCCAAACCGTTTCTGAGAAGTTTGTTTTCCGCTTAAATGATTACTATTTAAACCTTATTGACTGGTCTGATCCACAAGACCCACTTCGCAAGCTGGTAATTCCATCTTCCGAGGAATTATTGGAATACGGCCGATGGGACGCATCTGATGAGGATACGAACTATGTCGTACAAGGTTGCCAGCATAAATACTCTACTACCGCTTTACTTTTGGTCTCTGAAGTCTGTGGAGCCTACTGCAGATATTGTTTTCGCAAGCGCTTGTTTCGTTCAGATGTAAAAGAAGCGATGTTAGACGTGGTAGATGGGCTTGAATATATTGAAAAAACACCAGAAATTAATAATGTTCTTCTCACAGGTGGAGACCCTTTGATGCTAGGTACTCCAAAGTTGCGATGGATTATTGAAAGTTTACGTAATATTGACCATGTACAAATTATTAGGATTGGTTCAAAAATGCCTGTATTTAATCCCATGAGGATATTTGAAGACAAGGAACTATTAGATTTATTAAGAGAGCACTCTTCTGTGCACAAAAAGATATATGTAATGGCTCATATTAATCATCCGCGGGAAATTACATCCGACGCACTTAAAGCGATTGAAGCTCTGCATGAAGCAGGAGTTATCATTGTAAATCAGACTCCTGTTCTAAAGGGAATAAACGATGATCCAACTGTTCTCGGTAATCTGTTAGATAAACTATCTTGGGCAGGAGTGACTCCTTACTATTTTTTTGTTAATCGTCCTGTGGCCGGAAACTCTTCGTTTGTTCTACCATTGGAACAGGTATATCATATCGTGGAAGAAGCAAAGGCTAAAACCTCTGGCCTCGGCAAACGAGTCAAATTAGTAATGAGTCATACATCTGGAAAAATTGAAATTCTCGCGATTGAGAATGGAAAGGCATACCTTAAATATCACCAATCACGTGATGGGAAATATGGAAAGTTGATGATCTTGGACTGTCCACCAACTGCTTCCTGGTTTGATGACTTACCAAATAACGAACAATTTTGGGAAAAACCAACTAAAAAGACGGATAGTGTTGTCTCCGTGAATCAGTTATCTCCTATCCCTCAAAAAAAACGTCCTTCTAACTAAAATAGTAAATAAGCTAGTGAAAAACGTTTGTTTTTATGAAATCATCGCTAAGTTTAAATCATTAATAAAAGCTCTCCCTGCTTCAATCCCACCTTTTAGCTCAAATGAGACGATTCCCCCCCATCCCTTTCATTTGTTTTCTTGCCAATTCATATTGAGGGTGGGAAGGTAGTCCTGGATAATAGACTTTTTCTATTTAAGAATGTTCCTTCAAAAATTTTGCAATTTTTTCTGCACTACTACAATGACGTTCAATCCGTAGACGCTGTGTTTTTAAACCACGTAGAATTAAAAAGGCATCCCAAGCACTTAACACTTGACCAAGATCTCCCATTAAGTTTTGACGCATAAAGTTAATTTCTTTCAACTTTCCTATATTTATATTCCATTTCAAACAAACCGACCATATGATTTTCAAATTGTTCTTGAAAAAATTCAGTAAGTTTTACAGATAAATAGATTCTTATTTGTACTGCCTTCATTTATTATAGTATGGGTATACCTTAGACTTTTAGAGTGGAGGAACTTATGAAACCGTATCTAATCATTAGCCAAATCTTATATGTACTATCTTTAATTCCCTGGTTTGTTATTTGGGGATTGTCGTTTATGAGCTTTGACAATGGTACGAATGTAGCTAATGTCTCATTTGTTTTAGCTATTTCTTTATATCCTGTTGTAGTAATCGCAGGTTCAATATTATCCTGGGTGTTCAGAGTCAAAAAGAAACGATTTGCGGTTTTAATTAATTTACTTCCGATGTTATGGATCATTGTGTTTTTCAGTTTCATGGTTTTGAACAGTTAAAGATAAATATTTGATGTTGATTTCTTCAGCAGGAGCAGGCGTTCGAGCAACCTTCAGGAATTTATTAGGGAGATTTTGGATTATAGACTCACTCTAGAATTGTCCACAAGAGAAGTATCTATAGCAGAGCAAACCATCTCACACGCACAGAAAGAATATGAAATGCTGTATTCAATTAAACTATTAAATTCCTTGAATCACTTTTGCAAGAAACTGATTTAGATTATCCTCCTTGTGAATATTGTTTTTATATAAGGCTGTCCTGCGGGTAGTCTTTTTTACTTTTTATGGGTGATTTTTCATAATAAAAATGCCTCATTAATAAATTTCTTATTAAATGAAATAATTGTATAGAGAACTCCTAAAACCGAAATTTATGAATGGAAAGATGGTGGTGCACATGAATAAAGGCAACCGAAGATTGAAGACTTTTCCATACCGCAATTGTTAGAATAAGGAAACCATCCTCCTTTATGGATTCTTCAGGAAAAGGAATCCCCTACTACCTTTGTCTCGTACAGGTGCTTGTAAAGGAACTGCAGGTGCTAAAACTGTAGAAGTTGATACTAGTTTAGGATGTATTTGATATTCCTCAGGCAGAACAGCGGACTTCTTAATAGGACCAGAACTACCTATTTGCAAAACTGAAGTATTGACCATTTCGGTGATTTTCAAAAAATTAATTTTAATTCTTAGTTGAGTTTTATAATTCACAGTAATCAACCACTATAATTATATGCTCATTTCCTATTTTGATGTTCAGATAATCCTTTCAAGAAAGATTAGTTAACTAATAGCATATGTTTTATCGAAAGGATGTGGTTGAATTATGGATAGGCAGAAATGGGGAGTTGGAGGATTAGTATTTGTTGGTTGCATGTTTCTTGGTGGAGGATTGGGAGCACTGTTAGGAAGTTCTCAAATCGGATGGTTGATAGGAATGGGGGTTGGATTTCTTGGGATTGCTTTAACGAGATTAATTGGAAAATAACGGAACACGATTCTTTTTCCAGTAGATAAAGCAATTAACATTAAGTAATTACTTACAATCTAGCCCCTGTAACACGTAGTAATTATACTCTACAAAGCCATTCTCTAAAGAAAGTGTCTGTTTTTGAAAAGAAAATTACCCTCCTACCGTGTCCGGAAATCTAAATGCTTTGGCATAAAGTCTGATTAAATTAACTTAATAAACCTTGAAAAAGAGCAAATAGGAAAAGCGTGTTTTGAAAAAAAGATTGATCAAATCACGCTTTCTCTATATTCAATAGAATCATCCTTTTATAAAAAAGTCTGATAATTTTTGTGTGTTACGAGTTTACTGTTTCATGTATATTTGCTCGTGGCCGGTTTGCGTTGAACCATTGCAAGCAAAAAATGAATATGAGAATAATATCAATGGCGTCCCCACCATAGTACATTAGCATGCCTCCAATTTCGGCCTGTGCTGTAGTTACTCCAGTAGGTGGGTGAAAATAAATGTATTTTGATAAGATGCCGTGACATGCTAAAGCAGTCCGAACAGCAAGCCAGACCATAGATTGCGGGCCGAGTAGACAGAACGGATTGCATAAGCTGAATCATTGATTTCAATAGCCATATGTTTATTCCTCCAACCATATCTTTTCTACATTTATATTTTCTCAGCGTTCTCATCCCAGTTTATCCAAGATTAATATGCTATACACAAGCTCTGTACCTTTTAATATTATTTCTACTTTGCTTTACGTACTACCTTTTATTGTGAAGTATTTAGCAATCAAAATTTCATTTTCGTTAATTAAAAATGAAACCATCTTTATTCTGTCTCTTCGTATGATAATTCGTCTAGGTTTCGCCTGGTACTAGACCACGATAAGCAGCCTTCCAACTATCAACATAAACCCTTGGTACGTCCTTTAAATCTTCTTTACTGGCTTTTCTAATCTCGCAATTAAGTACTTCGAAGAAAAAACAGGAAAATAATAAAATAGTATCCTTTCTTCAATCTGCCTCTTCATAGCTCAATAAAGCCTTATTCCACTAAATGGCCCTTAACATAAAGAAACAGCATAATTCTTACTGCAGAATTGCGCCCGATTGTTAAAGATTCATCTAAAATAAAGTACCAATTTTTTGAGTTTTTTAACGAATCGAACCTACAAATTTTTATAGCTATCTATTTTTATTTATTTTTTAACGCCAATCGTTGCATTAGGAGTGTTGGATGGTTTGGTGTTTTTTGGACAACCTACCTAATATTAGGTGGATTTTTCGAATGACTTCTAAGAGAGGCGGCAAAAAAAACGGAAAATGCAAGATCCAGGTAAACCAAAAATTTCACCCGCAACTAGAGATTATCAGGAAAATATTTCAAGAATAAAGGCGAATTTGGGGGACAGTACCAAATCATTAGCCGGGCCTCCTGATGAAAAGAACCAATCCGGAATCAAGGATGGAAAATGATGAAAAAGTGTTTGTTGATTGTTCTATTATTATGGAAAACCTGTTATCAATGTGCATATTGATAACGAGGGATGGGTTAGTGATGCGAATACTGCTTTCGATTTGTCAAATCCGGATGTGATAAAAAAATTGATCACCTCGTCGAAAAAGAAATTCAGAAGGAAGTGCAAAGAGCAATAAGAGCAGTGAAGAAGAAAAAAAGTGATGTATTTGGCTTTGGCGAGGTCACCCACCAAACTTATCCGACGGATTGGAAAGAAATAAAAAAGGATTGGAACAATCGATTTCCTGAGCTTGAAGTGAACGTTAAGGTAGACTCTTATGTATGGCTTGAAGGAATACGGATGAATCCATTCCGGGATAACTTAACAATATAACCCTAATCAAAGGGGAAATGTAGTAAATGGATAAGATTAAAATAAGCGCATCCCAGCTTTTCATACTAGTATTTTTATTTGAAATGGGTAGTTCAATCCTCTTTGGTCTTGGAGCAAATGCAAAACAGGATGCATGGATAGCCCTTTTATTAGGGTTAGCAGGTGGTTTGATTGTCTTCTTTATTCACTATCGTCTGTTTCTTTTTTATCCAGAATTAATTTTAACCAGCTATATACAAAAAATTGCCGGAAAATGGCCGGGCCGGATCATCGCCTTATTCTATGTCATCCATTTTATCTATATTGCCTCATATGTATTACGAGATTTTGGGGAACTCTTGGTAACGACTGTTTATACAAATACGCCGTTATTTGTCATCAATACATTGATGATTCTGACCATCATCTATGGCATTCATAAAGGTTTAGAGGTAATCGCAAGAGTGGGGCAGATTTATTTTGGCATTATTTATATTATGGCCCTATTAGGATTTCTGTTAATTATTTTTTCCGGGTTAATCCATTTTGAATTTCTAAAGCCTATTCTTGAAAATGGATGGAAACCCATATTGAAAGAGTTTCTACCTGGCACACTTACATATCCTTTTGGAGAAATACTTATTTTCTCGATGATATACCCGATTGTGAATGAACCAAAGAAAATAAAATTTGCTTGTATGGGCGGGATGATTTTAAGCGGGATTAATATTACCATTACCGTGATTATTACCATTTCAACCATTGGTCCAGAACTTTATACCCGCGCAAACTTCCCATTATTAACAACCGTTTCAAGAATTCAACTGGCAAATTTTATTGAGCGGCTGGATGTTCTTTTTATGCTCTATCTAATCATTAGCGGTTTCTTTAAAATAGCACTGTATTTTTATGCAGCAGTTGAGGGTGCAGCAGATCTATTTCAGTTTAAAAAAAAAGAAACATTGTCGTTTCCAATTGGAATGATTATTTTGTTTGTATCCATAACCACGGCATCGACGTATGCTGAATTTAGCAAGGAAGGATTTGAATTTGTACCACTCTATATAAGTTTGCCTTTTCAAATTATCATTCCAAGCATCTTACTGCTTATTGCCTTCTTTCGAAATAGGAAGAAAAAACCTCATACAAATTTATATTGAAAAACAGCCATTTATTTTGCTAATGGCTGGTTTACATAGGAAATTATGGATTTGTGATTTAACAGTGAATTAACATTCAACTCGTTCCCCAATTTGGTGTCTAGTCTGCATTTGCAGATATTTCCTGATTTCGAAGCTAAAAAAAATATAAGTGAATGTAACGATGGGGTTGGGGTGACGGCGAAGCTCACGAAGACCTTCGGTAGCCATATGTTGCTTAAACTTTTTAAACAATTTATGAGGAACATCTATATCAAAGCCTCCGAGAAACTTACTCTTTTAGATCCCCCAATCCTCCACCCACAATTAGTAATTTCCCTTTTATTGCTTCTAGCCTATCCTCTGCTTTTACACCTGATCCGACATTAACAGATGCTAATATCGTACAGGTTGCTAAAATTGAGATTGCTAACCTTTTCATCTTAATACTCTCCCTTGTCATTTTTTCAAATACAATATCGCAAGAATTATGCCAACTTCGTATACCAGCAAGGGAACGAGTATTATTCTAATTTTCAAAGGCGAGAGAAAAATAATGTTTTTTTCAAAATAACCTAAAATAACCAAATAGGACCAATATTTTTTCATGGAAAAATAACAAGTAAAAAGCCGAGTTAACCCAATAAAATAGGAAACTCCAAAATGACAAGGACTTCTCTAGAACAAAAAAGCCGATTTCCTAAGACAATAAGGAATCAACTTTTTTATCCTTCTTCTATAATTGCGCCCGATTGCTGAATGAATAAGATTATTAATTTAATGGTTCTAATTTCATCATCGCACCAAAATATTGTGAGGCAGTTGTAAAAGAGATAAATGCACATAATTCACTTATTTCCTCTTCAGTGAAACATTCTCTCAAAATATCAAAAGTTGAATCAGCTATGTCCCCCTTTTGTTTTAAAAAGACTTCAGCAAATCCTACTGCAATAGAAGTTTTTTCATTAAACTTATCTGGATCAGGTTTTCCTTTCGCCTTACAATACTCACATCCGTTACTTTGGGCTAATGTTCTCCTTACTTGTTCCTTTAATTCAAATGTTAGTTGTCCATCTTTTTCTATCACATTCCCTAACTGACTCCATCCTTCCATTACATCTTTATTATGTCCCAATAATCTTTGAAAAGATGTTTCACCGAAATTAGATTCAACAATCCTTGCCATATAAGTACCTCCCTGTTATATTTAATTACGAATTAATTATAAAAAACAAAATTACTAAAACACATTAAATTAGTAACGATTATCAAATTAATTTTTTATAAAATTAACGATTATTTGGTAGGTACTTTAAAAATGAAAATAGATAATATTGATAAAAAAATTATAGATGAACTACATAAAAACAGCCGTTTATCAATGAGCGAGCTTGGGAGAAGGGTGAATCTGTCCTCCCCATCAGTAACGGAACGGGTAAGGCAAATGGAATCATTTGGGATTATAAAAAAATATACTTTAGAAATTGATTATGAGAAATTAGGTTTACCAATCCAATGCATAATAGAAGCAACAGTTAAAAATGGTGACTATAAATCTTTTAAAAATTACATTGAGAAACTTCCAAACATCGAATTCTGTTATCGAATAGCAGGTAGTACGTGTTATATGCTTAAAATGCAGTTTGAAACATTCGCTAAAGCAGAAAAATTCATTGATGAAGTAAATCCAATCGCACATACTGTAACACATTTTATTTTTTCACAAGTTCCAACGGATTTAAAAATTAATAAGGATTGATGAGTTTTCAGTTAAAAGCATTATTCTTTATTTACAGTTCAGATGGCAAAGTTATAGATCGAGCACAGACTGGTCGTCACTAATTTAAAATGTATGGATAATAAAATCAGTTGGCTAGATAGAACTGGTCACCGAATGTTTATTTAGGCATAAAAAAGAAAATCATAGACCTTTTCAACCCTCGGTAATCCAATTGGAGTTCCTGAGGGTTTTTAGTTTTATGTTATGTAATGTGCTCAATTACCTTTTTTGCTTGAAAATCCAGAACTTGTGTTTAGTAATAACAATTTGTGCTATAGTTCTAGTTTGTTTTGATCAAATATCCTGCGATTGATTTTATTTTTTTAAAATCCCTTAAATTAAAATCAAAGAATATTGAATTTTTTTCGATTGAAGTTTAGGCATACCACATCTATTTTTTAGAAGTCTAGAACACGAAATTCTTGGCTTCCTTTCCATTAAATAACAATATAAGGAATCATTATTAAATGATTAATTGACTTCTAGAGTGAAATTTTCTTATATACTCCGTTTACCACTAATATTTGGTTTAAAATCCTGATCAAAGATGACCCCATCAATCACTTTAAAACTATCCACAATATTATTTATATTACCGGTTGTCACATTGGCAAAACCATACGAACCTCCAAGATTTAAGTTATATTTCCTATTGGCATCCATACCATTAATTAAAGCTTCACCCACAACGACAGCTGAACTTGGTTGGGGAGAATTTACATAAATAGATCCTAAATTAATAACTGAGGGCAATTTGGTCCCTCCTTTCCTTCTTAGATTTTTTTATTGCAGAGTATTTTCTTGTCATACAATACAATCGCCTTTCTTAGGGGATGGAAAACCAGATAATAAAATGATAGGACGAGGAAAAAATTTATTACAAAAAGCCCTGATAAAGGGCCTTTATTTCTATCATTTTATTTCTATTTTTTCCATATTAGTTATAAAAAATGATGTTCCATTGCTAAGTAAAAAGATGAACAATACTAGGTTTGTTACAAAAGCACTTCCTCCGGAAAATCGCTGCCATATCCATAACTTTCCCATCATCCCTAGTATCCAAGACCCATAGTTTTAACCATCTGTTTGAATTTCCGAAGCTGTAAAGCTTTTACAATATATAATATTTTCATAAGATAAGGTTTGCATGGACAACATCATGTTTTCAACTAAACTGTCCATAATACAATAAGTAAAAGCTGCCTGATTGGCAGCCGGACCTTAAATTAACGCACACATTTAGTTCCACAAATATTTCCCTCAAAAGTACTGTTTTCGTAAAATAAAATGGCTTATTTTTTACCGCTACGAGACCATATCACCACTGGAATGAGTAATAAGGATAAAATCCCTCCAGTAAATGATAATGTTAGATAATTTGAACCTGCCACAATCATTCCTGATAAGGCTCCGCCGGCAGCTCCAGACAAAGCAATAAAAACATCCACTGCACCTTGGGTTTTAGCCCGTGTGGAAGTTTCAGTTGAATCAACAAGAAGTGCTGTTCCACTTATCAAACCAAAATTCCATCCTAATCCAAGTAAGGAAAGAGCAATGACTAGAAGAACCATAGAATCTCCTGGTGTAAATGCTGCAATTAATCCAGCCAGAAGCAGCGTAATTCCAGAAGCAATCGCCATCGCAGAACGCCCCAACTTATCAACAAGGACACCTGTAACCAGTGAAGGAAAATACATGGCACCTATATGAAAACCAATAACAAGACCTACTGCACCCAAACCAAGTCCGTGATGCATCATATGAACAGGCGTCATGGTCATTATCGCTGTCATTACAATTTGAGTAAGAATCATAATCGTTGCCCCAGCGATTATGCCTCTTTTGTTTTCTGTTTGTTCAGTTGTTTCCAAATGCCCTTTATCACTAGGTTCTTGATTGGTTGCTACTATCGTTCTTGCTATAACTAACGGATCTGGACGAAGCATGATGAAAAGGACAAGACCTGCTAAGATATAGGCTGCCGCTCCTAAAATGAAAGGACCGGCAAGTGATGGAACACCAATCGAAAGGGCGAAATTCCCCATTACATTCACTAAATTTGGACCTGCAACTGCACCAAATGTTGTAAAAGCCATCGTAATACTAATAGCAGTCGCCCGCTGTTTACTATTCGCTAAGTCTGTACCTGCATAACGAGCTTGTAAATTTGTTGCTGAACCTGCACCATAAACAAGTAGGGAAGCAAATAAAAGGAAAACACTATTTATTAATGCTGCAACTATGACTCCTATTGCTCCAAGTCCACCGATTATAAAACCCGCTGTCAGACCTGTACGACGTCCATACGCTTGCGAAAGTCTCCCAACAAATAAAGCTGCTCCTGCTGACCCTAAAGTAAGTAAAGCTGAAGGAAGTCCGGCAAACGCATCAGTACCGAGCATTTGCTGTGCAATAAGTGCCCCCACAGTAACTCCTGCTGCTAACCCCGCACCACCAAAAATTTGTGAAATACTTACAACGAATAATGTACGCTTGTATAACGATTTTTGTTTTTCTGAAGAATGAATGTAGCTTTGTGACGAAGCTGATTGAACGTCTAACGCTTTTACACTATCTTTCTGTAACATAATCTAACCCACCTTTCTAGAAACCTAATTCCATTCTTATAAACCTCCAACAAGATTTGAATCATCATAACATCCACTAAAAAACCATACAATACTATAATTGTATGGCAAACAATATTAGGTAAGATAGTTTAGCAAACGTTTAAGGATCATCAATCCTTGCTCAAGCTCTTCGAGCGTTTCTGGTGCACAAACAGAAACTCTTACAGCCCGCTCTGGACAACTATTTCCTACTACAAATCGTTCAGCCGCATACACTTGTACTCCATGTTGTGCAGCTAACGTTTCAAATTCAGCACCTGTAATCTTACCTGGTAATAACAACCAACGAAAGATGCCTGTTTCAACACCTAAACAGGTATAGTCTGCCAAATAGCTTTTTACGATTTGGTTTCTGCGAATGGTTTGTTCCCGATGACCCTCAATTAAGACTTCAAATTGATTCGATACAATCGTCCGTGCTGTAAGTTCTGCTAATAGCGGGGAAACTGTTATATTTAAATTATAAAGTGCCTTTGAAATTGCCTCCTTAAATTGACTCGGCACTGCTACGTAGGCTAGTCGTAACCCTGGTGCTAATGATTTAGATAAACTTGCAATATAGATGACCTGTTCTGGGGCAAATGATGCGACTGCTGGGAGTGGTTTTTTGTTGAGAAGATGGTACGATGCATCTTCAATAACGAACTGTTTATACTTTTTGGCAAGTGCTGCAATCATTTTTCGATTCTCAACAGACATAAAGGAAGCTGTCGGATTATGATAATCAGGGATCAAGTAAATGCCTTTAATATTGTCATTTTTACACGCATATTCAAAGGCAACTGGACTCATTTCATAGTTCTCTGATTTTATAGGTACTATTTGCACACTAAGCATTGCTGCAACGGTTTTTAAGCCAGGGTAGGTATGATGGTCAACACCAATACGATCTCCAGGCTTACAAAGACTTGCCAATGTAGCAGCAATCGCATTTTGACCCCCATTTGCAAATAAAATGTGATCAACTGTTGTTTCAAACCCACCTCTTCGGAATAGCTTTATAGCTGCATCCTTTTGCCAAAGACTTTCGCCTGCCCGACCATAACCAAACCATTTTTCATAATCTGTCTCTTGAAGCATACTTTTTAGTTGGAGTAGCAGTGGCTCGAAAGAAGCATTATCTGGAAGTGTTGCTCCCATTTCAATTAAGTGCTTTGGCTTTGTATCTTCAAGTAAATACGCATTCGATAACGCTCCATACGATACAAATGTGCCACTTCCAATAGATGCACTTAGCAATCCCTTCAACTCACACACTTTAAAAGCTTTTGAAATGGTACTCAAATTTAAATCTAAATAATCGGCTAGTTCTCGCTGTGGGGGAAGTTTTGTTCCAGGTAATAAAATCCCGTTTAATATATCCTGTTCCAATTGCCCAGCGAGTGCTTGATATATAGGCTTTTTAGTTTTATCAATCGATGGCTTCCAGCTCATCGGATAGTTTTCAAAAGAATTAATCGGCATGATACGCATCCTTTTTCACACAATTATATGATTGTGCCGTTTATAAAACAATTATAATTTTCTTTAATATTATTCACTGAGGAGTCCAACTCTCCAATTCTGCTAAACTATAAAACTGACCATATCGCTTATTGAACCCAAGCTCCACTGTAATCAATCACAATCAGCATCCTTTTCTGTCCGCCATATTCCCTCCTCAATTTTCGAACCTTCGACCAGATGTAAGGAACATCCATCCCTGCTCGGTCAAAAATATGTAAATTTACCTTCGATAGGGCTCCAAGTGCATCCGAAAATTGCATCCAATCCTGTTCGTGAAACTCCCTTTTCGGGTTTTTCATTTTCAGACTGTCTATTTTTCCCGTAAAACCGGACATCCGTTTGAGCAGCTGTTTTTTAGACATTTCTAAGGAAAAAATAACGCAGGCATCTTTAATGGATGCTTGTTGAGCAAGATTAAGGGCAAATGAGGTTTTTCCTACACTCGGTCTCGCCCCATTTTCGTTTCTGATCATATTCCTTAACCATTTTTTCATAAAAATGAAAGTTGGCCGTTGTTGGCACGCTTCCTGCTAATTGCGAAATATAGTGGACTCCGCCAACCCGAACAAGATTATCGGCACTAAGTTCCTCTATAAGAGAAACGATATCCACCGGAATGCCTTTTTCATTTAAGCTCCTTATTGCCGAATAAATCAGCCGCAAATTTTTTGTAAACAGTTGCTCCGGTCGAACGGTACACTCATTGATTAATTCCGCATCTAAAAAGAACGCTCCGACGAATGCCTCTTCGGCTTCCTGATTATAAGGCTGAACCTCAATCATCGTTCTTCCCTCCTGACAATTCCCAAGATCTTTCTCATTTTAGTGAGCTCTCGCTGCACAACTTCCTCGCTTGCCGGTGCCGACTTAGTTGTCCTTTAATCGACTATATTTTTCCACAATAACTGGAATGGATACCATATTAAATTGATTTGGTATCAAGTTCAAAAAATATTTAGGCATTTCCCCTTCGGTTTTACCTATTGTAAAGTTAACTGTCTCCACCGTTCTTTAATCGAAAAAAACCAGGTAATCTCCCACCTGGTTTCATATTTTTGCAACATATTGATCACGATGCCGTAATCCACGATCATCCTGTCGGCCTTTTGGCACCAAATCAAGAAACTGGTATGTGATATTCAACATGTCAATGCCACGAGCGTAAGTCGAGTATGTATGACATATATTTTCTTCAACATCCTTATAAAAAACACTAACACCCTCCCTGTCGGTACTCATAGGATTCTGCATTGTATAGTTGTAAAAGGCTTGATTTTTTTCTAATTCTTCTTCGGTGAAAGATGCTTGAAAATCATAATTAAAATCCGATTGCCCTGATGAATACCAAGGAAATGTCCAACCCATTCGTTCTTTGAATGCTTCCAGCTTTTCTATGGGTGCACGGGAAATACAGACAAAAGAGACATCACGGTGAGATAAGTGAGGAATCATACCACTGTAATGATCCGCCCAAAAAGAACAATGTTTGCAGCCTTGATCCCAACTAGGATTGAACATGAAATGGTACACAATAAGTTGGCTTTTTTCAGCAAACAAATCTGATAGCGACATTTTACCTCTGGGTCCTTCAAATGTGTAAGGCTTTGTTACAGCTTCCCAAGGCAAATCTCGTCTCTGCTGTGTGAGTTCATCCCGTAACTTCGTGAATTCCTTTTCCTTTTTAAGCAGTTCTTTTCTTGCTTCGATCCATTCATTCCTAGGCAAAATTTTATGCTCCATGACTGTACCTCATTATCTCGATTTTTCACTTATTTTATCCAATATTGAGCCTGTCTATGATGTTAGGGTATGGTTTCTTCAAGAGAACCGTCTCTGTGGAATTCGCTATTCAGTTTGATTTCTTTTTAATGCCAGCCAAGAATTTAATATATACCATGTTCCTGCCAGAAAAAACAGCATGTGAACGGAAAACCAGTCAAATATAAATCCGGCACCAATAATGCTTACCACGATAATTAGTTGCAAAATGAATTGATGAATATTTTCCATTTTCCAGCATATATTGTCTTTTTTATCAAATTCTTTTTCCGATAATTTGTAAAACGCTTGGAAGATCCCCATAAAACATTGGATTAAGCAAACATGGAATACATTTTGTGCTAATGGTACCGATATCATGGATAAACCCAGTCCGAACAACGATACACTGTACATTTTATGAATCGGAATTTGCTGTGGAATCCGGGATAACCCATAGAAACAGGCAGCTGATGATAAAGCAAATATGGCGTAGAGCAATGAAAACACGCTGTAAGTTTCCCCTATATTTTTCAAAAAAAGCAGATAGTAGGGAAATATTGCCGTCTGAATGACAAGAACGCTTCCGCGGATGATTAGTTTAGTATTCACTTACGATACCTCTCGAAAAATAGACTTGAGATGGTTTCATTTGGGTCGTATTTTTCTTTTTCTTGGACAAATTCGTTGAAGTTAGTATAGGATTCAAGCAATTGTTTTTTGGTAGCGTATGGGTAATAGGGCAAATAAAACGTACCATTATGACTCAAGGTAATATCAATCATCTTTTGAATCGATTTTTGGGCTTTTTCCACATCCTGTTTTTGTTTTCCGTGGTTGAATAATGCCACAAGAGCGATCATATCGGTATTGGCATAAGAAAGCATCGATAAATCGTCTTTGGATACGTAGCGGATGGTAAAGTTAAGCAGATTGATGTCATCATTTGTCAGAAATGCTTTCATATCCTTGATATAAGAAGGATACTCATCGATTGGTACGAAAAATTCCTGCAATGTGTCGGTGTTCTTTTGGTTTTTATAAAGCAGAAAATCGCTTTCCGAACGCATGGCATTGTTTCTTGAGATCAAGCTTTTATTGAGGGATAAGAAGTATTTTTCCTGAAGGTCCCAAAGCCAGTCCTTTCCGAAACTAGTTTTTCGAGATAAATTTAGTAATGAGTAGGTCAAAAATGGCTGCTGGTCTTCTTTCAAATTACGAAGGCTCTCCGTCAGGGGTTTTTTAGTTTTATGGTATTCCACGACAAACATGCTGTACATCAATGTTTTCGGAGCAACCGAAATACGTGCATAAGCCATCTTCACATCGGGGTTTTCCCTTAAAATATGGACATAGTTGGGGAATTCCTCTACGCTCACCTTTTTCGTAAGGATCTCATACACTTCATCATCTGTCACCTGTAATTCCACATCCAAAATGACACCAAATAGACCGTATCCGCCTAATACATCCTTGAATAGTTCCGGTTCACTATTCCAGTCGACTTTCATAATTTTTCCGTTGGGAAGCAATAAATGGAACCAATTGATCGATTTTCCAAGGGATTCGTTTTTAATGTCCCTTCCATGCACATTTACGCTGATCGCTCCCCCAACGGTAAAAATATTCTGGCTTTGCATGACTTTTACTGCGAGCCCTTCCGGAGCAAGCGCTTTTTGGATGCCATCCCAGGTTGCCCCGCTTTGGACGTGGATGGTTTTTCTTTTTTGATTGATTCCTAGAATTTTGTTAAAACTTGTCATATCCAAAACAACCCCGTCTGGATAATAAGTATGCCCGCCCTGGGAGTGCCTTTTCCCCGCTATACTGACTTTTAATCCATCTCTTTTGGCTCTTTTCAGGATATTGACAATCTGCTCTACTTCATTCCCTTTTTCAATCCGCTCTATTTTAGTCGGAAGGAGTCTGCCGACATCCTGGATCTTATTGCCTTGGTACAAGTCATCACTATAGTGGGCTAACGAAAACTGGAAAACAGCATAGGAAATCAAAAATGCAAAAATAATAAGGGAGAGAATCACGAAAACGATTTTTTTAATATGAAAGTTTACTTTGATTTTTTTCAATTTCTTATCACACTCCTTTAAATGCAGAACCTAACTGTCTTCGAGAATCGTCCGTTTTCAATCATTGGATTACTTTTCTCCCTTTTGTAACCCTATCCATTAGCATCATGAGTGACGTACTTTCCTTTTTTAGGTTTTAATGTGTAAATTTACACTAATTGTATCATATGTTCCATTGGCTTTATAGAAATTTTTTCAACCTCCTTATTTTTTGAACATAATAGTACAAAAAGAAAAGCCGCCAAATTGGCAGCCAGTTCTTCATTTCTATTTATTTTTCTAAAATGATGCCTTACCCCCGGTGCTATAATGCTGTATACGTAACGCATAAATAAGTGTAGAGGCGAAATATTTCTTCTCTAATCTTGAAGGGGTAAATTCCCCGCTAGTTACCATTCATTTGTCAATACAATCTTTCCAATTGCCTCATTAGATTCCAGTAAAGTATGTGCTTCATTTACTTCATCAAAATTAAAAACTCTTTCATCGATTAACGGATGAAGCTTCCCTTCCTCAATAAGAGTTTTTACTTCTCGTAAGATTTTCCCATATTCATGCCTTTGCTCTTTATTCATTACTTTTAAAAGCATGAAGGTAATATGTAAGGATAATGCCTTAGCATGGAGAGGGGACAAGTCATGCGTTGAGCGTGCTGCGATTGATAATACTGTTCCGTAAGTGGCAGCAGCTTGAAAAGACCGATCGAGGTTTTCGCCACCGACCGTATCAAACACAACATCAAAGCCTTTTCCATCTGTATGTTCCTTTACGTACTCATCCACTGTCTGTTTCCGATAATTAATGGACACATCTGCACCCAGACGCTTTCCAATGCTTAACTTTTCCTCTGATGAAGCCGTAGTGAATACTTTTGCACCAGCTAGCTTTGCTAGTTGAATGGCAACATGACCTACCCCGCCTGTAGCGGCATGAATAAGTACCGTTTGTCTATTTTGAACATTTGCACGATTAAAAAGTGCCTCCCATGCAGTAATTGTAACTAAAGGAAGTGCCGCTGCTTGTGCCATCGTTAAATTTTTTGGTTTAGGAGCTAGAAGCTGCGCATCCGCAAGCATATATTCAGCAAGGGCACCGCCCGTTCCTTTAAAACCGCCCGCACAACCAAAGACTTCATCACCGATCTTGAACTCTGTTACTCCCTTTCCTACCTCAACAACAACTCCTGCTACATCGCCGTGTAACACCGCTGGAAACTCTGGTGCAACTGCTGGTACCACTCCGCCACGAATCTTTGTATCAATCGGATTTACACTTGTCGCTTTTACTTGAATAACAACATGCCCAAGAATTGCTTCAGGCTTAGGAACCTCAGCAATTTCAAAAACAGATGGATTTCCAAATTTTTTAATCACCTGTGCTTTCATTTGTGACCACCCTCCTCCCCTATCATTTTACCTAAATCTTTTTAATTTTTAAAACAATAAGAAAATGTTTCTCGCATCTTAATTAAAGGCTCTTTTCGTAAACTTTGTTGCTATTGGACCTTAATAAGGGTCA